>PAOW01000027.1 GCA_002710015.1 Methanobacteriota archaeon | reverse complement strand
TGCCTCAGCCATTGTTAATGCTGCTTGTCTACCTGACCACAACGCAAGATGCGAGCCTCCCTCAAATAGAGGAGACGTAAATCCTGCAGCATCGCCAACAAGTATCAAACCGTCCGCAGTAGTTATCTCTCGTGGTCCAGAGATAGGGATTGTGCCTCCAAAAGGCCGGGGTTTTATCCCTGGCTTTCTCCATTCTGGATTTTGTATTTCTTTTTCTTTCAAGTAGGTTTCATTTACAAACTTATCAAGATATTTTATTGCACCTTTTTTGTCAGTAGTCACTAGTCCTACATTCGCTCTGCCACCATCTTTGGGAATCATCCACACATATCCATGTGGTGAATATTCTGGCCAAAGATAGAAATCGAGATAGCCGTCATTTTCAACGTCAGTCATCTCATACTGGATTCCTGCAATCATCTCAATCTGCGTTCCCATTTCGAGTATTTTTGTTGCAGCCCCCGTGACACCTGATGCGTCAATTACTGCTTTGCATTCGATTGGAAATGCGTCTCCTTTACCATCAATTTTCCAATATAGAAATTCATTTTTGCTATTGTAAATTCTTTCCATTGATTTTACCTTATGTGATAGTTTAAGCTGAGCTCCCAATTTTACTGCTTCACTGCACAACCACTGTTCGAACTTGTGTTTCTCGAGGACGTAACCTTTCTCTGTAAGTAGCCTAGATGTGCCGTCAGGGAATATCACTCTTATTCCTTTACAATCTAGAGCTATTACTTCGTCTGGTAATTCCAAATCTAGATTGTCAACAGCAATTTGAGACAGACATTCTCCGCAGTGCACGGGAACACCTACGTCTGAATCTGCCTCGACAATTACTGTTGAAAGCCCGGCTCTAGCAGCATGTAGGGCTGCCGACCCACCTCCGGGACCGGCGCCGATTACTAGCAGGTCACAGTCCGCCATGTTACAGCGTATGTGATGCGAGATTTCAATCAGTCGGAACAAGACAAGTATTCATGAAGAATCAATTCTACGGTGTGGTATGGCCTGGGTTAACCTTAGTCGTTGGGTCAGCCATTTAGAAAAGAATGGCGAACTGATGACAATTAGTGAACCAGTAGACGTCGAACTGGAAGCTGGTGCAATTGCTGATAAGTTAGTGAAAACAAATGGCCCGGCTGTATTGTTTGAAAAACCCCGCTTACCAAACGGAGAAATTAGTGAAATTCCGCTTGCAATGAATCTTTTTGGATCGCATGACAGGACGTTGAGGGCGTTGGGTGCGGCTCATTCAAAGGAAGTTGGTGAAAGATTGGTAGCATTGATGAAGCCCGATATCGGAGGTATTGTGAAAAAACCCTGGACTGGTTTGCCCTTGCTTAGAGATGCAATATCTATGCCTCCTAAAAAAGTTAGAAAGGGCTCATGTCAAAGAGTTGTAATGGAAACAGATGTGACAAAATTACCGATACCAAAGACATGGCCAATGGATGGAGGCAGATACATTACACTGCCACTAGTTGTTACAAAAGACCCAAAGTCTGGTGAACATAATCTAGGCATGTATAGAGGTCAAGTTTTCGGTCCAAAAGAAGTTGGTCTCCATTGGCAAATACACAAGCACGGAGCTGACCATGCCGCTGCATGGCCTGAAGGTAAAATGCCAGTTGCAATTTGTATAGGCGGGCCACCAGAACTGATATTCTCAGCAATCGCACCACTACCGGATAACTTGGAAGAATACATGTTTGCAGGCTTCTTAGGGAAAAAGAGACTTAGAATTACCAAAGCCTTGACGCAAGATCTGCTAGTCCCTGCTGATGCAGACGTCGTCATCGAAGGATGGGTCGATGCAACGAAAACCAGAACTGAAGGGCCATTTGGAGACCACTTCGGATTTTATTCTTTAACTGGCCAATATCCTGTCTTGAATGTCACCGCAATAACTCGAAGAAAAAATGCAATCTTGCCTGCTACTATCGTTGGTCAGCCTCCCATGGAAGATGGATATCTTGGAGAAGCAATCGGTAAGCAATTCAGGCCAATACTCTCATTTCAACATCGAGATGTACTAGATGTTCACCTCCCACTTGAAACTGGCTTTCACAATTTAGCTATCGTAAAAAGTAAGCAAAGATACCCAAGACAAGCAAGAAAGACCTGTTTAGGGTTATTGGGTGCTGGACAAATGATGTTTCTTAAAATTATGATTGCTACCGACGAGTCGCCTGATGACTTGGAAGCTCTACTTGACGCATTGAATGATAGAGTCGACCCAAATAGCGACATTACAATTCTGGACGGAATGGTAAGTGATTCGTTAGAACCTGCTTCCACGTTTGAGAATGTTCATTCCAAAGTTATCATAGATGCCACTAGAATTGTAGATGCTGACCCACGAAGTGGAAATCCTGTTGAGGGATCGCCAGTTGATGAATGTCCGGCTTGGAGAAGAGGGCAAGAAAATCCACCTGGCGTAGATAATACATTTGTTGAAAGAGTAATGCAAATAGATGGTGTCGAAGGCTGTTTATTGTTGAGGAATTCTATGCTGGTAGTAACCCTAGATATCGATGGAAAGCCTGAGCCAAGAACGGGTTCTCAATGGCCTGATGAAGAAAATGCTTCTAAACAGAGGGAAAAAATTTCTCAATTGCGAAATTCAATTTGGCAATTAGACTCCAAAAATGAATTGAGGTGGTTATTCTTCACAGATAATGACTTAGATTTACATGGAAGTGGTGCCAAAAGAAGACTGCTCTGGCAACTAACATCTCGCTTCGCAGCTGAGCGTGATTTCATCGTGGAAGATGGTAGAATCTTTTGGGATGCAACAACTCCAATACCCTCAAAAGAAGGGCCGAGTGTTGTAAGAAGATGGCCAGCAATTACGATGCACGATCCTGAAACATTGGAAGCAATTGAGAGATTTGATTTACCCCCTTGGCCAAACAATTTGGTGATGTAGATGGATTTGAAGCAAATTTCATCATTTGTTAAAATCGAACACACACTATTCAGCCTTCCATTCGTTTTCATTGGGGCCTACATGGCAGGAGAACCCACAATCTCGCAACTAGTATGGATTCTTGTGGCAGCGATTGGAGCAAGAGGTTTGGCAATGGGTCTAAACAGAATAATTGACAAGGACATCGATGCAGCAAATCCTAGAACAGCAAAAAGACATCTTGCAGCTGGAACGATGTCTATGCAAACAGCCTGGGTCCTTTGCAGTATTTTCCTTCTAATGTTGGTTACTGGTGCTTGGATGTTGAATCCTCTGTGCCTATACCTATCTCCAATACCAGTTATTGCATTCGTTGTTTATCCATACCTCAAGCGGTTTACGTGGATGTGTCATTGGTGGCTTGGTGGTTGTCTTGCATTAGCACCTGCTGGCGCATGGGTTGGGATCAGAGGAGAGGTTATGTCTGGTGACTGGTATCCTGAATTACTATTAGTCTCGGTTGGAGTGTTACTCTGGATTGCTGCGTTCGACCTTGGATATGCACAAATGGATATTGAAAGCGATAGAAAAAACGGAGTGAAATCCTTTCCCGCTAGATTTCAACCACCTACCACGATGACAGTTATGCTGCTCTCTATACCATTGTGGGCATTCGCTTTTTCTACCGTTTCCGTTTACGGAACTATCGCATCGCTGGCTGTGATAATATCAATCATAATTGTTGGAGGTAACAACTTCCAAACCTGGTGGTTCAGAGGTCATGCTGCCACTGGCTGGATTCTTCTTTTGAGTATGCAAATTTGATAGAGTGAGTCCTCCTACATCAATGCATGAATCCGATTGTGAAATCCCTGCTTGAGTTTAACGAAGCTTTCGAAATACCATATCTCACAGAGCCAGGCCTAAGTTCTGACGAACTTATTGAGTTGAGAATAAAATTACTTAGCGAAGAAGTTGAAGAATATGCAGAAGCAGCCAGAACAGGTGACCTTGTAGAAGTCCTAGACGCACTCGCAGATATTGCATATATCCTCGCTGGAACTATAATCAATCATGGCATGCAAGAGATTTACGATGATGCTTTTAATGAAGTACATAGATCTAATATGGCGAAATTAGTAGACGGGAAAGTTATTCGGAGAGAAGATGGGAAGGTAATGAAACCTGAAGGGTGGCAGCCACCCCAACTTGCTAAATTTCTCCAGTGATTTATTCAAACACCACCAAGTGCGATAATTATGCGGACAGCAATAGTGACTGGGGGAGGTCGCGGAATTGGGGCCGCAATATCAAGAAAATTAGCAGAAGATGGTTACAGAATACTACTGACATACTCTACTTCATCAAAACCCGCAGAATTATTGGTTGACGATATTAGAAACTCGGGAATAGATGCGGTCGCAGTAAACTGCGATGTTACCGATGCGAGAGAAGTTGCTCTCCTAGCTACACACCCTTGGGTTAGTGAAGGAATCGAGGTTTTGGTCTTAAATCACGGCAGATATGATCGAATTGATGCAAAATCACTGGACTATGCACACCTGAGAAGGACCATGTCAACTAATTTTGAAGGTTCATTCCTAGTTTGGGATTCAGTAAAATCCAGCTTGAATAGTGAAGCTAGAATTTGTGTTATTGGAAGCCAATTAGGAACCAGAGGTTCTCCACATGGTGCTGACTACTCAGCATCAAAAGCTGCACTTGCTCTGTGGGCTCGCTCGTTAGCCCAGGCTGTTGGGGCTGACGGAAAGAGAGTCAACATCATTGCACCTGGATTTGTTGATACAGATATTCTCGCTGGCGACACGCCCGAAAAGCGTGCAAGCAGAATCGAGGAAGTACCTTTGAAAAGGATTGGAACACCAGATGATATAGCAGAAGCAGTTTCATACCTTGTGAGCGACGAAGCGAACTACATTACAGGGGCTGTTATTCATGTTAATGGCGGACTGTATTTGCCTTAGGATGATGGAAGTATGAGCGACCCCTTCGACATCTCGAAGGCCCTGGAAGGGGCTGTAAAAGACACGCTTTCTCCTTCAATCTCAAAGTTCGAATTACAGTCAAAACATAGCCCAGCGGGAGATCAAGAAAAAGCAATTGAAAAATTAGTTTTTCAATTGAAAAATAAACAAGAAAGATGTGTCCTTTTAGGTGTAACGGGATCGGGCAAAACATTCGCAATGGCACACCTCATTGAGAGGTTGAACATCCCCACACTGATAATGAGTCACAACAAAACATTAGCGAGACAACTGTACCAAGAGATGGCCAGTTTATTTCCTAATAATGGCGTCGAGTATTTTGTATCACACTATGATTACTACCAACCAGAAGCATACCTCCCAAAAAGAGATTTGTACATCGATAAAGAACTCTCGATAAATGAAAGAATTGAACAAGAAAGATTTGCCACGGTTGCCAGCCTAGTCAGTCGTCCTGATTGTATCGTCGTTTCATCTGTATCTTGCATATACGGACTTAATGCCCCTGAAACATTCCTGTCTTACCACTGCAGAATTCATGTCGGTCAAGAAATTGAACCAATCGATCTGATTAGAGAGTTGGTTGCTCTACAGTATGCAAGAACTTCAACAGACCTTGAGAGAGGGCAGGTTCGATTAAGAGGAGAAAACCTGGATGTTTGGATGCCGAGTAGAGATGATCCTTTGAGAATTAGGTTTGGATTTGATGGAGTAGAACACATACAGATTTGCGACCCTGTCACTTGGGAAATCCTTGACGAATTAGAAGAAGCCTGGATACACCCAAAGGAATTCTTCATGGTATCGCCAGAAAGATTCGAAAATGCACTTGAGAATATAGAGACCGAGTTGGATGGAAGAATTGCTGAGTTGAAATCTGAAGGCAAGGAGTTAGAAGCACACAGGCTGGATCAGAGGACCAATTATGACCTAGAAATGCTCCGCGAAGTAGGACACTGCACCGCAGTTGAAAATTATTCTATGCACTTTGATGGAAGAAGTCCAGGAGAAAGGCCATACTGCCTCTTAGATTTCTTTTCAGCAGCAGCTAAACAATTTCATGGAGATCCTGAAAAATTCCTAGTGATTATGGATGAATCCCATGTCACTCTACCGCAAGTAGGCGGAATGTATGGAGGAGACCGAAGTAGGAAATTGAACTTGATTGAGCATGGTTTTCGACTGCCGTCTGCTGCTGACAATCGACCATTGAAGATACATGAATTTCAGAGTTTAGTCCCCCAAATGGTCTATGTCAGCGCTACACCAGGTGAAAGAGAGTTATTGCACTTTTGTGAGACGACTGAGCAAGAGATCCCGCTAGGTTTGAGGCATGCTTCAGGCGGAGGCGGCGTCAATGAACCAGAATACTCGAAAAAGCATCCCGACTCTGAAAGTATGTATGATATGTTACAGATGATTGAAGATATCCCAAGAATGGAGATTAGACCTACCGGCCTATTAGACCCCGCAATAGAAGTCAGAGGCACGGAAGGCCAGGTTGCTGACTTACTTTCAGAAATAAATGCTCGAATCGAGAAGGGAGAGAGAGCCCTCGTTACTGTTCTCACAATCAAATTTGCAGAAGAAGTCTCTCAGTATCTCAACAAGATGGGAATCAAGGCGCATTATCTGCATTCTGAGATCGACACTATTGAGAGAACTGAAATTATTAATGCGCTTAGAATCGGTCACATAGACGCCATCGTCGGAATCAACCTACTGAGGGAAGGATTGGATATTCCAGAGGTCAGTCTTGTAGCTATCTTTGATGCTGACCGTCAAGGCTTCTTAAGAAATGAGAGAAGCCTTTTACAGACCATTGGCAGAGCTGCAAGAAATTCCAATGGGCGGGTAATTTTGTATGCTGATTCTGTAAGTCCTCCAATGGGTGCAGCAATACGTCAAACACTTGAAAGAAGAGAAAGACAGTCGAGGCATAATGATGATAATGGAATTGTTCCTGTTACAATACAAAAGGCACTCCCAGTTATGGGAGGCGACATTGAAGATCTGATTGCTGGTACTGCTGGTGGTAAAAGATTAGTCGCTTCAAAGGGGGGAAGAAAAGATGGGAATTGGGCGAGCAATTTGAAAGTCGGAGCAGGCATGTGGAGCACCTCAAATTCTGTAAAAAGCAATATTTCTCAACCAATTGAAGAATTCGATTTTACAATTGAAGAATTAAAGAAGATGATGAATCAGGCTGCGCTAGAATTGGACTTCGAGAGGGCCGCAATTATTCGAGATAAAATCATAGAAATGGAATCAAAGTAATTTGATAATCGACTTCATATGCAAAGGCCCGATACGGTCACACATGGCAATAGATCCTGAGTCGTTTGACAAGCCTGTCGAAGACTACGATTTTGCAAAACTTTCAAACGCAGAGTCGCTTATCGACCAGATGGCAAATGCTGGAGGATTTACTGCAACAAAACTAGCTTATGCAAGAGATATTCTCAAAGACATGCGGAAACAAATAGATGAAGTCGGAGGAGATGCAAATCTGGTTACAAATTGGTTATCATTCCCTGCGTGCCTGTGTGCAACCGGTACCAGAGGATTTTTTGTTGAAGCCGTGAAAACAAAAATGTTCAATGTTTTATCAACAACCTGCGGAATGCTAGACCACGATATCGCTAGAGCCTACAAGCACTATTATCACGGTGCATTTGAATTAGATGACATTGAATTAGGCGAACATCAATTGATGCGATTAGGAAATGTAATTGTTCCCAATGCAAGTTATGGCGAAATTATCGAGGCAGTGGTTATGCCAGTACTCGAAGAAATCCGGGATGACAGATTAAGAGAAACCGGAAAAGAGGGTGCAGAGGCATGGATTGGGTTCGGCTCGATACATCTAGTCTGGGAATTAGGAAAGCGAATAGGGACACCTGATTCACTAATTTATTGGGCTTACAAAAATAAAATCCCTGTTTGTATTCCGGGAATTACTGACGGTAGCATAGGTGCGCAGTTATTCATGTTTAGACAAAAATACCGAGATTTTCACATAGATACACTCGCTGATGAGCAAGTAATGAGTGACTTAACTTGGGATGTTGAAAAATCAAATGCGTTAATGATAGGGGGAGGGATTTCAAAACATCACGTAATTTGGTGGAATCAATACCGAGGCGGCTTAGATTCTGCAATCTACATTACAACAGCGCCAGAACACGACGGTAGCCTGTCAGGTGCTCGTTTAAAGGAAGCCATTAGTTGGGGTAAAATGAGACCTGAGGCACCGAATGTTTGCGTAGAAGGAGATGCATCTGTGCTACTCCCATTACTTGGAGCAGACTTGTTTGGAGGTGCGTGAATGCGACCTATTTTCATCACAATACTCATGATAAGTGCCTCATTTGTTGGGTGTTTTGGAGAGGAAGAAGCTGAACCTATCACTAGAACAGAAACCGTTTGGGACTTTGAAAAACCTGACTTGACTTGGTATCACATGCCAGATGCAGTTGATGCTTGGGGCAATGATGAATTTGATTTTAGTGAAAGAAACACCCCCTTTTTGGCAACTGGCACATATTACGGTATAGGCATGTCAACATTTGAGCCGACTATGGGAATTACGCAGACCGATACTATGGTGATGAGTTCATACGGTAATGGGCCAGGAGGCTCAACAGCGGTTGTATCTTGCGATTTGATAGGGATGTATGACACACTATCCTATTCTTGTGAGAATGTCTATGACCCACTACTACCAATAGTGAATTCCAACGATCCCTACATCTATGTTGATCCATGGACAGGCCGAATTATGAAATTCGACATGCATGCTTTGCTTGGAATGACCGTTGAGTGGTCTGACGATGACGGAGTTTCATGGGATGGCCCAAGTGTTGCAACGCAACTCTATTCTGTCCAAGACCACCAGACGATCGCAAGTAGCAATATGCCAGCATTTGCTCATCCAACAACCTGGATGTTCTGTATCAACGGAAATGCTCCTCACCCACTATGCTCATCAAGTCAAGATGGAGGCGCTACATGGGGTCCTGAAACCTCAGGAGCACCTGTAACTTGCAACTCAGGAGGTCTGTCTGCCCACTTGGTAGGTAGCGTCGATGGTAATTTCTACCGAGGTAACAAAGGATGCACAGGAGACGGTTACTCTGTATTTAGAACCACTAATGCAGGAATAAGCTGGACTGAGCATGTGCTTCCAACAACAGATACCGGTATTGCTGATACATGGAATGCAGAAGAAGCACAGGTTGAGGTAGATACAGAAGGTAACGTTCACGCCATGTGGATGGGTCTTGACAACATGCCTTACTGGTCATATTCAAGAGATCAGGGGGACACATGGTCTAACGCTACAATGATTGCGCCACCAATCAATCTGTCCGGCACAGGCTTCCCAGTTGTAGTCGCAGGGGACGCAGGGACTGTTGCCTTCGGTTATGTCGGTGAAACTGAGGGGGATGATGAGGTTTGGAACGCATACCTCACTTACGCAACCGATGCTTTCAATGAAACTCCGTTGCTAACAACTGTCCAACTTAACGGCGACGATGACCCTATCGATACGGTCACAGATTGTGGTTACAACCGATGTGGTGGACTTGGCGACTTCCTAGACATTAGAGTAGATGCATACGGAAGAACTTGGTTCTCTCTATCTCATAATATAGCTGACATAGGAATATTCGCTACTTTCGATGTAGGCCCTAGCCTGCGTGGTGATACGGTATTCATGCTGCCTGAGATGCCTGCTGGTGGCCCCCAAACACTGTGACATATTCGACAATGAGACTTCAGGCCTCTACCATTTACATGGCTCTAAGTGCGTTTTACCACCCATAAGAGAAATTAGGCAATTTGGAATTAATACACGACCATCCTCTTCTTGATTTTGCTCCATTATGGCTACTAATGCTCTACTTGTTGCAACTGCGGTTGAGTTCAGGGTATGGACTGCTGCATTACCATCACTAGTCCTGTAACGCATCTTGAGCCTATTTGCCTGATAATCTGTGCAGTTAGAGCAAGAGACGATTTCCTTGAATGCATTAGCACCAGGAAGCCATGCTTCCAAGTCGTACTTCCTAGCCGCAACGGTTCCCATATCACCTGTACAGATGTTTACTACCTCGTAATGTAGTCCGAGTTCATCCCAAAGGTCGACACAATTCTGCAATAAATCTTCGTGATGGTCCCAAGATTCATCAGGATGAGAAATCACAATCTGTTCGATTTTTGTGAACTGGTGTACTCGCCAAATTCCACGGTCTGAAAGACCGTGCGCCCCCACTTCTCTCCTGAAACAAGCACTGACACCAACCATCTTGATTGGCAAAAGACTTGGCTCGATCACTTCATCCATGTACATCGCTGTTAGCGGATGTTCGCTGGTTGCAATCATGTAAAGCGGGTCAGGGGTGATTCCATACATTACAGTCTCAAAATCTGATAAATCTGTAACCCCCTCATACGCTGGCCGGTTCATCATGACTGGCGGTTGAACGAAGGTGAAGCCTCTGTTTACAAGGAAATCTACCGCATAGGTCTGCAAAGCCATCTCGAGTCTAGCAAGATCTCCCTTCAGGAAGAAAAAGCGGCTACCAGCAATTTTTGCAGCCCTTTCCAAATCGACCCATTTATTCATTTCAATCAATTCATTATGAGTTCTAGGCTCAAAGGAGAAATCAGGTTTTACGCCATGTAATGAGTGCTGAGTATTACCTTCCTCGTCATCTCCGACCGGAACAGCATCATGCAAAAGATTCGGAATTCTCATCCTAATTCTATCTCTCTCATCCAGTAGGGATTTTGCCTTCTCGTCCAAAGCTGCAATCCTTTCTCCTAAGTTTTTCACTTCCGACATAATTCTTTGTGAAGTTTCAGTATCACCTTTCTTCTTCGCTTCTGCAATTCCTTTTGCAGCCTGATTGCGTTCTCTGCGGGAATTTTCCATCTCTTTTAGGGCGCCTCTCCACTCCTCGTCAAGTTGTAAGACCCGGTCTATACTTTCGTGAGGTATTCCTCTTTTGTCATGATCATCACGAATCTTATCCACCTGATTCCGGAATAAGTCCATACTCAACATTCAACTCACCTACAAAGAAATACCAAACGAAAAGGCAGCACTACCAACGAATAGTAATCCACCAATAATGTAACCAATTATTGCCCCACCGTTCAGTAAAGGCAATCCTGCCTGAGGCCTGCCAGAGGCAACGTATGTCATTAAAACCAGATAGCCAATCAATCCTCCAATTAGCGCACTTAGGCCTACTGCAAGCCCGTTAGATGGAACGAAGTTGACACATGATAATACTAGCATTCCTGGGAATATAACGTCCCCTAGACCCATAAACATGGCTTCTTTCGGCTTTTTCCTTTTTACCATCTTTACATGTTTGCTGGCATCTGCTGGCAAAGAGCTCTCTGGTTTTTTCTCTGCAGGTCGCAAACTGTCGCTTTCCTCCAGCATTGAATAACCACTTTCTTGAGGTGCAACAAGCAATATTGGCAGGTTTAGTCCAATCATTGTATCTGCTAAATCAAGCATATGCTTTGATTTGTAAACAGCCCAAGCATCATAGATAGCTGCTAAAACCATGAAAATTACAATCAGGGTTGGAACAAAGGTGACTCCTAGCATCACTATTACTCCAGCACCAACAAGAACACCTACTGTGTTAACGACATACCACTCTGGTCTAATGATTAGAGCCACCATCAATACAATTGCCAATCCCAACCCTACCAAAATCGCAGTATCATCTAACTGTATTCCGTAGCTATTGTACATGGTATCGGAATCAAATTCTCCAGTATGGAAATCTGCACCTATCATTGGATTTCCAAATGTATCATTCCATTTGCCGTCTTTTACCATCTGAATTGTTGCTCCCTCAGATGAGACTGCTCTAACATTCTCAAAATCGATTTCAATTGTAACGTATTCCGTAAGAGATTCGTAAAATAATCCATGGACGCCATCCGCATCTGTTATCCATAACTCATCCCCGTCTTCCTCGTCTAAATCGAAACTATTGATAGACAGAATTGGGCCTTCGAACGAATCTTCGCCGCCAAAGCGTTCTTCTTCCTCGAATATCTGATCTATTTCGTCATCAATAATCCAGACTTTGATTTCTCCACTCTCCGTGCCGGTTAAGATTACCTCTTCATCGTCATCCCACGGGTTTGTAATTACGTTGAATGCTGTAAAGTTGTCATCCACCTCATATTGCCATTCAACACTAACCTGATCTTCCCATTTATCAGGTCGGGGACCGGGCTCATTGTATGCATCTGCGAGTTCTTCAATTTCAATCATTATAGCTCTAGTTTCTGTTGCAATAAGAAGACTGTCTTCGTCATATTGTTTGTTGTGAAAAATTTTATCGGAATTCAACTGCAACTGAGGCATATCCCACCTCGATTGGTGAACTGTTTCATTCGTTCCATGGAATGTATTCCTTCTAACAATTTTATTTTCTGGCGTTGTGATATACAAGGCGCCCTTAGCCTCTCCAAAATCACCATTCTCATTCTCAACTATCTCCAGAGCAGTGACGCATTCAATTATCTCCGGAATGACTGACAAATTCTCCAATGTGTTATCCCATCCCTCTAGTTCGAAGCAGGCATATTTACTAAGAATCTCTCCACTTTCCTTGTCAAAAGACCATATCCATGCCCCATTTGTTACTGTAATTCCATAAATTCCCTCAGTTACAGTAAAGAACGGTGCTCCGGGATATGAGTCTAACTCCTTACTCCATTCTAAGGACATGTTGGCTGATCTCTTGTTTACCTCAAAGGTATGATACATGGTCTCTGTATATTTCGTTACTTGGGTAATCATTGACCCATCTGTATTGATTGATACGATTTCCTCATTGTAAGCAATCTCATCTGTAAATTCGAACGGCTCAGTCTCAACGTCTGGTACTAGTAAAATGTGAGCGCCAGGAATTGTTGTGTAGCATAGTGCTAAGAATAAAACAAATAGCAATCCGTATTTTATGAAATGCTGGAGGTGCTTTTTAGCTAGCCACAATATCAGGAATGTGAACGCAAAAATTGCCAGCAATTCTAGAACTATCCAGCGGGCTTGTGTTGAACCTGACTCTCCAAATGCTTGTAGTCCAGCTGAGTCAAACCAGGGCTGGAGCCAAATTCCCAAAAAAATGGTTACAACGAACATACCAGCCATGCCGATCATGCCTGGTGCTTGCTCTATCATATTGCGAAATAGTGAGTCCTCTTTCGCCAATTCACGCTCTACGCGCTGGATATGGTCTTGAGACGTAGACTCCCCCATAGTTTCAACCGAGAGTGAGGGTGGTTTTCTAATCATTGGATATACTGGCCCCTACGGGGCCAAAGTAAATGCCGTCACTGAGAGAATGGTTGTTTTCTAAAAAATCACAAGGTATGGACCTTGGATTGGAAAGAGTAACCGTTGCACTAGAAGCCCTTAATCGTCCTGATAGAGACATGGACTGCATCCATGTTGCTGGTTCAAATGGCAAAGGAAGCGCGTGTGCTCAGTTAGTGATGGGTCTAGTGCGGGCAGGATATAGAGTTGGTTTCTTCTCATCCCCACATCTTGTCAACATTGAAGAAAGGGTGAGAGTAAATGGTAAGTCAATTTCTAGTGACGATTTCGATAGAGCACTACATGAGATAAAGGATCTAAATATAGACTTGACTTTTTTTGAGATTACATACCTCGTTTCTCTTGTCGCTTGCAGACATGCAGGAGTTTCAATAATGATCCTAGAAACTGGTTTAGGAGGGAGACTAGACGCAACAAGAAGTGCTGACGTTGTGGGATGTTTAGTTACATCTGTGAGTCTCGAACATAGTGAAATTTTAGGAGATACTATCGAAAAAGTCGCTAGGGAGAAGGCGGCGATTTGGAGACCTGGTGTGCCCATGCTAATCAGAGACCCTGGCTCAGCGAGGGTTAGAAATGCAATGCGAGATGAAGCGATCAGTGCTAGATTCTACATCCCAGAAAAATCGACTTTCATGGATGAGGCCGCTGACCTAGCTGAACGTTTGTGTGCTATGATTGGTTATTCATTCGTTCGAAGACCTATTCAATGGCCAGGCAGAATGCAATTGATTCAAGGAAATCCATCGATTTTACTTGAATCCGCTCATAATCCAAGTGGAATGCTAAGAGCAATTCCTGAAATAGAAAGGTTACTGCCTGAGAAATGGTCTCTACTTTTTGGCACGTCTCCTCAAAATGACATGGATGAATTCATAGAGCCTCTTGTTGGCATGGTATTGAGAAAACCTCCTGTGGATATAATAACGACAGAACCACAAGGGGGTAGATATCCTGGAGTAGAGAACCCAATCGCTGGACTCAGACACATCAAAGACCCCGTCAAAGGTTTAGAATCTCTTAAAGAAAATTGTGATTTTATACTCGTAACAGGGTCGCTATATTTGTGTGGAAACATATTATCCCACCTTGAAATTGGTGCTGACATACTTTAATGACAAAGGAGTATTTGGATAAGATGAGGGAGTCTGATGAGCGATAAATGGGACATCAGATTTCTGGAATTAGCCGAGCACATCGCAAGATGGAGCAAGGATCCCTCCACAAAAGTTGGCTGCGTAGTAGTTGGTGAAGACCGTGAAATTCGATCGACTGGATTCAATGGATTCCCTCGTGGAATTGAAGATAATGACGGACGGCTGAATGATAGGGATAAGAAATACCCGCTGATTTGTCATGCCGAGGAAAACGCAATTATGCATGCTGCAAGGATTGGAGTTTCCTTGAAAGGTAGCACAGCATTTGTTACTTGGCCACCTTGTTCAAGGTGCGCTAGAAGCCTAATTCAAGCTGGTATTCGAGAAGTGGTATACTCAACTAAGAACAAACCTCCACAAAGATGGGAGGAGGATTTCAAAATCTCAACCGATATGCTTCGTGAGGCTGGAATCAACATCCGACCAATAGATATCCCCGAATGAGATTAGACAAACCGGTGCGTTCAAATCTACGGTTTAGTAGTGGCTACCATGCGAGCGCAGTCACTATTCATGGTGATTTTAGTCATGCTCGCACCGGGCTGCATAAATCTTGATGGAAATGATGTCGATGATGGAATGGCTGAGGAACAGGTTTCCGAACCAAAAGTAATAGAGGGTTGCACGGATTCAAATGCAACTAATCACGACCCTAACGCAACCAAAGACGATGGATCATGTGAGTATGAAGAAGAAGAACCTGAGCCCATTTTAGGATGTACTGACAGTGATGCTGAAAATTACGATTCGAATGCAACAGAGGATGATGATACTTGTGAGTATCTAGAAACAATCCCTTGCAATGGATTGGTGATTTTATGTCACAGGACTTATGATGATGTGACCTTCCCTGAAACTCACAATGCCTTCTCAACCCACGAAGACAACATATACTATCCTGCAAGTAATCACAGAACAGGGTTCCAAGCACAATGGAATGCAGGTATCAGAGCGTTTATGTTAGACACACACTACCTTACAACAGCTGATCAAAATGTCAACCAGGTTAGGTTTTGTCATGGTGATTCAAGCAGAGGTTTTAGCCCCTGTACATATGGACAAGTGGACCCGATAAACTGGCTTAGTAAATTAGAATCTGAGATGCAAAGTGAAGAACGAGATGTTGTTACACTATTGATTGAAAATCATGTTGAGGCAGACCACTTGAAAGAGATATTCGATGATGTCGGGCTCAGCGAAATGATGTATATCCACGGCATGAACGAGGAGTGGCCAACTCTGATTGAATTGATAAACATGGACAAAAGATTGGTAGTATTTTGGGAGCAGTCTAGCGATTCTAATCATCCATATTTCCATGATTTCTTGACCCATAGTTGGACTACAAATTATGCTGATGATGACACATCATCAATGGATTGTAGTGTTCTGAGAGGAGATGCTAACCAAGCTGTATTCCATATGAATAACTGGCTCAAAAATCAAGCTGGATTGTCTGACCCTACTCGAGCTGGAGAAGCAAACGATGTCGATTTCATGGTTGAAAGGGCACTGGAATGTATTGATGACCATGGCAAAAGACCCACTTTCATTGCTGTCGATTGGTGGGAAGAAGGAGATGTTGTCGAGGCTGCCGAGAGAGTTAATCTACTTGAGTTGGATTCTGATTAGCCCCAGAACCTTCTAGTTCTGGCATATTCTATTTCTGCTACATGAATTGCTTCTAGCAATCCTTCTCTATCTCCTCTCTGTACCTTCCTCATCAGCCTTTGACAAGTTACCTCACCAATTCCCCTACCCATCAAAGCTAGAATTGCATCCATTCCTCTGTTGGATACTGCTTGTGCATTCTTCATCATCCGATCTCTGGTCTTCTCATCGTCTGCGCTGACCCACTGAATAAGTTGCTTTTCTAGACCTTCTCTTGAGCATGCCAACATTTTTCCACCACACTTCAGACACCTATTGATATCATTTATTTCTGGATATCTTGCCACTCTAAATCGCCTGGTTGATTTACAATTCAGACAACAAAGAACAGCTCTTTCGTTCATCAGGCGGCCTTCTAATCTAGCCCGAACCTGTTGGTTGTCAAAGTTGGGCAAAAGCAGGTCCTTCTCAGATCTGCTTGATATTCCAAGAGGGCCTGTGGCTGTCACTTCTAATCCAATAAGGCCCGATTGTAATGCTCGCATTACGTCAGCTGCTCCAGCAGTATCCATTCTTTCATGAAACAATTTCGACAATACCTCTTTCATTACTGGAGTACCACGGTATTTCTTCAACAGTGCTTGGATGTTTATTCTTCTTGGATCAACACCGTGTTTTAGAATTCCGAATATCTTGGCTATTTGCGCAAAACGCCACCGCACCTCTCTTGAGTTTGGCAAGGTAACGCTGAGAACTCCCTCTAATGCGTCTGGAGGGGTCTCACACAACCACTCGATTATTTCTTCAGGCCTAACTCCACCAACTTGTAGAGAAATCCTCGATGATTCAACAATTAGCCTACCCCACTTACCTGACTTTGTGCTAGACATAGCTAACAAATAATGACCTAAGGCTTCGTTTATTCTATTACCGTGACAGGAATTAATCACTAATGCATCTGACCTGTTTTCAATCGTTATTAGCCTGTCATTGGGAATTGCATTTGTAGAATTAAAGTGGTTTGTTATGATTTCAGCAATCATGCCCTTTGCTTCACCATTTATCTCATAATCTTGGAGTTTTGATTTGTTACTAAGTAGTCCAGCTGGGTCTAATGTATCCACAGTTTCATCTTGCATCAGGCCCAAATCTATGGCAAATAATCTGCGCAACCGCCCTGCTTCTCTAGCAACATCAGCAGGAGTTGGGGGCAATTCACCAACCCATTGTGGGGCATGTCCCTGGTCTGAAACTGGAGCGACAAGCAACTCATTTTGCTCGGGATCTGCATCTACAACTAACCATGTTCTACCCGCCATCACGAATCTTCTACGACTTCCATCTTGATCCTCTCCTCCATCATTCAAAGATAATACAAATGCCTCGTCTACATTACCAAGACTCTGCCGTGTCACAGCATCCCTTACCCTGTATGATTGCTTATCAGGTATCATTGAGAGGTGGTTAGTAACCCATTGCCTTGTTCTACCGGATTTACTAACCCAGCCTTTACAAAATCTTGGAGGAACATCGAATGTCATTCTAGCGATGTCCTCGCTTGGCTCCTCATCCATTCTGATACTGGGTTGCTCAGGCAGAGGTTTTTTGGAGATTCTAACCAACTCCTTCCAAACATCATGAGGCCATCTATACCAAGGAACTGACCTAGGGTCTGAAACACACCGAATAACCCATCTATCCGCAAGAACATTACCAATTGAGATGGTGTCCTCTCTTGTCCAATTTTCAAATTGGCAAGCACCGTTTATCGATTCTGTGACTAAATCTATCGGTAAGGCACCATGACTGTGAACCATCATCACAATCTGGTTTGCAGCGACAGAATAGGGTGAATCCCTCCACTCGATTGGTTCAATCTCACCACTCATGGCTCTCCTAGCAATAACAGCTGATTCAAACAAATCATCGCATTCCCAACTTAGTAGGTGACCACGACCGATACCACCTAACCTGTGGTCTGCTCTACCCACTCTTTGCAGCATTCTATCAACTGAACGCGGAGAGCGAATTTGCACGACGTGCCTTATGCTGCCTACATCAATACCTAGTTCTAGGCTTGATGTGCAAACCAACCCCTGCAAATTACCTTGTCGTAAATCATCCTCCATTTTTGTTCTGGTTTCCTTTGCTAGGGAGCCATGATGAACACCTAATTTCAAATCAGGTGCTATGGCTTGTAACCTTTGAGAAACTGTCTCGGCACTATTTCTGGAATTTACGAAGATTAAACATGGTGATTTTTCAGAGACGATTTCAGCTAGCCCCCTCAATGTAGCATGTGCACGAGGGGATATTGCTAATTCCAGCGACCCAATCTCGTCTTCAGGTGTTTGGATAATCGCATCTACTGATAGTTCAGTAGACCTCGGGGCGACCGCAATAATGGGTTTCGCATCCTTCGATAACCATCTAGCAACTTGATCTGGATTACCAACTGTTGCTGACAGTCCAATTTTTTGAATACTCGAGCCTTTGAAAATTTCCAGTCTTGACAATCCTATCGATAATTGCCAGCCACGCTCACCTGCGGCCATTTCATGCACTTCATCTATTACAACCGCTTTTACCGTTTTGAGAAGTTCTCTTAGCTTAGAACCCGTGAACATTAACTGGAAAGTTTCTGGGGTTGTTATCATAAGATTTGGTGGAGACCTTACGTGCTTGTTTCTCTCAGATTGCGGAGTATCTCCATGTCGAAGTCCTATCTTCAATCCAACTGCAGCTGCAATCTCCTCAAGTCGCCTATCAACGTCTCTGTTTAGTGCTCTCAATGGTGTTATGTATAGTATTGATAAGCCATCCCACTTTTCTTTGATACACCTATCTAGAAGGGGTAAAACAGCGGCCATCGTTTTACCTGAACCAGTTGGTGCAACAACTAGTCTGTCAAAACCGGTTTTGATTTGTTCTTGAGTCGCCTCTTGGACAGGAGTTGGTGTCCATCCCCTATCTTCTAGCGCAGACTGCAAACTCGGACAGAGCATGGAGAATACGCCTTCGGCCATGACCTCACCGCTAAGTAACTGGTTCAATAGGGCAACGATTTGACGAATCAGTAGTCATCGTCGTAATCATCGTCGTCATCGTAGTCGTCGTCTTCGTATTCCCCGTCTTCTTCCCATTCTTCTTCAAACAGAGAACCTTCATTGTGACTGATTGCTGTTCGATTAGCAGTGACTCCTACCCCTATCAAAACAATAATCGAAAGAATAGAAAATATCCAAACTAAAGGTTGCTCTCTTACTGAATCAAACCAACCCATGTATGAAACATAAACAATCTCAATTCTATGTTCTGCTGAGTTGTCCTCGTCATTTACCTCAACTACTACGTCATCAGGATCGACTTTGACTCGAATCCTGTCTACACCTTCCTCTGCAACCCAAGTTACAGAAACCGGTAGAACTTGGCCCTCTCCTATTTTATTCAAGGTAAGGGAGTCGAATGGAACTATATCGTTCCCCGCATAAAATGCGACTTTGAATTGTCTATTTGTTTCCCCACCAGAATTTAGAATGTCAGCCGTAATCTCAACCTCTTGGCCTGGTGCAACGTGGTCGTCTGATAAGGTAATTGATTGAATTTTTAATTGCGGTCCAACAGATCCTAATTTGACCCATTGCCTTTCGAAATCTGTATCATCGGTAGCAATCTCTGCAACAGGGCTTGCCTCGGAATTTGAAACTACTGGGAATTCATTTCCAGCGGCATCATAACCTGTCAAATAAAATCCAACCCAGTCTCCTTCTCTCAACGTTATTTTTCCACCATCTGTAAGGTCAACAGTTCCACTCCAGACTACATTTTGACCATCTTGTTGCATTCCTAATGTAGACTTACCAGCTCCTAAGGTTAGAGTTCTACTAGCATCCCTCATAACCCAGTGAACTACTTGCGAAGAGCCTGTCAAATCAGCATCCTCAGTTCCATAAAACTCAACTTCGACTCTGGTTAAATCACTGTTTTTCGAGATATCGATTACATTCAGTGGTAATGTTCGACTAACTACTCTGGGAGCCGTGTCATCTACTTGCACCCTCAGGGTCGTTGATACAGTTTGACCGGTCATATCTTCTCCTGAGCCGGGAATTCCATCAATAGAAATTAAGCAGGTCCTTGTTGGGGATGATTGAAGTGATTTTGCATGCGATAAAGGCACTTCAACTGAGTATTCACCATGGTCTGTCAAAGACCCATCTGACCATGTCGTTTCGCCATCAAATACCTCAATCACAATAGATGCATCATTTGGAGCAGGTATTTTGCTTCCCTCGTAAACAACTCTTCCAGTGAATTCTAACCTGTCATCATTTCTTACCCGACTTCCGTCTGCTACTGGACCTGTTCTAGGTTCACTGATATCGCTTACTTGGAAAGATGATGCCTCGATAACAAGATCGTTTTCGACAGTAAAGGTATGTTCCGCAATTATATGTCTTGTTGGGAATTCACTGCCGCGTTCTTTGTATTCCAATGCGATATCTGATATATCTTCATCTGGCCAATCCCATCCAATAATGAAGTCAAAGTCTAACAAGATTAGAGGCATTCCTGAGTCATTTGTTGTTTGGACCATATCCGAAGAAGTTGCGAGTTCTATATACTGGGAGTTACTTGCGAAAGTATCGCTAACACCGTAATAACTCAATTTCTGCTGATCTACCTCCCTATCCGGACCTTCAAAGTCGAATATGAGGTCTATATATTCGAAATCAATAGCAGTGTTTGCATCGATTAGGCCCAAAGAAATGGATTGCTCGGTTCCCGCATATATCGGTGCTCCGTCATTATGCCCGGCCCAATCTAGACCTGTGAATATCGCCTTACTATCCTTCCTAGTCCTGAATGTTGCATCGTCATGATTGAAACCAGGTCCGCTCTCATAATCAAATATCTGATCATCTATCATGGTAGTGTAATGTAACGGATTTCCAGCATTATCTGTCCCGTCCCAATAATAAGATACTCTACCCAAGTTTGGATTGCGTGAATGGTCTATTGTTGTTGTAAATGTCTTGAAATCTGCCTCGGTTCGATTCATTACAACCTTTTGTGCGTATTCGTCAGAGTCTGCTTCGCCATTCCTATTCAGATCATGGTCTGCTTCTACCCAGTAATTGAGTGTCAGTTCGGTTGGATCGCCCACAGCGTCTGCGACTCCTATGCTTACTTTTTGAGTTGAATCCGCTGCTTCATAGGCATCTTCTTCTGGAGTTGTAGAGATTGCCTCTGGAGGCGTTGCATCAACTTTGTATGTTCTAAACCAGTCAGAATTCGACTCTAGGACCATTGTTGCGTCTCGTTCGTTATAGGTCTGAATTTCATATGTCAAGCCACTTTCAACGTCTATCTCCGGCATATCAATTGAGATGAAAAATGTTCCATTCATGTTGTTTGTATCTCTCCAAGAAGAGTCGACGTATCCATTTTGTGAGATTCTTATATCAAAAGCACTATCCTTAGGAGAATCGGTTGAATCGGCAAACCACATAGCTCCTTGGAAATGTAATGTCTCTCCAGCAGCTACCCAACTACCATCGACAACATCTTCAGAAGTCATCTCTCCCTCGTTGTCCCTAACCTTCAACCAGCCTAATCCAAATGAATTGTTGGCACGCAAACTAGTGTCGCTTTGGATTGAGGATGGAGAAAATCCATTTGTTCCTGATGTATCCACACATGTCGTTCTAAATTTCACATTTTCTTGGTCTGGGAAATTAGATGTTACGAAAAACTTCCAGTGAATTTCCAAAATTCCTCCAGAAAGAATGGAGTAAGATGATGGGTCAATTTCAATCCAATCATCAGGGTCGTTAGGTGATGGGAAAATGTCCCCCTCCTGCCATTCAAGAATCGGCGCACTTGACGCAGGTGTGGCTGCAAATGACAAGGATGCAGATTGGATGTAATTACTATCGCCATCTCCTACTATGTGTCTAGTAACAACCTCGTAAGGCTCATTTCTTTCATGCAATATTTCGCCATCTGGTATGGTAATGTCGAGATTTACTGTATTGATCTTGTAAGTGATACTAAAACTCTCTAGAACAACTATGCCTGCTGTTTGCGAGGTAACATGAACGGGTATCGTCACTGTTCCATTCCCTTCGTCTGGAATCAATCTATTGAATGCAGTAATAAAAGCCGGACCATCTTGTGTTGTTGTTGAAAGTAAGACTCCTTGACTGGTCCATTCGTTACTACCGTCACCACCTATGTCGATACCAACCTGTTCAGGTGCGTCTGAATGTAAAGCAATGTTGATGTCATCCAAAACTGGAGTTTCTGTTCCTCCATACATCCTAACATAGAAGTAAATGTAACCACTGGTCATAGAAATTGTCTTTGATTCACCACTGTAAGCAAAAGTCTTAGTAGACGTATCTTGGAATTCAATCCTGAGAGTTGTCCCTGCTGGTGTGGTAGCATTCCACCAAGCTGTTATGGCCACAGGTGCGTTTCCTGAGTAATAATTTGAACGAATTTGGAAATATCCACTACTTGTGTAACTTATGTAATATGTTAGGCTGATAAAATCCAAAACTGGGCTTTCTGTGCTGGTCCCATTGAGGTATGCCTTCCACTGGATGCTATTACCTGATGTTGGAAATATCAATTTTTGATTGTATATACCGCTCATCCACGTCTGACCGCCATCGTTTGAGACTTCAATCTCGATACTTGTGTTTGCAGGAATGTACCCAACAATACCTGAAATTGTAATCTCTGAAATTGATCTGGTTAGCGATGTTGTTTTGCTGGTTACCACTGATGTTGTAGATGTGGGGGTTCTATCATCAAATACAGCACCGCTTCCTTCTCTGATGATTTTGTTTCGATTAGTGCTGGTACAGTAATTGTAGTAGTGACATTGGAATCCAATCGTATTATCACCAAGTTGGTCCATACCATAATGTCCTCCTCCCGTGAAATATTTCTTGCCCATTCCTTCGACAAATATACCATTCATCTGGAAGTAATTGTGGTATCCATAACTAGAATAATATTCATTTGTGGTTATTCTTGGAAGGTCAACTACGAGTCCGGTAGCAGTTGTACTCGACGAACCCATCTGTTCTCTTGAGCCAAGTAACCAACTACCGTTTATCGAAGTAGGAGAAGTCGGGTCCACTTCGTATAGGTATCTATTGTAGTTGGGATACGATGCATGATACATTAGCAAGAATAAGCGGCCTGAATCCTCATCTACGTCTACTCCAACTGGATAATACGAATTAGAGTATGTGTATGTTCCTTGGCAAGTCCAGTCGCCTGAGGAAGATACAGTCCACTTGATTAGAATTCTGTAACTGTAGGATACCGACCAGACATTTCCGTTTCCATCACTGGTAGCATCATATGCGGAATACAAGGGCGTGGAATAAGAGCATGTGCCCGAAGATATTGTTGCGGACCCAATGAATGCTCCAGATGTAGAATTGTATCTTTTTACAACCGGAGAAGAATACATAGATGTCCCAGAGTAAGTTGCTGAATGGTATTCATCTCCATGCGCAACTATGAATCCGCGGTAATTGGAATTTGATCCCGTTAGGGAGAACGGTGTCTGCTTGCTGGTAGAACCAATAAAACCTAAATCGCCATTTGCAGCGAATCCACCCGTATTGTTAATCGTTCCAGTGGATGTTGCGTCAGAGGATGTGTCCATTCCAATTATGTTGTCTGTTGGATTTCCTACAAGCTTGACTTGGTCGTTTCCAACGTCCATGTTTGATCTGCTACCGTAGGCGAAACCTGGGGGTGTACCTGACCACTGTCCAGAACCTGCACCTCCGAAGTCTGAATTCGTTGATAAGTTACCCCAAGAGGTTGATGACGGCTCACCAGATATGTCAAAAGACGCATCGGTTACCTCGGCACCTGAAGGGAAGGAAAGGTTTCCCGCAAATCCGTTTCCAGTACCTGTAAAGGTGTGAGTGTACGACCTTGAACCATCTTGAAATTGCGTCTCTGTAACGTCTGCGGAGGTCATTGGAGCAGCCAATGAGATGAGAAATACTGCGACTAAAAAGACTGCTTTTTTCATTTTTTCATCGCCTCTGCGCCTTGTGGGCCTTCGGCCCACGCAGGTTCATCCCATTTCAATAATCCCCATATTGGTCATTTTTAATAAAAGGGCAAAAATCGAATAATAGGTATCATAAGGAATATGTGGGCGAGACTATGGGCTGGTGGGAAAATCAACATGGGAATCAGTTAAGGATATCAGGGACTGCTACGTTCGCATTTGCGTTACTAACTACAATGTCAGGCATTCAGTTACTGTTTTTACAAGACAACACGAATTTCCAAGAATATACTGGTGTGTCGATAGTACTGATTGTAATCGGTTTTATCGGCCTTGCATTTTCCGCTCCCGCATTCCTTAATCTAAGCAACAGAGCAAAGATTCTCTCAGCGATAATGGAGACAAAATCAATGTCAGAAGTCCGCAAGCAGAAACCCGATGGAGATGAAGCAGCGCGGATACTTGGAGGGGGGCATCAAGAGGCATGGAATACCTTCCTTCAAGAGAAGGGATTGAAGAAGCGCTAATGCTTGGCAATCAAAATGGGAGGACAAGACGGCTTTCGCACGCTCATT
The DNA here is from genome assembly GCA_002710015.1 of Methanobacteriota archaeon. Taxonomy (GTDB): domain Archaea; phylum Thermoplasmatota; class Poseidoniia; order Poseidoniales; family Poseidoniaceae; genus MGIIa-K1. The sequence goes on along the minus strand of PAOW01000027.1, from coordinate 41,574 downwards.
CGCGAAATTGTTCTCGCAATAGGTATGATTAGCATCTTGGTGGTTGCGCTTTGGGTTCACACAGGGTCGATGCCACCTCTTGTAGTTGTTGAATCAAATTCTATGCAGCATGACCCCAACGGCGAGGTTGGTACTATTGACGCAGGAGATCTCGTTTTAGTTCACTCACCCGACAAAACGATAGTTACTTTCGCAGAAGCAACAGACAAAAATTCTGCAAGTTATGGATATGAATCTCTTGGAATGGAAGGAGATGTAATCATATTTGAGAAAAATGGGGAAAAAGAAAGTACTCCCATAATTCATAGAGCCTTGTTCAAAGTTAACATAGGATCTAGTGTAGACGCAGTCGACAGCAGGTGTATAGAAGGAACATTCTGGATGGATATTTGTATCTTGACCTGGACAGTTCCGGGAACTGACCAAGTTGGTGTTGAAAAAATAAACATAACATTTGATGGAGAAAGGGCTGGAAAGTATAGATGTGGTGGAATAGCTGCACAGCATGGTAAGATATGGTTCACTGTTGAGAACTATACACCATCAAATCCGGGATACATTACCTTGGGAGACAACAATGATTGTAATGACGATCAGAGCGTTTTTGAATTTGCACAGGGCCTCTCATCCATACATAGCGGTATAATTCGTCCTGTGGAAGAAAAATGGGTTATTGGAATATCTGGTGCTGAATTACCATGGCTAGGAACTGTCAAACTCTTTGTAAGCGGAGGTAACTCTCCGGGAGTATCTCAGGTGCCTGCCTCCTCTTTTGGTTACCTGATTATGGTAATCGTAGGAATAATTTCTACACCAATGCTTTTAGATCCGATATTCACTCGAATCCTGAAAAACTCTCCAGAAATTATAGAAGCCAAGAAAGAGGAAATTGCCGGGAAGATTTATTCCTCTGAGGAAGAATAATTCGGTCTTTCACCAGTGAGCCTTCGATTTGCGGTGGCTAACCTGTGGTCGATAAAATCTATTTCATTACGAATTGTTGTAAGATTTGCTTGTTCGATTAATTTTGTAACAGTATCACGCTGCCTTTTGATACCAGAAATCCTCTGTGCTCTACTTTTTGGGACCGAGTTGGCACCATGCATGTCACTCAACCACCCCTCCAGTAGGCCTGCTGCCCACTGATCTGACCTTACCTCGGGCGCTAGGATTATTTTCTTAGAGCGATGAGTGAATCGAACAAAGCCATCAGGCATACGTCTGGTGAGGATTGAGTTTGGCTTCCAATTTGAGAGCCTTACAACAAGGGAAGCCTCTTCCAAAATTTTCTCATCTTGCCACGAGAGATCTGATATTACGACCTTGTCAGACAAACGGAACAATATCTGTACCATATCTTCGTCAACAGACCACACTGATAATGCCTCAGGATCTTCTCCAAAGGCTTCTAGAATCCATTCAAGCACCTCGGGACTTACATCGTCCATGCCCTTTCCAGCAGGTAGTCATACAAGAACTAAACGACATGAGGTTGAAATGGGGTTGGCTGTTAGACGATACATGGGAAGCGGTTTCCTTTCAGTTGAGATAGGCTGGACCGAAGTACTGCTTTTCATAATTACATGGTACCTGTTACTAAGATATTGGGAAAAAAGCGGAAAGTTGGATGAATGGAATGCATCTAGGATTTTCTTCGGAATGGTTCTAATGGTCAGAACGAAAAAAGGTAAATCTGCCCTTGAGAAAGTATCCAAACCAAGGAAATTTTGGAGGATTTACGGTGAAGTGTCTCTATGGGTTTGCTGGGGCGCTATGCTAATTGTCGCTGTTGGAATAATTTTAGCAATAGTTTCAGCTATATTGATGGGAAATCAAGCAGAAGCACGTCCTGTATCAGAGCTTGTTGCAATCCCCGGTCTCAGTCCCATCATTCCATTGGGTTGGGGAATTATCGCGTTTGTATTTTGTCTTGTAATACACGAATACGGTCACGGCATACAAGCTAGAGCACATGGGATGCGGGTGAGAAATTTTGGCCTACTAATGGCAGGACCACTCCCCTTAGGCGCTTTTGCAGAGCCTGAATATACAGAGATTGCAAATTCACCTAGAAGAGAAAGACAGAGAATGTTTGCTGCAGGGCCTGCAACAAATATTTTCGCAGCATTCATCCTAATGATAATTCTTGGACAAGTTGCAGGGCAGTTTGACCCCGCAAATCCCGGGGTCCACTCAAGTCAGATAATTGCAGAATCTGGTGCTGACGAAGCAGGTTTAGAAGCATGGGATGTTATCACATCAATCAATGGATCCAGTATTGAAGACACCGAAGATTTCACAAATGTCATGGAAGGATTGTCATCTAACCAAACTGTCACCATGGAAGTTGTGCGATATTCTAGCGGACAAAGAGAAACTCTGAATGTCAACCTAACAGACAAGTATGAACATTATCTTGATTTAGGATATAGTGAAGAACTTGTAGATAGTATGGATATCGAGAAAGGTGATGCCTTCCTTGGTGTTGAAAACCTAGCAGGAGGAACTGCTGGCGTTGATAGACTAGCTGGTTGGGCGCACCCTGATTTTGAAACTAGTGCTCTTGGTTACGTCATCACTGTTCCAATAAATACACTGCAGATCTTAGTAACTCCGTTCGAATACAAAGGTATTGCAATACATCCTGCACAAGAGGAAATGCTTGCCTCAGGGGACGGATGGCTAGCGTCAACTATCGGCCTAAGTGGGCTTCTTTTCCTAGTAAATCTACTGTTTTGGCTAATTTGGGTTAACATATTGCTTGGATTCACAAATCTGTTCCCAATGATTCCGTTCGACGGAGGACATTTGTTCAAGGATATTGTTCACGGAACTATGAGTGGTATCAGAAATGTGGGTAAAAAAACCGGACTATACAACCTGCATCCATTATGGGTTGAACACGTCACAAGAAAAGCATCAAGTGTCTCATCTTTGCTTTTACTAATATTCATGATATTCCTTATCGGAGCTCCATATCTATGATTTTGGTAACAGAATTTTGATTATCATTTTGTGTTTTTGAGGCAAGGCTTTTGCTTCTATTTTCCAAACTTCTTATCGAACTATCAGATTCATTTCTACAAGTTAGTGCAATGAACTTGTGTAACGGCATACCCTTATCCCAATCTAAGAAAGGTTTGCCGTTCCTGCTTTTGGGTAACGCTGGTATTCTTCTTGTCAACAGTCCCAGCCTTCCACTTAATTTTCCTACCTCGACCCGGAATATCCTCCACGAATCACCTCTAACCCCTTTCAAACGATATGCGTAAAGGGGCATCAGATCACATCGCTCCCCCTCATAGACCATGGCCAGATATTGATCCCATGTTCTACCAGAAAGATACAACTTGGACTTCTTAGATGATTTTACCTCTATGGGAAAACACAAGTCACCTCTCAAAGCGAGCAAATCTCCGCTACCTTCCATTCCTGATCCAGCAGCTCTTACTACCAAAAATGGCCGATCTATGACTTTCATTGCACTAGCTTTAGCGATAGCATCACAAGATCTCGTAACGGCTTCAACACCCTTAGGAACTCCCGCTAAAACCGATCTGAGTTCTCTTTCGTATTGACTTGCCACGGAAATATATCCTTGTCAAACGCTTTTGATAATATCGCTATTTACGCGTCACATTGAAGCGTAATAGACTCCTAGCCAGTATGTGCGAAGGATTGGTGTTAGGACTGAAAATTTCAGGCTCTCCTTCCAGATTTTAAAGGAACTAAAGAAGAGGAAATGTGGCTTTGTGATGCTCTCTAATACCGATTCCTGGGATGAAATCCTTATCACATCACCAGAGGAGGCTGCTGATGGTGACATTCCAGCAATAGAGGATGAGGTAGAAATTGCAGTAGAAAGGGCAATTCATGCTGCCAAAGGGCTGAATTCCGCTGTGAGGTTGAATTTCGGTATAGACCCGGGACCAAGACCGGGAATAGCATGGTTAGCAGATGGGGTTGTGATTGGTAGCGCACAATTGGAAAATTTTGAGGGAGTCGCCGACCATATTGCAGGTATTTCTACCGCTGTGCAACATTCTAGGATGTTTGTAAATGTAGGTGATGGCGCACCTATCATAAGAGACCGGATAATCAATCAACTAATCTTGAGAGGCATTGAAACCTATCAAGTAAATGAGTACAAAACTAGTACAGGATCTAGGTCCAAGGCTCACATTCATGCTGCTACGAGAATCGCACTTATGGGTGGAGAAAGGGTTAACGAAATTAGGAAATTAAAACCTACAACTGGTGATTTGAAAGAAATTCAAAGACAATCACGTATACAGAGTTCTGGAGGAATAACTATTTCGACAGAATTAGCAAGAATGGTAGCTTGTGGAGAAATTACCATGGATGAGGCTATCAAGAAAGCCTGACTCTGTATTTTTCTTTCCCTTTTGAGTAAATGGTGATGGTGCCACTTGAGGATACACAAATAGCAATAGATTCTGCTAACTGACTAATCGCTCTTGCAGCCAAATGACGACCTCCCTCTCCTGGTTTAGGATTTATACCAGCAGGAACTTGTACGTATCGTCCTGCATCACTAGCTACTCCTTTGTTATTGAACAAAATAGCGCCATCTAGCCATGCAAATTCTGAAAGAGTTTCATGATTATTTGACTCAATTACATTTCTTCTGGCTTCAGAATGGCCTTTGAATGGATTTAGCACAAGCGCTGTTGTATACCTGCGTAATTTAGGCACCGAGCCGATTGCGAAAAGTGCACCCACTGCATGTCCTTCTCGACCTCTTCCACCGATATTACGTGCTAGTTCCATTACTCTTGCTAATACTTCAATATCGATTTCGTGTTCATTTGATAAAATCGCTAACCTGTTGGAGGTAAGAGATTTGGCCTCTATGATTATTAAACCACTAAGCGGTTCTCCCAATATTGCTAATATCCTGTCACTAGAATTGAAGTTACCTTCACCAAGTCCCTGTAATACAAGATCATGTAAATTTACTAAAACCGACAGACCCTGAGATGATAACGAATCTTCAAGTAACTTAGACTCGATATCGGATTCTTTTAGTTTATTGAAAACGTTGGAAGATGATGTTAATGCAACTGACCGAATACCATTAGGTAATTCCTCTATAATCTGATGAACTATTCGAGAATTATTTGATATTATCACAGCACAGCTAAATCCAGAACGGTCGGTGGCAATAGTGTTAGCCACTAATCTTGACAGGTCAACCAACCTATCACCTCAATCCATAGTCGTATCTATTCCGGGCAGTTGGTCTTCAGATTCCCTGTAGACTGTCCTCATATTACCGATAAAGTTTCTTTCTTTTACAACAATATTGTATTCCTTAATTTTTGGATCGGTTTCTCCGTCCATTATACCAAGCAGGGTTTCGAGAGTCAGACGGGCACCTTCTCTGTGCGGATAAGCGAAGACTCCCATTGAGAGAGGCGGGGCCATAACAACGCTGACATCTTTCATATCTTTCAGCGTGGAAAATAGGTTGTGGTATGCTTCGGGAAGTAACTGTCTTCTAGCCTCATCCTGGTTAGGTCTACGGCAGTCAGGGCTAACAACATGAATAATGTGTTTGAATCGTTTCTCCAGATTGTATGGCTTGGAAACAACGTTTGTAGTCACAGGGCAGGGAGGGAGATTCAATTTTCTCTGTTTTATGCTGACGTCTCTGCAAAACTCGCGTAGCTCTTCACCGGCGGCCTTGTGAATTTGGGCATCTAAACCTTCTCTGCCTGATAACCTGTTATTGGCGGGAGTTACAACAGCATCAGCCTCCTGTAGATGCAAATCTCCGCCGATAACGCGAACCACACCCCATTTACAGGTTCGCGCCATATACAACTCGACCATGGTGTGAGCAGGGGGGGTCGTCCTTCATATACACATTGACGATTTTTCAAAAAAAAGGTCCTTTTTGGCGCAGTCAGACCATCGAAGTGACTTTGAATAATAGTCCCCTAGACTTTCCATGTCCTACAAAGGAAAGGCGTTATTTTTAGTATTGCTTTTCCTATTGGGTAGTATTTGCAAAATGCCATATGAGACTGATCTCGAACTATCTAAAATTCATGAATTTAATCAATCAGACGAAAGCAACAACGTATGGAATGAAACCCCATTTAATTCAATAGCAGTTCCAGATGGGTTTAATCGAACCAATCACATAGATTACAGTGATGTTGCAGTGTTGATTAACAATCAATCCGATGCTAGCAAAACAATCGGATATGCTTTTGTGAGTGCTAGAAACATTAGTTCAGAAAGAGTATTCGTATTTGAGAATACATCAACACCCACAGGTGAAACTATCAATAGAGAGCAGTTCGATACATACTTCCTAGATCCATTCAAGGAATTCCTCTCAGATTACAACGGTAGTGACATCAATTATCTAGTTACAACCAAAGGGATACCGTTGAGAATAAATGGTGGAAATAACAAAGCATCATTCGACCAAGAAATATCTTTAGCAGGTGGGACTTATGACTCCGATATAGGTGCTGATTACTGGGGTACTCACGGTTACGGGCCACTTGCAGGTAAAGAGATGAGAGAATTTACGAGGGATGAATACGGATTTTTCTTAGTTACCAGGTTAACAGGTTATACAATCGATACTGCACTAGAATTGATTGAAAAAGCAAATAATTCCTATGGTGCAAGAGGAATGCATGTTCTCGACCTTGCAACCAATCAGAATGGTTCAGGAACGAAATTCTGGAATGATGATATGTATACAGCCAATACTACTTTGAACGAAACAATGAATATACCAGTATACTTCGATGAAGAGACATACTTTGTAACAAACCTGTCAAATGTTATGGGTTATGCATCGTGGGGTAGCAATGATGGTAACTGGAATAACAATTATCTCTTGAATGGAGGTTTCGATACTCGAGATAGTTCTTGGGAAAGTGGTTCAAAATATTGGAATTGGTCTTCACCATCAGTATCTCAAGAGGATGTATTCAATTGGTCATACCAAACGGATGTAAAACAAGGAGGAAATGGTGCTTTCGAAGCTGAAATAGTAACGCATTGTGAGCAAGAAACTGGATATCTCAAACAAGGAATGTTAGCCGAATATTTTGATAATGAAGGAATCAGTTTTAGCACCGCTTCAATGCCTGATTTGATTGATAGAATTCCAGATCACACAAGGGTTGAATCAACCCTTGCTTACTCATCATCTGGAAATGCATACCCTGGTTTAGATGATCGATTCAAGAACAACTGGGGTGCTAGATTCAGTGGATTAATCGAAATACAGGATGCTGGAAATTGGACATTTTACTTAGATTCAGATGATGGTTCTGAGCTTTGGATTAATGGCGTTAGTCTAATCCAAAATTATGGTTCACATGGTATGAGAGAGATTTCAGGAACATTAAATCTAGAACAAGGTCTTCATGATTTTAAGATAGAATTCTTTCAAGGTGGCGGACCACACGGTTTACGATTCTCGTATGAGGGACCAAATACCACNAAGACNACAATACCAAGTTCTGCNTTNTATGTGTCAGGAGATTACATCCCACAATCTGAAAGTTTGATTCACAAATGGGATTTTGAAGAAGGAAACGGTCAGACTACGGCAGACAATATATCCAATAATTCTAATTTCACGCTTTACGGAACGGACAATACAAACTGGATAAATTGTATGAACGGAGGATGCTTATGGTTCGACGGAGTTGATGATTATGCAAAGGTCGATGTTGACGATTGGTTGGGAAATTTCACCATAAGCCAATGGGTATGGGCGAATACCTCGAATCAAACAAATTACGCGTCCACATTTGCTATTGACAACAATGCTGGTTCCAATTCATCATTCCAACACATGATATCAGGAGGCCAGTGGAAATTACACAATAACCAGACAAGAGCGTTTGGTGACGTAATCCCACAGAAGTGGAGTAACTTAGTCACCGTGTTTGATAACGGCTACACTAAGCAATACATGGATGGAGTTTTAGTAAATACCAACACATATCCAAATGGCTCACTAAACAACTTTGACTTATACAAATTAGGGGTAAATAGAGCCGGTAATTCATACTATGAGGGTAAAATAGACTCTCTTATGATTTGGGATACAGCTCTGGATAATAATTCGATAACGGTGCTGAATCGAGAGGTTGTTGACAACTGCTCCTCATACTCAGGAAATGGTCAGGATGTAGCCTACCTAGAAACTGTTCACACAATTGATGAGAATTTTACCAATCACGCCTGGGTAGTCTACACTCACGGTAAGCGAGATGGTGACGTATTTGGCCAATTCAAGATACAAGTCACATCTATTGATGGTAATGGAACTGAATTGTATGGAAATACATCTTCAAGTAAAAATTTCAACAATGCTTGGGCAACCCAAACGATGAGGTTCAGGCCCCATTCAGATGCTGTCTCGATGAAAATTAGAATCTCCATCGACATTACTCCAACATCGACTGATGGTGGTTTATACTTGGACTCCACTGTATTGAGAGTGATAAGACCATCAATGGATTGGGTTGATGGATCTATTGTTGAAACAGCCGTAAGCACGGGTGCAAGGTCATTCAAGTGGGGGACTTCATATGGGCAATCTCTGATTGCGGACATCTTGGAAGATGGTGCTAGTGGAGTGAAGGGATACGTCTATGAGCCATATCTAACAGCTGTTTCGTATCCTAGTATTCTGTTGTCATCATATGCTAGCGGGTTTAATCTTGCTGAATCATATGCCGCTTCAAACAACCTAATTGGCTGGATGGGCGTTGTAGTTGGAGACCCTAAGATGAGTCCCTATGCAGATATTGTTCACGATACTGAAATTATTGATGTAAGAGTCATAGAAAACGTGTCTAATGGGAAAGAGTTCTCAATGGATGTCGCAATCCAAAATATAGGCCCAGGTATTGCGGTGGGTAATCTAAAAATCATAGATAAATTAGGTGGAGAAGTATTGGAAAATTTGTCATTAACAATACCAGCCGGTTCTGAAATTGGAAGTAGACAAATCATCTCAATTTCACTTAATTCAACTCGATCTGGATGGAATAATTTAGTAATAAAATGGGAAGCGTCTTCTTTGAATAATCCTGAGAGAAATATCAGTAATAATCAGGTAGACTTCCTATTATGGGTCAATAATGCTCCATCTGTTGACTTGATTTACTGCGACTCTGAAGAATACAGTCGAGGCGACCGGTTTGTTTGCAGTGTTGATGCAAGTGATGACACTGGAATAGAAATAGCTACAATCGCTTGGAGAATTACGTTCGGCAATAATAGTACGGAATGGACTTGGAAAAATACTGGAAGTCAAGATGGCGTAACATGGTGGACTAGCATAGATCTTCCATCGGACATCCCACTTGGAATGCTTGACTTGAAGGTCAATGTAACTGATGCATCGAACCAATCATCGATAGCCGAATCACTTGCTGTCGCACAGATAATTGATGCACCAGCGACTTGGTTTGGAATTCATGTTTCTCAGGTTGATGACCCTGATTGGGGTGGAGCTTCAATATTGACTTCATTCCCAGTTGGAGGCGTAAAAAGAGGGCATATACTAACTCTTAGAGCATGCGCACTCGACGCCGACCACGACCCTGTTACTGAAAGACCACAATTCGTAGCATCTCGTGGCCAAATAGACGGTCTAACATACAATCAAGGTAGCAGTAGCAACCAACATTGTTACATTGCATCATTCAATCTTTCTCCCTCATCAAGCCTAGATTCTTTCACACTCGAACTTAGAGATATTGAAAATAGCCTATTATCAAGAAGAACGATACAAGTTAATGACATGCCACCTGTGATTGACTTGTCCATAGTAGATAGTTTAGAGAACCCAATTGAAAACATCCTCGCCAGTGGTAATGAATATCTTAGAGTAGAGGTGACTGACCGTGATGATTCCGTCTCTGAAGCCTATGGAGATCTTACAATTAAGTGGCCAGGTCAAAGCAGTTACACCAACCCATTCCAACTCGAAGATGGGTTCGCAATGATTCCATTATCTACCACAGAGAGTATTGATAACGGGGATTTGTTCATCCAAGTAAATGTCACGGGAGCTAACGGAGGAACTAACTATTCTACACTCAGTTCACCGATTCTGCTTAGCCCACCTGAAATTCTAGAGACTATTCTTTGTAAGGATGGTGTTGAGATAGACACACTGATGTTTGGTCAATATGCGGACGCTGTCCTTCGGGTAAAATCATCGCGGCCTGTAAAAGACGCATACTCCACAATTGAACAATTTGGCTGGACTGTTGTAGCACCATCACAAGCTCCTGTTGAGTGCGGTCAAGAACAGATTGGTCAAACCGATGAATATCACTTCAGGGTTACACTGGATTCCTCTTTTGTACCGGGTTCCGGTAGCTTAGGGTTTAGAGTGATTGACATTGACGAAATTGTTGCTATATCCTATCTGCCATTCAATTTCATGCACTCTCCACCAATTATTAACGTCACATACGATAGTAATCTTCCCCATCAATCATTGTTAGAGATTGTTGTTGAGATGACCGATGCTGATGGTATAGATGCTAACTGTGGATTGATTGTAACACAATATGGTAATGAGTTATTCAAACACAATCCAAGTATGGTTAGCGATATTGGTGGAGTAGGTGTTTGGAGTTCTTCCTGGCTTTTGCCAAAGTCCGTCAACGGAAGCGTTGACTTCGTTATTTCATGTGAGGACTGGAGTGGAAACAATGTGACGTTTAATCAAACGATTTTGGTAGAATCTGGAGATGATTGCATTGAGGATTGCGAATCTGTTACGAATACATCTGATCAGTCCTCGAAAACCAGTCCTGTGTTTATCATAATTGGTTTCATCGTAATATTATCAATTATCGTTGTTACCTTCTTCGTTATTAGAAAAAAGGAAAACGAAATCGCTGAAAAGTGGCAAAGTGAGGATAATGAGCCAACAAGAGATGATAGAATACCTGAAGGTTGGTCTTTGAAGGAATTCATTGAATGGCTGGATGGTCCTAGACCTGATGAATGGGAAGAAAATCAGTGGGAAGAATATCGAAAAAGTCTGGAGGACCTAAGGTAATCGCAGACTTCTTGATGTTTGAGTATCTAGGGCTATCATGGCAGTAGGTTATGTGTTAGTGAATGTATCACCCGGTAAGGAGTATGATGCCTTCAAAACTATAAAGGAAATAGAGAATGTAGTTGACACTACTCTACTGTTTGGAGATTACGATATAATCGCAAAGCTTGAGGATAATGACCTTACTAAGATTGCAAGAACTGTGGTAGAGACCATTAGGCAAGTTCCAGGAGTAATAAACACAAAAACTCTTGCTGGAGCAGATATATGAAACCGTAATACTGCGTAAAAGTTGCTTCTGAAATGGCCAACTGCGCCCAATATGTGCCGCAGTATAGCGGTTTTCCGGGGGAAATATTATAACCCTTAGAAAAGTGTATGCACATCGAGGTATAACCTATGGGTGAAAAGAAGTACTTCGTTCTCATGGAGGGCGGAAAAGACACAAGCCAAGTATTTGCAAGCCGACAACCACGTGGAGCAGCACTAAAAGCAGCTACACGCGGACACACAGACATCCGTCTGCGTGAGCGTGGAACCAAGAGAGTCCACGTCTTCACTGGACGCATCGACATCGTCGATAAGCCTGCAAACGGCCCAGCGTGGCTTCCTGACAAGATCAAGAAGGCTAACGTAAAGAAGCAAGGAATCGAGCACCTTTGATATTAAGGTTGCAATGATGCAATGCTGAGACGCCCTTGCGGGACTTTGCCCCTCACAGAACTTCGGCTCTGTGGGGGGCTTTTTTTTATTTGATTAACGAGAGATTACTCAGATTACCTGACATTCCTTTTTTAATTGAATTTGTCAGCACAATACGTGGGATACAAATCCACCATCACTAACATAGTGACTTCAGTTACTATTCGAGACATTGTAGCGCTAGCTCTGGGGCTTGCCTTCATCAACGTGGGAATTGATCATTTTGTTAACCCAATCCGGTATGAGCCAATAGTGCCCTCTGCATTACCTAACGCAGAGTTTTGGGTCTTAGCCAGCGGATTTTTTGAGATAATGTTTGGTTTGTGTTTCATAATACCTCAGACAAGATCCTGGGCTTCTGTGAGCGGAGTTTGGTTACTTGTAACGCTATATTGGGCCAATTTCAATATGTGGTATAATGACATACCATTTAATGGGAAAACGTACGGTGACCTCTGGCACGTTGTTAGACTGATAATCCAAATCTTACTGATTGTCATCATAACTTGGACAGGGCAAGTAACTCCTTTCAAAGGAAAGGAGAAACTACATGATTCTCTGGACATATTTTCTGGAAGAATTACCTCAAGTGGTTTTGAAACAGGAGATAGAATCGTTGTCGGAGCTTGGAAAACATCAGTATTTGGAGAATTTGCAGACATTATGTGGGCGAAACCAGATGGAACTAGAGTCCTAATCGCACCAACAAAGGAGATTGCGGAGTATGTTACTGACATGTATTCTTTTGATGAGGTGATTATTGAGGATGTTAAGACTATTGGGAATGAAAGAGAATTAAAGGTAAGCTGTCAAACAATGGATATAGAATTCACTTGGAACAAAGGATTCCCTATTCCATTCAGACGATCTTTACTATTCATAGCAACCGTTGAACTATTCTTTGCGAAACTAATTTTTTCAACAAGAACTTACGGAATTACAAAAAATAATCGAAAGGAGTGGTATGCAATCGACAGAGTTTCTCATATTACAAGTGCTAATGCATTAATCTCAGGTAAAGATGCTGGTGAATTCAGGCCGATGGATAAACCATGCAGGTTTGGTTTTAGTGAAGCTCCAAAAAAACCATCGTCTTGCATCGTTAGAACACACATACTTTGATGAATTTATTCTAATTATTGCTCACTAAGGACCGCCCCAACCTCCTGGGTTTCCCATACCTCCACCGAATGTCATATTCTGAGCCAAGAATGCTAGATTTGGTAGAATAAAGAACATCACTCCATAAAACACCACTAGCAAAAGTTTGTGCATCCTACCATGACTTGAGGTCGCTATCAAAACAAGTCCTGCAAAGAAGAAAATCAAGCATCCATATAACGACTCCCCATTTCCATATTCAAGGGCATTGAAAAGTGAGAATGCCGCAAAAGCCATCGATATAAATGAAATTACATCTCTGCGTGTGAAAGGTTTTTTGTCGTAATTTCTTATTGCTACATTTACGCTGATTTGTTCGTCTTCTTCGTCATTATTCGACTCATTGAAGTCTATTTCGTTTTTTATTGGTCTAGGGATCGATATAATTTGAGTGTTGGATATTTTTTTATCCACTGCAATATTATTTTCCGCAACTATTTTTCCCTCCGAATTCTCAATGGAACCTTCTGCAAGAAATCTATGCTTGTTGCAGAAGTCTCCACCACCTCTCTTACCTTTTTGACAATCGTCAAATATACAAATATGAGAGAGTTTCCTATTTTGAAGGGATGAATCCGTGACAACTGACTCACTAAAGGCTACGTTGTCGACTGAACCCATGTAACAAATAAAATTGGCTATTCGTATAAATTTTAACCCGATATTAATGCTGCAATCAAAGCTAAATATGGAAATACAAAAACCGGAATCAGCACATTTCAAAGTGATGCAATCGTTTCCATGAGGATGTATAAATCAGTCATCTGCTACCCTAATTACTCGAGTTGTTCGGTATCCTTGTAACATCTTCATGTATTTTCTATCTCTAATTTCTTGATCTAATTCTGGGTCTCCGGTATCAATCCGAAGTGAGTTTAATCCGAGCAATTTTGCAGGTGTTGCAATACCCAAAATATTCTCAATCCCAATTAATCGCAATACTGCGGGAGATAATTGTAAATTTCCTCTTCCAATCAAAAACCCTTGACCGCCCATTGGCGAAAGTAGTAGTAATTTTGACCCAACATGTTGTGAAATAATCTCTAGTAGGCCTTGTTCATTTAGATCTAGATGCATTTTCCCATTGTGCTGGATGTCAATTCCGAGTAATGTTGACTCATTTCCTGAGAGCTTGCATATCTGCCTAAGAGTCCCTCCACTGCCCCATACAATCATGAGGTTCTGGTCTTGTTCAACTAAATTATTGATATGTAGTGACATGGACTCAAGGGTTTCTTCCTCACTCTCTCTCTGCACTTGCTCTTTAGCCCCCTGCATCCACCTTGGGCTCGCTGGAGTAAATGCTTCACCATACATTTTCACTCTCCACTCTCCTTTGAGATAGACCTCCTCATCAAGATCCATTACCTCTGTTCTAGCAACCATCAAATCACCAGTAAAGAATGACCAAACTACCTCTGCGGCAGCTTTAGGCGTTGTTGCGAAACAGCCACTATGCATTTTTACGCCCCCAGGAACACCAACTATTGGAATTGAAGATTCTCCTAACGCCTCAACTATGTCTCGAGTTGTTCCATCTCCACCAGCATAAAGGAAAATATCAGGTGTATGAGATTTTATGAAATCAGAGGTAGACTTCGCTGATGTTTTTGTTGGGGTATCTCCAGTTGATGTATATTCTCCTGGTATCCAATCACCACCCATCCTACCGTCCCAAGCGACTATTTCGATAGGTTCTCTAGCAATATTGGATAAGTGCTCAAGACATTGCTTCATTCTCGGTCCAGCCCTATCTTCAGCACCTGCAGCCCTAGCTTCTTCAGCCCTACCGTCGCTTCCTTTGAACCCTAAACGGCCGCCAAGCCCTGCATCGGGATTAACTACAATTGCTAAGCGCATAAACAACCCCAAATGCTAACGCTACATCAAACCGATTATGTATCGTTTATACAACGGACTAACATGGAGCGCAAGAAGGATAAACTAACTTTTGAGGGCGCATGGGATGATCAATTAAAGCAAGAAAATGATGATAAAAAAACATCACACACCAAAACTGTAAAGAAATTTGAAGAGCCAAAATTCAGAGGACAAAGAGACATTGAAGAAAAAAGAACAGAATTTATAGTATCGAAGAAAGCTACCACGGACTCTAAACCAGAGAAAACTGTGGAGGTTGTGAAGGAATTATCGTCCAAGGAAGGAGACGACTTTGACGTTCAGTGGTAACCCATTATATCTGCACATATATACGAAATTAAGTGGTTTTTTATCGCCAAGGTGAAGAACAGAAGCGCACCCGATTGAGATGGAGGCAAGCATATGGGCATGATTTCAGTTACCTTACCAGATGGTTCAGTCAACGAATATACTGTTGGCATTACCGCTGGAGAAATCGTGATTGATATTGAGGGCAGAAAGCATGATTGCGTAGCCGCTCTGGTCGACGGAGAAGAAAGAGATTTTTCATCAGAGATCACCTCCGATTGCGCCGTTGAAGGTATATCTGCGTACTCGGATGCTGGAATGTATATTCTTAGACACTCTGCTGCACATTTACTTGCTCAAGCGATATCGGAATTATACCCAGAAGCAAAACCAACTATTGGTCCACCAATCGATAGGGGATTCTACTATGATTTTGCTGATTTACAAGACTTCGGAGCTGATGAATTAAAGAAAGTTCAAAAGAAAATGCATGAATTGGCTAGGAAAAATCTCCCAATTCTTAGGATTGAACACTCTGAGGCCGAACTAAGCGAAATGTTTGCAAATAACCCATACAAAATAGAGATCATCAAAGAAAGAATCGATGAAGGCGCTGGTTCTACCATATACTCCCAAGGTGATTGGTTTGATTTGTGCAAAGGACCGCACGTTCACTCAACGGCCAAGTTGATGCATGTTAGGCTTACTTCTGTATCATCCGCATTTTGGCGAGGTGATCAAAATCGAGACAAATTGACCAGAATCTATGGATTGGTCGAGCCTACAAAAGACGCTCTCAAAGCTAAAATGGCTGCTATCGAAGAAGCAAAGAAAAGAGACCACAGGAAATTAGGAAAAGACCTACAATTGTTCCATGTCGATGAAGACGTGGGTCAAGGTCTGATTCTATGGACTCCTAGAGGTGCAACCATCAGGACAAGTTTGCAGAACTTCATTTCAGAACATCTAACCCGGCAAGGATATCAGCAGGTTTACACTCCTCATATAGGGAAATTAGACTTGTATAGGACTAGCGGCCATTTCCCGTATTACCAAGATTCACAATACCCCCCACTAGTAGAGAAAGAAATGATGTCAAGGCTCGCAAAGGAAGGTTGCAGTTGTGGAGAATTATCCAATATGATGGCAAGTGGAGATATTGAAGGATACATGCTGAAGCCAATGAATTGTCCTCATCATATCAAAATATTTTCATCACAAGCACGGTCATACAGAGATTTGCCTTTGAGATTAGCTGAATTTGGAACCGTGTATCGATGGGAGCAATCGGGTGAGATTTCAGGGCTGACAAGGGTTAGAGGATTCACACAAGATGATGCACATCTATTCGTCACAGAAGATCAAATTGCTGGTGAGGTGCTAGGATGTATTGAGTTAGTTCAAGTTATATTCGAAGCACTCGGAATGACGGACTACCGTGTTAGAGTAGGTCTAAGAGATCCTGACTCCAGTAAGTATGTTGGAGATGCTGAGAAATGGGACCGGGCAGAGGATGCTTGTAGAGCAGCTGCAAGGAGTCTAGGCGTTAATTGGTCAGAGGAACCTGGTGAAGCAGCCTTTTATGGACCAAAAATTGATTTCGTTGTGAAAGATGTAATCGGTAGAGAATGGCAACTTGGGACGGTTCAAGTGGACTATAATTTGCCAGAAAGATTTGATTTAAAATACAAAGGTAGTGATGGAGAAATGCATCGCCCTGTAATGATACATCGGGCACCATTTGGCTCGATGGAGAGGTTTTGTGGAGTCCTGATAGAGCACTTTGCCGGAAAATTCCCAACTTGGCTTGCTCCGACCCAGATTCATATTCTAACAATATCACAGAAACAAGTTGATTATGGACGCAATATACTTTCGAAACTCAAAGAGGCTGGCATCAGGGCTGAAATCGATGATGGAGATAATACGATTGGTAAAAAAATTAGAATGCACAGAAAATTCCAACCTGCATACATGCTAATATTAGGTGAAGAAGAGGTTGCAAACAATGCTGTTTCTATAAGAGCTAGAAACGGAGACCAAAGAGCAGGTGTTGATCTAGAACAATTCCTTTCTGAGTTGCTTGATGAAATCAATAACAAGCACTCTGTCCCTTCACTTGTCCCACCGCAAGAAGGTTGAGTTTACGATGGGGATCACGTTAGTCAGCGAGTTTAATGGTATGACCATACTAGCAATATTGCTTTCTGGATTTACAGCCTACTTGTTTCAGGAATTCCTTATCCCAAGAGGTCTGTCTGGACTCCAGGTTGCTTTCCCAACCGGCCCAAAACGATACGAGGTTCATACTGTTACCTCAGATAAAAATGAAGCAAAGAAGCTTTTGAAAGCTAAAGGAATGAGAAATGGATTGACAGTCTATGTTATGGCGCTAACGGGTGCGATACTGCTTGGAGTTGAGTGGTTATTCTATCAAGCAAACCTAACCAAAGGGTTGCACATGATTTCACTTGCTGCGGCCTTAGTGCTAATCATAGTTCCCGCCATGATTTCGACGGGAGTTTCCATGAGTACCCAAATAATCACTAGAACTGGAGGAAGAAGAGAATCTCTCCAGGAAGCTAGCACCTTTAGAAGTGGAGCTGGAATCTCTATCACAATTTTGTGGTTTACAGCGTTGGCAATTATGTGGTTTATAATGGGGCTTGCTAATGTTGAAATTGACCGCAGATTAGCTCTAGTTGGATGTTTAGCATTCGCTCCAGGTTTCATCGCATATGGAAGGGTCATGGGATCCGCTTGGACTGCCCTAAAAGAATCGAGTCGGCAACTATCGAAAGGTGACCCCTCAGCTTTTTATCCGCACAAACCCAATGCAAGGAAGCAACTGATTTCGACCTTGGTTTGGTTGAACACTGCTGCCATGCCATTTATCGCGTTTAACACTCTAGTTTCTCTGATTTTACTAGCAATAGATCCTAGCATGTTTGAGCATTCCCAGCGAGTTCTTGAACTACCGGAATACCGACCACAGACAACAATAATGGAAGAAGGCGGAATCTTTGGGTTCTATGCAATCGAATTATTCTCACACATTTCGGAAGCGGGAATACGAGTTCCTCTAGTAACTATGGTCTTGCTATTTTTGCTACTTAACGTCGCAATTGTTGGCTTTTTGTTTGTTTATGAGGTTGCGAGAATTTTGTTCTTAGACATAGCAGATGTGTCTGGTAAAGGCGGGATAAGATTAGCAGATTCGAGACTATTGAGGAGTGAGAGAAGCCAACAAGCAAATGTTCTGAATTTCTGTTTCACTGGATTTGCAGGGCAATCGATGCTTTTACTTGCTTTGGCCATGTTGACGTTTTGGGATTCACAATACCTTCCACAGGGTGCTGAATGTGGAACTTGGGAAGATTCGGTTTGTCAAGTAATAAGAAAAAATGCGCTAGAAGAAATGACTTGGATGCTAGCTTCAGGCGGCCAAGTTGTGTTCCTTGGTATATGGTTGCTATCGCGCAGAACTGGACAGAGATTGGATGACATCTCATTCGATGCTATGGCGAACCAGAAGAGAATTGAGCTTGAGTCACTTGAGAAAATAATTTACAGAAAAGGTGATGATTTCCGTGAATTACTGAGGGATGACAATTGGTCCAAAGCAATGGAAAAAATGGAATTATTGTATGAAGATCATGGAGAGGAGAGTATTGAGGGACTTTCTTTAGTTAGAAGAACTGAAGCGAGCATGGAGATGCTTATGGCCCTTGGAAGGTGGGACCAAGCAGAGCAAGTTTCTCTCTCATTTTTAGCACTCAGAGCAGGAAGGACAGCTGAAATTGCCAGAATGATTCTAGCGGCGGCTTCCCTAGCCCAGCGTGACATCCCAGAAGCATTACCAAGACTAGATTTGCTGGCAGACGAAGATATTGAAGCTGCAAGGCTGAAATGGGTGGCATCGGTGTTTAATCCAAAAATAAAGCTACCAAATTCAATCCGTCCATTACTACGTTTAGATTCTGTTACAAAGAGGAACATAGACGTTCTGAGACGTTACCAATCAGGAACACCAGGTAGCAATATCAAATGGAAATTCAAGCCTGCTGCAAAGTTACACATCTTAGGTGATATTGCTCGATTCAGACTATGGTCACAATCAAATGTTGCACTGGATAAACTTGAGGCGTGGGCAAGTAAAAATGATGTCAAATTAGAAGATTGGCCTCACGGCCAAACCGCAAGAGCACTCCTATACCTCGATAGAGGCATGAAAGCAAGTGCTATCAACATAGTTGAAAAGACCATGAAAGCACATCCAAGACATCCACACTTGAGAAGATTGGCTATTCAATTGGCTATCCAAGGTGAGATGGAAATGCCGGAGAGCGAGACTACTGGATTAGTTTGGGCTGATACAATGGAAGGAGAATGGGAAAAGAATTGGGAATCCTCACACAATGTGGTCGTACCTCCAAGTGTTACCAATAATAGCATGAAAAATCATGCATGGAATGCAAACGCTTGGGCTTCTCGTAGGTCAAACGATAAACTAATGAGGGGCAGAAGCGATGGGAAAAAAGCAGACTGGTCGAATAATCCAGTTGCTAACCATCTGATACTAACTGGATTGATTACCACTGTTGGAGGCGTTCCAATTGATTTGGGAATGCCGGGTTGGATAAATTTCAAAGCTTGTGAAAAAGCAGGTTTATTCGATCTATGATTAGAATAAACTGTCTATTAGCCCATCGATATCCTGTGGTTTTCCACAATACCTGCATCTCAATTCAAGTGGCTCTCGCTTGGTTACAATGAGTCTGTGAGGCAATGGCTCTCTAGGGTTGATTGTTATACAATTCGAAAATGTACACCTTGCAACATTAACAACTTCCTCTGTTAGATTTATTTCCAATTTTTCCGCAACAGTATATGCTCTTATTATGGCAACTGAAGCATCTGGAGCAACCAGTGAAAGTTTGTCAAGTTCGCCCTGTGTTAACTCTCTATCCTCAACTTTGATTATATCCTTCCCACCCATTTTCTTAGATGGCACATTCATAACAAGTGAAACAGGATTGGACATGTCTCCAGCAATGCCTAGCATCTTTAGGACTGACAGTGCTTTTCCTGCAGGAATGTGATCTATAACAGTCCCGTTTTTGATTGCAGTAACTCTGCGCATGTTTCCTTCCTGGCTCATATTATCCCTCCTGCTTTTTCTACATCCGCTGGAACTTCGACTCCCAGAAGTCGACACATCAACGCCATTCTTGCTACAACTCCGTTAAACGCCTGTTCAAAGTAGCAGGCATGTCGAGTTGAATCAACTGAGGGATGTATCTCGTCTACTCTTGGCAAAGGATGCATGATTATCATATCGGGCTTAGCTACATCCAAGTCCTTAGCATGTAACTTGTAAGCTCCTGCAACCTTTGCATATTCATCCTCGTCAGGGAATCTTTCTTTCTGGATTCTGGTCATGTAAATTACATCTGCTGTATTTATTTGTCCAAATAGGTCGTCTGTCTCAACCACTTCGGCACCATTGTCTTTCAAATCAGATACTATTTCTTCAGGCATTCGCAAACTTTCAGGGGATGCAAATGTAACATTACATCCAAGTCTAGTCAAAGCATGTGACAATGAATGTACGGTTCTGCCATACCTCAGATCACCTGCAAGAACAACATTCAAACCCTCTAATTTACCATGAGCTCGTCTAATAGTGAACAGATCTAGCATCGTTTGGGTTGGATGATGTCCAGCACCGTCTCCTCCGTTTAGTATTGGCACTTTAGCGCTATCACAAGCATATTGCGCAGCTCCTTGCCTTGGGTGCCTCATTGCGATAATATCTGTGTAACCGTCTACCATTTGTATCATATCAAACAGGGTTTCGCCTTTTACAACAGAAGAACTCTTCACATCTCCTAGGTTTACCACATCCCCTCCTAATCGTTTCATTGCTGTCTCAAATGACATTCTAGTCCTTGTGGACGGCTCAAAAAATAAATTTCCAAGTATTCTACCTTTCAGCAAAGGCAAGTATAGTTCTCCACGTGCTACTGGAAGCAATCTCTCGGCGTCATCTAATATCGAGATTATCTCTTCATCTGTAAGGTCGTCCATCGTGATTAGTCCGGGCATATTATTCCCCCTTCTGTGGGACTTGTGACTAACCCGACCATGAACATATGGGCGCGAGAACCCGCTTTCTTGATGAGGTATGAGATTATGCAAATATCCATGCGAAGGGTAGTTTTTCTAGCAATACTACTCCTGATACCCGCTTCGTGGGCTGAACAGGGACCAAACTGGACGGTGGAAGTAGAAGATCCCTTTGGAAATCCAATCAACGATTGCGACATCAATATAGTGGACCCATGGACTGGAGCAGAGCTAAATCAGCCCAAAGGAGGTATGTTTCTTCCTACAGCAACCTGTGAAGGATATGTTGTGATGTGGCATCCACCAGTCCCATCATCACAAACTACTGTCGTATTGGATGCCTATCCCATAATTGATAATCTGTTCTCGGTTGAGGGTGTTCATACAATTACAGTCCTAGGTAGTGATTGGCAAGCTAGTGTAAGCGATGGATTGGTAGATGCACCAAGTGGTGTTGAACTAATATTGCTAGGCGACGGTGGTAGTTATCAGAGGTATAATGAAAACCATATCCTAATACCAAATGCTACTGAAACATACGATTTGAGTGGAAATTATTCAGATAGTGTTACTGTGATTGCTGTCCACAAGATGACTGGACATATTGTTAGCTGGATCAATCAGAGTCTTACCGTTGGCGAATTCAACGGTGGATGGGAAGCAAGAGTTTTGATGGATGGATACCCTGTTGGTCAGACAACATGGCCACCAAATACTAGTTGGGTAAATCAGCAATTGAATTCTTCCCAGCCAGTGGGTAATGCTGTATTATCTCTTGAATCAGGCCTAATTCCCAACAGCGATGTAACCGGGAAATGGTCTGCAAATCACGTTTTCAACAAGGGGTTGGGTCTACCTTTCATACCAGGTGTGAACGCTGGAATCGAAAGTCAAGTGGAAAGGTTTCTTGATGGAGACGTGAATAACCTTAATACTCTTTTAGAGAATGTAATTTATCTCAATGGTAAAGAGGCAAACTGTTGTATTATTGATGATAATGATGTGTCTTTCAATAACATTTCAATCACATCAGATATCAACATCAGTCATTACAGTTGGGGTTGGAATGAGACTGCTGATGTATCATCATCAAGGTCCCACATTGAACTTATGAGATTAGAGGTGCCATTTCAAAATGATTTGCGCCAATCAACCCCTCTAACAATAAAAACCGGTGGAGAATACCAGTATCTCTCAAGCCCCCTCAATGAGTGGATTAGCGGAAATGCTAACGAGTTCTCACTTGCTCGAAATCTATCCTCAGTGTCCGGTTTTTACACTATTAGCCTAGGACTCAATTCACCTCCACAACTATCGATGATTGAGAGTAATGCACTGCCATGGGAAAACACATCGTATGATTTCGAAGTGACCATCAATGACGCCCCTCTTTCAAAACATGAATGTGAATGGAACATTTTTGGAGACAACATTAGCAAAGGTATCAATTTGTCATCTTTCGAACCGGACTCCTTGCTAGACGTATCTGTTCAATGCATAGATGAGGGGGGATTGGTTAGTATCCTCAATCGAAGTTTTATTCTTGATGATGATTCACCAATGATACACAACACTGATGACAATTTTGAGATATCCCCCGGCGTGTTTCATCTTGACCTGAATGTAAGTGATGATCATGATACTGCTCTGGAGATTGTCTGGACCAGCAACAAGTCGCAAGACTGGTATCATACGGGTGCAAATCTCACTACTCAGTTCAACGTTGATTCAAAATTAAACTCAATCAGTGATAATATTACTGAAAGGCATAAACAAAGGAATGAGATTCAATACTGGTTGATGGCTAATGTAACTGATGATGTAGGACACAAAACGAGTAAAACTTGGAATGTAAGTTTGAAAGATAACGCCCCTCCAGTCGTAATTTCCAAATTACTAAAAAAGCGGCCAAATGAAGATTTGACAGAAATTGGTTATGATAGATCTGGAGTCGATAACTCGGTGTTCCAAACAACAGGCTGGGAGGAGGTGAATTCTCCTGCAAGATTGGGTGATCGAATAAAGCTTGATTTAACCGAATCCTATGACGACCATGATTCAATTGACAAAATTAAATTCGCAATTGAATTTTTGGGAACAAATGTTTCCAATATCAGCTGGGATAACGCACAATTTTATGAGCTCCCAAACCCGGGGATAGGCAGTCATCCACTCAGAATTACTACTGTTGATACTAAGGGTAATTCTGCAAGTTTTTTGCAAAGTATTGCAATCGCTCCACCAATTCAGAGAGATTTGGAAATAATCGGAATCATGGCTGTGTCTGAAGATGTGAGTCCTGGCAAAAATCAATTCTGGATTACAGTGCAAAATAATGGAGCTACGGATACAGAATTTATGCTGTGTACGAAATATGAGTGTGTTAGCTCGATTGTTGAGTCATCTAATTACCAAAAAACCTCAACTAAACTGGTTTTGATTGAAGACGATTTAGACTGGTTTGATTCTTTTTCAGTCGATTTATCATACATTGATGACTCAAATCAAACCGTTATCAAGCACTCATCCAGCAATTATGAATCTGGAATTGGGCTGGATTTCTTTGATTTGTTTGTAATCGTAGTAGTTGCGACATGCGGTATTTTGTGGCTCAGAAGTAGAGATAAACCGAGATTCTGATATGTGTGAATAACTGAGGGTGAACCATGGATGGCTTTGTTGATCTCGAAGATGCAATCAAGGCTGAAATGGATCTCAGGGAAAAAAGGTTAGAGAAACTTTCAGGATTTTCCGCAATTCTAATGCTTGCAGTTTCGATTTGGCTTGCATGGCCCTCAATAAATTCAACGATTAACGGTGGTTCCCTAAATTCGGATTTAAGATACGCAATGGTAATTATAGCCTGGGCTGTTTTTGTTCAAGACTTAGGAAGCATGGAAAAGCAGGCTAGATCAAGAATTGGAACAGTCTGCACGATTTTTTGGTTGCCAATAACCATTGTAGCTTTGAATTATATCGAGGGAAATACGTCTGAGATCCTAGGGATGTCAATATTAATATCTGTTTCAGGTGCTCTTTTTGTAACTAGCAGAAATATATTGCGAGGCGATATTTCTGTGTTGAAGTATAGAGCAATTATGGGATTCCTTGGACTAATTCTATCTGTTTCCTTGCTAACCACTGCAGACTTCGATAATCTTGCCTCTTATCTCCAATTATTTGTGTGCTTAATGGCCCTCGCATTGGTATTGTACGATTGGTATGGAAATGATGATATGCGTCAATCGAGAAAAGAATTTGATGTAAGATTAAATAATCTAGAATCTGTTATACTTAATCTAAGAAGTGAAGGTATTGCAATAGATCAGGCAGCAAGTTTAGTCATGACTGGCAGAGAAGAAGGTCATAGAGATCCTGAGTGGGGAATGCGGCTTTTGGATGAAGCCGAAGAGGATATTGAACGGACACTCTCGCTTGCAGGTGATATTGATGAAATAAAGGAAGATTCCTTGAAGGCTATATCAGAGGCTGAGAAAATTGCACCTGTTGTAAAACGCCCCCGAAAGGCTTGGGATATGGGTCAAAGGGAATTAGAATTAGGCAGTTTACGAGAGGGAGAGGCTTTATTCAGACAAGCTAAGAAAAACGCTCTTGAAATAATCAAATGGTGGGCTAAAGCTGAAAATGCGATTGCAGAAGCTAGCAACGTTCTTTCAAAATCGGAGCATAAGCAGCAAAACTTAGAGGATTTGCTGATGGAAGCAAAGAAAAAATTAGCTTCAGAAAAACCAAAACAGGCCTTTGAATTTGCCATGGTAATACCCGAGCAAATTTTAGCTGGTGAAAAAGCACTGATAATTGCCGAAAAATCAGTTAAAGATGCGGCAAAATTGCTGAAATCGGCAGATGGTTTGGACAAGACTCAACTTGAGCTGAGGCTTGATGATGCTGATGATGCAATTTTACAGGGAAATTCCGCTCATGCAAAAGGACTAGCTGATGGAATAATAAGGGAAATTAACTCAGAGAGAGAAGCAATGGATGATGTTAGAAGGGCGCTAAGACAAAAAAAGCACCTTGTGTCACGATGGGCACAAAGAGATGATATTGCAGAATGGGACTCTAGGCTGACCGCCATTGAAGAGGAAGCTGAAAATTTAAGATGGACTAGTGCCGCATCTTTGCTAGATAAATTGACGACAGATTTGGATTCTGTATCAAAAGAAAGTGAGGAAGCCTCTGAATTAATTGAATATCTCAATCAACAGTGGGCTATATTGAGAAATCAATGTGATGCCAGCAACATCAGTGTTGGTGATGATGACAGGAAAGAGGTGGAAAAAGCGATTGCCATTGCTAAAGACAGTTTGAAGGTAGGAAACACAGAAGTATGTCTTGAATCATTGGGACGTGCTGACAAATTTATGGAAAGGCTCCAAAGAAGAGTTTGATCATGAGATTTGTTTACTCATTTCACAAGCCTTGCAAACACTTCCGCTACAAACCTGGCCGCACTCAGGACAATTTATTGGCTTAACAGAAGACAGGCTGCTGCCAGCCATTTTCCTCAACTTCTTTATGTCATCCGCCATTCTAAGTAGGCCATGTCTCGTCCCGGGAACGTCTGCTTCCATCTTTGCGATAGTTTCTCTATGTCTAAATCTCAGTGCTCCATCCCCATGTGGACATTCCTCGTGGTGAATTGGCAATTTCTTATGCAGAGCATAGAGGTGAATTTCTTGCTCTGGAACCCACCTAAGTGGCACGATTCTTGGAGCCATCCCTTCTATCGGTGTATCCGTATGAGGAGCGAGTCGAAGTGTCCTTTCAATGTCTCCATTTTGCATGTTCATCATTATTGTTTGAGCCATATCATCTAGATTGTGTCCTAATGCGATAACATCCGCACCTACTCTTTCTGCAAGGTGATTTATGCCTTGCCTCCTGAACACGCCACAGTACGAGCAAGGAGCTTTCTTGTCCTTTTTTTCAATTATCTTTTGTGCTACCTCGTCCATCTCTTTGAACCCTAATTCAGGGTATGAAACCGTCTCAAATCTTACTCCTAGGCTCTCACAAAGTTCTCTTGCGCATTCAAGAGACGGAGGACGATATCCTTCAATACCTTCATCAACACATCCTCCGACAATAGTTACATCTCTTCTTTGGTTTAGATTATCATGGATCCTTTCCAGCAATACCGCTGAATCTTTACCACCAGATATTGCGACTAGGATTGTTGTATGTTTGCCCTTGGGAAGGTGAAGTTGCTCTCGGAGTGCCTTTGATACTTTCTTTCTCACACTATCAGCAAGGTGAGCGCCGCACATCATCCGTCCTGAATATACCTGATGATGAATCGCCGGGTTGCGACATTTGTCACAACTGGGTACTTCAAACATCTCGGCCATGTCATGGGCACGAGGTTCTAGTTTTGATGTAAACGGTTGAAAATATCAATTGGATTATTAAATTTTCAATTTAAATAAAGTGTGAGTTTATTCGATTTTTAGAAAACGTAGTTGGCAAAATCAAAAACCCTCCTAAATCGCCCTACGGGCGTTTTGAAAAGCCAAACTTCTTGAATGCCTTTTCTCCCTCAACATATTTGAGCGCACATGATGCAACGCATTTTGGCAGGATTTACCACCCTTCCAGGAGCAAAACAAGCATACCTCATTTCCAAAAAAAATGGATTACTGGCATTTGTTGGTAACAAAGGTAAAGTTCCAAACATCGAAAATACCGCTAACATTGTTCAAGCAATGGAAAGATTGGGAGAGAAATCCAACATCGGGAGAGGATTGGAACTTTGGCAAGAAGGAGGAAATATGCTGCTGTTGACCCGTATTAGCGATGACGCAAGTTTGGTTATTTCTGGAAACAGTGGTAGGATTGCAAGGTGGAGACACGCAGTGGAATGCGATGTAGACATGCTGAACTCGGTTATTAGGTGATAGACGTGTTCGATTTACCATACGGAGTGCTAGTTGATGACGAAATAGATGTGGTAGATGGAGCTATCTTACCATTTGAGTATGGTTGTATCACTACCTATCTTGGAAGAAGATCTACTGCAAGCGGTCACAGAATCATACGTTCGGGCAGAATAGTAGGGTGGGTTGCTGAACCTGCGACAGGAAAAACGCTTCTTTGCGGAATTGCCGCAAAAGAGAGATTAACAGAACTAGAAGCAGACGGCCACAGGCTTGTAGCGAGAGCTTGGAGCCAAAGCGCACTAGGCTCAGTTGCTCAAATAATTCCAGAAGCATTCGAACATAATGCAGACATGAGAGGTTTAATCGGTTCAGGCGACTCGCTTGAGAGATTGCTCTCTAGGGACCTTTCCGTAATTCTAGACAACCTCGTACAACGACCAGAGGTAAGAGGAGGAATTGCTGTTGACTCTGGGATGCTTATCCATGATGCTGGGGAATTACCCTCAACTGCCGATAGCCTAGCTACGCAAGTGGGCGAAACCTTGGCCGGCAGGAAGGCTATGGCCACCGATTTGGGTCTTGACGGCGAGGGCCACTGGACACTACATACAGATGATGGCGCACTACTTTTGGCTGAAGCTGGTGATGTGGCACTAGCTGTTTGGACCGAAGCAGACGTAGATCACGGCCGCCTTATCAATCAGATTGCATCTGTGATGGAAGGTCAAGCTGAAATTATGGGAATGGGCGGAGAACCATTGAGTGACGGGCACGTAGTCCGAGAAGGAAGAGGAGGGACTGATGCAATAGTTTCGATGTTAAATTCCGCAGTTGAGGAAGGGCTCACTGGGCACCTATGTGCCGGAAAGTCATCAAAAGCCGTCAGAGTTGCTCTTGTCAAAGGAGTTCCTGTTGCGATTCAAGCCCCTAAGCAAACAAAAATCGTCGAAGCTGTAAATTCGCTGACTGAATCTCGCAGGGTTTTGACATTACACAGATTGCCAACAGGAACAATTCTGGGTCCAGAATCAGGAAACGTTCCAGATTTCAATCTCGAAAAATTCTGTGAAGAATTAGCAACAACAAGAACAAGATCAGAATCTCGTCAAGCATTGCTAGGTCAAAACTTGAGACAATTATATGGTTTTGAGATAGGTTTGCAGAAACTGCGAAAGGAAAGGACAAAATACGAATTCAACATTACAATCTCAGTCCCTTCAACTGGATTGACCAAGATAGATACATCAACTGGTATTGATGATGGATTGCGAAGAAAATTAGAACAGTCTGAGGTAAAATTATCAGAAGCCTTACGAGATATTGAGAGCTTAAGGGTTGCATTAGATTCCGCCCAGGCATCGGAAAGTGCCGCTAAGGTTAGTGCTATTGAGGCAGATAAACAAGTCGCTGATATTCAAAACAAGATTGCGAATTATAACAAGACTATCGATCAGATGCAACTCGATATTTCAGCTGCTCAAGCGAGCACTGAAAATGCTGAGGCTAGAAGTGATAGATTATCCAAACGAGTTAATGAACTCGAACATCAGTTAAGCGAAAGAGCTGTTGAATTGGCAAGAATTCTAGGAGATAGTAAAGCTAGTTCTGAATTATCTGCCAAAATCGAAGAAATGGCAACCAAAGAAGCCGCACTATCGAGTGACATAGACTCATACTCTGAAACTCTAGCGAGCATTCGTTCGAGAATTGAGGATGATCAGAGAAGGCAGAGAATGATAGAAGAACAGGTCGATGCCACAAGAGATAAACACAGGCGAGCACAGAGTGAGTTATCAGAGATTGAAGCCAAAATTAGTGACTCACAATTAAGGCTGAAACAGGTCGAAGCTGAAGCCAAGGTTGCTAGAGAAAGAACTCAAGAAGATCGTATCCGTCTTAATGAACAAGAGAATAGAGCAGCGAATATACAATCCGAAATGCGTGAATTAATGGATGAAAGAAGACAGGTTTTGAAAGAATTAGGTGACCTTGGAGCAAGGCGTGGCCAGGCTGAAGGTGAGTTATCGAATTTACTTGACCAAGCAGAGGCGCTTGCTATTGCTCACGAAGAGGCTCTATCAGATATCAAAGAGGCTGAATTACTACGAGCGAGGTTGTCAGAAGAGCCGCTTGCACAGGCTCTACTTCATGAAAATAAACAATTCAACACGCTTGGACCGGTATTGGAGCGACTAGAGCATGCCAGAACCTTAGGCTACTCAGTCTCCCTCCTAGATCGTGCAGTAGAAAGGGCTCTACAAGTGATACAGGGATGCGTGGATCACGTCGCAAGAACACCACGTCATCTATTGTCTAATGAGGTGATGTCCTTACTTGAGAGGCAAGTACCTCAGACTGCTGGTGCTGTTCGTGGTTTAGCAAGATGGTCTGTTCAACAAAGACTCGAGCACCAACTTGGTGAAACCGTTACCAGCCTAGTTTTAGATCTAGAGAATCTGTTAGAGGATTATGATCGCTCTATTACTATGCTGCGAAGGATAAAAAACGTGCTCGAACAACTGGAGAGACTTGGAGCTCCTCCCGAGCAAGTCCAAGCACTCCTCAACAATACAAAAAGGCCTGAATCGTTACCTGTCCTTGCTAGAGAGACCCGGTCACTCATTCAAAAGGCACTGGATGATATACACCTAGAATCTGATATGAGAGACGCAGGCTCTGCGGTTAAACTTGAGGCAACAACCACAACTCTAGAAGAATTACTCACTCAATTAGATGCTAGTGGATTCGTAAAGGGAGAAGTTAGAGGAGCGCTGTGGGATTTCAAAAGAGATGGAATATTACCATTCGAAAGGGATTCTATGCCCGCTGGAGAAAGAGAACCTGTAAATGAAACTGCCATTGAAGAAATGAAAGGCGAGTTGATTGATGAAGAAATAGCAGTAGCTGTCGAAGCAAGCGAAATCACTGAGGAATGGACGGAATTGTCTACTCCTGTGGATGAGGAAATAGAAACACTTGATAGCAGCACAAATTTAATCGCACAAAGTGATGAAAGAGCAACTCTTGAAGAAGAGTTAGCTAGGCTAGATGCTAGATGGGCGAGAAGGTCGGACCCCGTAGAATCAGCGGAATTTACCGATTCAACACTTGATGATTTAGAAGAATCGCTGGATGGAATCGATTTGTAGGTGGGCTAATGGGACAGCCTTATCCTCTATGGATTGAGAAAATTATTTTTCTAACAGCAATATTTGCTGCTGTTTATGTTGGGTATGAGCTAAAAGATTCATTGTCTGGATTCCAATTATGGATTTCTTGGCTATGCGGTCTACCAATGATTGTTGTGCTGTTATCGGAAATACTAGGCCGTATTCTACAAAATGCATACACGAAATAATCAATTTCTAGAATTGAATGATGATTCTATTAGACCCCAAAACCTCTGCCAAGGAACTACAAACCTAAGCAGCGCCATGATTCCTAAGAATAACAGAGCTGAAATCACTAAGCCATATGTGAGAGTTAATTCGATAGATTCGCCAACTTGAGCAGCCCACTGCGATCCCGTAATACCACTCACAAGATCAAGTAAAACCGAGTGGAATCCGAGTGCCACCGTTGTTGCTACAACGGTAAGACTGAGGAATAGAGCGGTATGCCTGATATGGCCATTCAGTATATTATCCATTTGAGCCACATACTCAGGATCTCTCTTACAAGATTCTGGGAGTCTGTAGGCATACTCTAATTGCCTGATTACCCCGAATGCAGACTCCTGGAATACCATCATCAAACATGCGATTAAAATAAGCGAGATTTGTTCCGCAGTTACCAATCCAAAAACCGTCGGCTCTGATACTATTATCTCCAAAGTAGTCAGTTGGCTGCCATAACTTCCTAATTGGGTTCTAATGAGTGGGAAAGTAAGCACAGCATGGACACCCAAGAATAGAAGCGTGAACCCAATCGACCATGCTACTCCTCTTCGGGAGAGTCCCCAGATTCCTTTCGTGCCTGTGATAACTGGTAGGAGATAAAATGTCAAAATTATGAATGATAGCATCGTTAACAGAGGCCACCTCAGTAATTGAATTACATCCTCATCTGGAACACTCCATCCCTCACCAATTAGTTGCCATCCATAGGCCAAGACAAACCTACCAGCCAAAAGCAGAATCGCTCCAATAATCAAAGCGAGTTTCGCTCGTTGCTGGAACTTAGGTGTTTGGAATGCCAAAACGGCCATAACACCGCCAAGGCCTAATCCTAATCCAAGTGGCACATAAAATCGTGCTAGCCCCTCAGAGTTACTACCGGATATCCAATCTGCAAGTGGTAATTCTGTATCTGTTCCCGCCTCGATTGTATCGAACAATTGTGTGTGATCAATACTACCTACAACATATGTAGATACTACCTCCAAATACATCCAAACTAATGCAAGTGTAGCAATGACTTGTAAGGTAACAATTTGCCACTGAAGACGTAGTTGACGCAAGTGGAGTGATCTCGCTCCTTCACCTTGTGGTGTCACCTCTCCTGCCATAATCTTCCCTCAATAACCCCTTACTTGCAACAATGCTTGTGATAAATCCATATCTGGCATCCAATCAATAACCTGGCTACCAAAACCTGCTAGAGATGTCAATCTATTTTGACGCTCCAGTTTCAAAACCTCATACGACATGCGTGGTATTCTACTCACAAGTCTTTCAAAGTCGATAGATGAAGGAGAGAGGACTGTCACTTCGTGCCCTCTTCCTACCAAATCTCTTACTGCTGATGGAACTGTTCCATCCCCTTCACATGAAGAAATAATGAAAACTGGGCTACCCCTACTGAATCTCGCTGCTAAGCTATTTGTCACAGCTTGCAATGGCATTGTGCCTCTTGGTGCAACTCCTGCTAAAGATGATAAAATCTTGAAATACTGCTTATCTCCGGTATCGGGTGGTAAAAATGAGAGCTTTTCGTCGTATATGGTTAGGGAGACTGAATCTCTTCTTTGTATGAAAAAGGATGCGAGACTCGCAGCAGCGACGGTACCCATTTCAAGAGGATTCTTCAGGACAGTTCCAATTCTTGCTATGTCTCTGCTATCAAGTATAATGTAGAGGTCAGTAACTGCGTCTCTACATTTTTCGTTAATCATCAAGTCCCCCGTTCGAGCAAAAGCCTTCCAGTTGATGTTCTTGAATGGGTCACCCGGAACATACTCTCTCAAAGAGTAAAATTCAGTTCCCGGTCCAGGCGTTCTTAATGTTGTAGCACCTGTATACATCTTAGCTGTTCTAGAGCGGATAAACGCCTCTTCAACATCTCTTATCTGTGGGAAAATTATGATGTCAGAGTGATGATCTACATACATTTCATCCACTGATAGATTGAATGTGTTTCTATATCGTAAAGATACTGGGCCGATGGAATAGTGGCCACGTAGTGGACAACGCAAAACGTAGCGAATTCTAGCACTTTCACCAGGCTTGAGATTCAATCTCATTTGATTTAGGCCACTTCTGAGTTTCATCTCATGTGGAACATTGTCATAGACTTCTAATTGCTGAGTTTTCCTGCGACTTCGGTTTGTGACAAGTAACTCGACATACAAGTCATCACCCTTGTATAAATTATCAGCTGACAATGTCCTTTGGACCTCTACATCACCATGACCACTAACCCACGAGTTAACAACAATGAAAGCGATAAAAGCAAGACCTAGAATCATCATTTGGTGATTGGAAATCATCATTCCAATCAAGATTAGAGCAATACCGCCCGTAAATGTGAATGAAGCCTTGCGTGTCCACATCTAAATCACCTCAGGAACGCCCCCATACCTTTATTCTCTTGACAATTGCAACTGTCTGTTCAAGTGAGTATTTCTTATTCTCAAAGACGAATTTTACCAACACTGGATCATTAATCATGCTTTGAAGCTCTCGGGCAGGTAATGAATCGAATTCTTCTCTAGTAAGGCCATTCTGATTTCTAACCTTAGAAAGGAATACCTGCTTGATCTTGTTGGATTTTGCATAGTATGTGTATCTATTAGCATCACCAAATCCATAGTAAATAATCGAGAATACGTGCCTCCATGGCTCTGGATCCTTCTTTTTCAATAACACTGCTTCAAACGAGATGAATAGGATAAGGAATAACAGTAGCATTGCTAGACCTTCTCCTGTGAAATATACCAACAAGAAGTAAATTGTATTGTAGGACTCGGAGGCGATACTTGGTTGAATATGTCGACTTTCGTCAAATATCACCATTGCATTGGGAGCGACAACAGGTAGTGTGCTCTCGGTCTTATTCGCTGCAAGAGGGTCAACCAGTGAGTCTGCGATGTAATCTAACGCCCATTTTCTGTTGTCATTATCTGGTATGGTTTTGTCTGTTTCACCATATTTGCCTTGGTTGTATCCTTTGTAATCATACAAGGCATTGGTTAGAATTGAGCCATCTGAGATGAATGTAATTCTACCGCCTTGAGCAAAATTACAATCCTGAGTAACACAGACCTCGATTGACAGATTAAATTGCCCCCATAGGTCTGGAGTTTCTGAGTTCTGTTCACTACCAGCCCAAATCTCACCATCCCCATTGACGTCTACCGAGGATTCCGCAGAAGTTACTGCTCGTATTTCTGTTGTGCTCATGCCTGTTTTAGAATTTGGCAAGACATCTATCCCAGTTATGTTGTTTAGTAAGACCTTGTATGATGAATCATACTGAATTACACCGTCTCTAAAGTGCTGACTACAAACACCTGCTCCAGATGATGTGGTCTCTTTACCGTCGTATAACTTGCAGATGTGGGTGCCGCTGTCTTCTATATTCCACCTGTTGTGAGTTTCAAGTGTTGAATTATCAAGCTCTGTGCCATTCATTCCACATGGTGACTCCTGAACGCACATCCAAATGAAATTGTAATCTAAATCATAAACGTACACTGGGTCAAACAATTGTAGTCCTTTGAATTTTACACCAAAGGCCTCTGCGATAGACGAAGAATATCCGTAATCGTCCATCACTAAAACATCGCCTCCAGCAAATACGAATTCTTTGATTGCATCAACCTCTGCAGGAGTATAACCGTCTTCTGTTGAAAATGTTAGGAACCCATCAGTTGAGAACTGAGGTATAGAAAGCGTGTCCCGCTCTACACCTGCTACAATGAATGTTGCGTTGGCAGGATCTTCAATATCAGACAATAGTAAAGGAGTTGAGACCAAGGATTTTGTCTCTATGCCCATATCGTTAATGTCCTCTCTGAAAGCTGATAGATCATCCCAGTCAGTCCCATATGCTGACTGTCCATCCTGTTTTCCAATGTTTATCACTTGTGAGACAACGGTCGATAGCAGCATTATTAGAACAAACCAAAACGCTGTTTGAAGGATAATCCTTCGTTTATTGAAACGCGGTCGGTCACCCAAAATGTCACCTCTAGTACAAGATACAGACATACACGCTTACGCTTGGGTTTAGAAGGTTGTGGGCAGATGATATAAAATTGCTCAACGCTTTAACACTATTTTTGAAGATATTTTTGATATCTCTTGGGCAGGTACCTGACAAACGCCATCAACAGTAGGCCATGGTAATTTATTCACATCGATTTCAGTTACAACCTTTACTGAAATTTCAGTAATCTCTCCACTGCGAGAGTCGATTACAATATCCTTTAGATGACCGAATAATTCTCCATTCACATCGACCACGTCTCTTTGCAGGAATTCTGCGCTAAAACTTGACATGTTAATGACCCTCGTGTGTTTCTACCTATTCCTTACTACCACTTCAACAAATCGGATTAGAGAATATCACATTGATTCCATACCATACCCGGTATCTCTTGAGCGCTTGATGTTGGAAAGTCCAGAAGTTAGCCTTTCCTCCATCTTGGAATAATACTCGAGCATATCTGGGGTCACGGTTGGGCGAACTCGGTTAATAGCATCAGAAAAGTGCGCCTTAGTGACCTTCTTTTTACCTGCACGCATCGCAATTAAAGCGGCTTCCCTACATACTGCTTCAATGTCCGCTCCTGTGAAACCTTCCATTCCTGATAAGATATCTTTCATCGAGAATGTAGACAGTGGCATTCCTTCAGAATGTATCTCCATAATCGCTTCTCTTGCAGGTTTGTCTGGTGGTGGAACGTGAAGAACTCTCTCAAACCTGCCACTTCTCAATAATGCAGGATCTATCATCTCAGGGCGATTCGTTGCTGCGACTACAATCACACCATCTAGACTTTCTACTCCATCCATACTAGCAAGCAATTGATTGACTACTCTGTTAGAAACATCTGAGCCACCGGTTTGTGAGTTTGAGGACCTCATGCCTGCAATTGATTCAAATTCATCAAGGAATATTATAGAAGGAGATGACTGCTTTGCCTTCTTGAAAATTTCTCTTATGGCTTTTTCAGATTCCCCAACCCACTTTGATATAAGCTCAGGGCCCTTTATCGATATGAAATTTGCTTTAGCTTCATTTGCGATTGCTTTGGCTAGTAAGGTCTTACCAGTTCCTGGAGCACCAAATAGCACAATTCCTCTTGGAGGTTTTATGCCGAAGTGATCGAATAGTTCGGGCTTTGTGAGTGGCCATTCAACACTTTCTTTCAGTCGGTCTTTTATTTCTGAGAGACCTCCAACACTATCCCATGAAACATCAGGAATCTCAACGTAGATTTCCCTTAGTGCACTCGGCTCTATTTCTCTTATAGCCAGTCGGAAATCTTCCATCTTTACCTCCATTTTTTCAAGAACTTCTGGTGGAATTGTGTCTTCATCTAAATCTATCTCAGGAAGATAGCGCCTCAGGGCTTTCATTGCTGATTCTCTAACCAGCGCTGCCAAGTCTGCACCAACAAACCCGTATGAGTTTTCTAAAACCCATTCTACGTCGAAATCATCTGCAATGGGCATCTGTCTTGTATGGACATCAAGGATTTCTTTTCTACCCTCTCTATCTGGCACACCGATTTCAATTTCTCTGTCAAATCTGCCAGGTCGTCTCAATGCCGGATCCATAGCATCTCTTCGGTTTGTTGCACCGATGACAATTACATTGTCCCTACCTTGCATACCATCCATTAGAGTTAGCATCTGTGCGACGACTCTACGCTCCACCTCTCCGCTAACATCTTCTCTCTTTGGGCAGATTGAATCTATCTCATCGAGGAACACTATTGCAGGAGCATTGTTTGCCGCTTCATCAAAAATTTCTCTTAGTTGCTTTTCTGACTCCCCGTAATATTTGGAGATAATTTCGGGACCGTTTATCGAGGTAAAGTGTGCATTTGTTTCGGTTGCGACTGCTTTAGCAATCATGGTTTTACCAGTTCCGGGAGGACCGTGTAGCAGTACTCCTTTTGGCGGGTCAATACCTAGCCTACGAAATAGTTCAGGATGCTTCAAAGGTAGCTCGATCATTTCTCTGACTTTCAGTAACTGGCTACCAATTCCCCCAATATCCTCGTAGGTAATTCCTTGTGATTGCCCAACGTCATCATCATCAATCGCTTCGTCCTTGATAACGATGTCTGTGTCTGAATTTACCTGCACTATTCCTTTAGGTGTAGTCTGTAAGACTGCAAACGGAAGGGCTTCAGCGAATAATGTCATTCCGGGAATAAATATCCTATCACCAGCAACTACTGGCCTTTTGTTGAGTCCTCGTCTGGCAAATCCTTCAATTCCGGGTCCAAACTTTACCTTCTGCTTGTTTGCCATTACTGGAGAAAGCACGAGTTTAGTACAAATTTTGGCTTCGACCTTCGATACGGTTACTTTATCTCCAAGGCTCACGCCTGCATTTTTTCTGATTATACCATCAACACGAACTATGTCCATCTTGGAATCTTCTGGACGGCTGCGCCAGTATATAGCAGCAGTAGCTCTCTTTTCCCCCTTTATTTCGATAATATCTCCTGGTTTTAGATCCAGACCATTCTCACCACTTATGCGAGCTCTACCATGACCTACATCACTCGGGATTGCCTTAGAGACTTTGAGAGAAATCGATTTATTGCTATCTTTGGACATAGTTAGCACCCTCCGGTAATTAGGCTTGGTGAAAGGCTCAATTTTAAGTCATGGTATTTTTGCAATGATAATTTGTATTTCATGGGGTTTACTAAATCAGGCAAGGATTCATGTCCTAAAGCGCAGAGGAGTCCCCATGACGCACATACTCGAGGCCGGTCTAGATTTCATGGAAAGTGAGAATCCTCACTCGCTTCCCAAGGTAAGAGGTTACAACATAATTAGCGGGCAATTAGAATTATCAGTTTCTGGAGAAACATTCGACAGCATCAACCCTGCAATCCTCGCTGATGTGCTTGGAGAATTTCCTCTATCGAACAAAGAAGATGTTAGGAAGGCAATTGATGCAGCGCGTAGTGCCCTTCCTGATTGGTCTTCAACCCCTGCACCAACACGTGGCCAGATAATAGGCAATATGGGGAGATTGCTTATGCAACACAAGGAAGAACTTGTTCGATTACAAGCAAGAGAAATTGGAAAGACTCTGAAAGAGTGTGGAGGAGAGATTCAAGAAGCCATAGACACATGTTTATTCTTCCAATCTGAAGGTAGGAGACTTTACGGTCAAACAGTCAATTCAGAACTTCCCGACAAAGAACTATTCACATATCGCAGACCGCTTGGTGTTTGTGGGATCATAAATGCGTGCAATTTCCCATCTGCTGTTCCCTTTTGGAAAATGATTCCAGCTATAATTTGCGGAAACACATGTGTCTGGAAATCTCCTCAAGATTCTCCACTGCTTTCTTTTGCATTGGCAAGGATAATGCATCAATCCGGGTTGCCAGATGGTGTCATTAACCTAATCCATGGCAAAGGGAGTGGTGCTGGTCAGTATTTGGTCGATGCAGTTGATGAAGGGCTTATCAACAAAATTTCCTTCACGGGTAGCACGTCTGTTGGCAAGGCAATAGGAGAGGTTTGTGGAAGAAATTTAGTCTCATGTAGTCTAGAACTTGGCGGTAAAAATCCACTGGTAGTAATGCCATCCGCTAACATCGACAATGCTGTTGAAGGTGCATATTGGGGTGGCTTTGGCACTGCCGGACAGCGCTGTACGAGCCTAGGAAATCTGATTCTACATCAGGATATTTACGATGAATTCATGGAGAAATTTATGGACAAAGTGAAGAATACACGCATAGGAGATTCACTACATAATGAGGACGTATTGTATGGTTCAATGCTCTCTGAGAAATATGCAATCGATTTCCTTTCATGCCTATCGAAAATTGATGCCGAAGGTGTTACCAAAGAATGGGGTCAAGGAAGGATTACTACGGGGAATACGCCAAAGAATTTCGTGGGCAATCCGGAAGCTGGAGTTTACATGTGGCCCCA
Source organism: Methanobacteriota archaeon (assembly GCA_002710015.1). Classification (GTDB taxonomy): domain Archaea; phylum Thermoplasmatota; class Poseidoniia; order Poseidoniales; family Poseidoniaceae; genus MGIIa-K1. Next base: position 3,064 of record PAOW01000027.1, on the reverse strand, counting down.
TGTTTATACTGGTGTCACAGAAGACATGGACTGCTTCCATGAGGAAGTTTTTGGCCCAGCAGTTACTGTCGTTAAAGCGGTAGATTTTGATCACGCCCTCCATTTGGCCAATGCATCTCCATACGGACTGTCATCTGCTATATACACAAATGATAGACTCGAGGCATATCGATTCAAGACTGGAATAAAGGCTGGTATGACAGGAATAAACAACTCCACAACTGGGGCCGAAGCTCATTTGCCATTTGGAGGAGTAAAAGGCAGTGGAAATGGGACAAGGGAGTCAGGAATTTGGGTCATAGAGTCTTACTCGTACTGGCATGCTGTGAATGACGAATTATCAGGTAAATTGCAACTCGCTCAGATGGATGTTGACGAAATTGAAATGGCTGAAGCAGAAGTTGACTATTCGTCCCTTGCGTAAACAAGAGCCGAACACCTCAAAGACCTAGTCGATACTGGGGTGTCTCATTCCGCCCCCTAACGGGGGCGGTGTTGGTGGCAATCGATGGGTGAAGGTATCAAACTCCCAATGCTGAATGGCATGGGTCGGACTAATCGAATCGACAAGTGGTGGTCCCAACCCATGGTTATGGGTATAAGTTTGATTTTGGCAGTTCTGTGGACCTTTTGGAGGGTCGTATTTTTCTCAGATCACATCGATTATTACGTTAATGGAGCCCACGTAATATCGCCGATGTTTTCCCCCAACGTTCTGCAATGGGACATGTTTTCTGGTTGGAATCATCCCTCGTGGGTGAACGCTGCCGTGCTAATTTTATGGATTCCGTTTTCATTCAGAGGAACGTGCTACTACATGCGTCGTGTTTACTATCGAACATTTTTTGCTAGCCCGACTGCATGTTGGGTGGATGAACCTGAGGTGAACAAAATAATCGGATATCAAGGAGAGAAGAGGCTCTTTATTGTGAACAACCTTCACAGGTATTTCCTTTACATGGTTATCCCTATCCTATTGATTAAATGGTGGGACATCACTCATACAATGACATTCAATGGAAATGGTTACGGTATGACAGGGGGCACTATCATACTAACTCTTGAAGCTGTTTGCTTGACATTTTACGTGACATCTTGTCATGCAATGCGTCACTTAGCAGGAGGAATGCTAGACAGATGGGTCAGCGGTGTCTCTAAAATGAGAGGAGCATTGTTCTCTAGGATAAGCGTCATAAATCGAGACCACGGATTTTGGTTTTGGGTCTCTCTAACGTTGGTATTTGTCGGTGACGCTTGGACAATCGCTTGTTCAAAGGGATTCATTAGTGATTTTAGCCTTATTGTAATCGGAGGTGCATAGTTTGGAAGAAGAATACACCCTTCATGAGTATGATGTAGTAGTTATAGGGGCTGGTGGCGCAGGTCTGAGGGCCGCAATTGAATCAGCAAGGTCGGGAGCAAAAACGGCTATTATCACCAAATCATTACTCGGCAAAGCACATACTGTTATGGCGGAAGGAGGATGCGCTGCTGCATTACAAAATGCAGATCCAAGAGACGGTTGGAAAGTCCATTTCCACGACACCATGAAAGGAAGCAAATGGCTTGCAAATTGGCAAATGGCTGAATACCATGCAAAAGAAGCCCCAGACCGTGTCAGGGAGCTTGAACAATGGGGTGCTGTATTTGATCGAACCCCGAAGAATCTGATAAATCAGAGAAACTTTGGTGGTCACACATTCCCTAGATTAGCGCACGTCGGAGATGCAACAGGATTAGAACTGATTCGGACCCTTCAGGAGCGAGGTATCCACGAAGGAATAGACATGTTCACAGAATATACAGTAAGACACCTACTAAAAGAAGGGGACAGAGTAACAGGATGCGTTGCTTACACAAGAGTGAATGGAGATTTCCACGCATTTTCAGCGAAGTCGGTTGTTCTAGCAACAGGAGGGATTACTCGATGTTGGTCTGTTTGTTCTGGATCATGGGAATATACAGGTGACGGACATGCACTAGCTCTTTGGGCTGGTGCCGAATTGAGAGATATGGAATTCGTTCAATTCCATCCTACTGGCATGGTATGGCCCCCATCTGTTCGAGGTATACTAGTCACCGAGGGTGTTAGAGGAGAAGGTGGTAGGCTGTTCAACAGTGAACAAGATAGGTTCATGTTTGAATACGTTCCAGAAATGTTCCAAGGAGACCATGCTGAAACAATAGAAGAAGCGGATCAATGGGTTGAAGAAGTCGTGTCTGGAAAGTTAGCCACCGTTCGCAGACCTCCCGAATTGCTGACTAGAGATGTAGTTGCAAAAGCGATTAATAGCGAAGTCAAGGCCGGCAGAGGTAGCCCTCACGGAGGTGCCTTTTTGGATATATCACACAGAGGAGAAGCTGCAATATTGGCCAAACTGCCGTCGATGCATCACCAATTCAAGGAACTAGCAGGCGTTGACATTTCAAAAGAACCAATGGAGGTTGGACCAACTGCTCATTATGTTATGGGAGGTGTTATTGTGGATGCTGAAACTCAAGAAACAACAGTGCCCGGACTCTACGCTTGTGGGGAAACAGCAAGTGGCTTGCATGGAGCAAATCGCCTAGGTGGAAATTCTCTATCCGATTTGATTGTATTTGGCAAGCGTGCTGGGGAATTCGCTGCTAAACGCTCTAAATCTCTAGCTCAGCCAAGCATTGATGAAAAACAAGTCAAATCTGCAATCAAAGAAATGCTAGAACCTCTTGAAAGAGGAGAGGGTGAAAATCCCGGACTTATCTACGATGACATAAGAGAAATGATGCAGCAGAAAGTCGGGATTATTAGAGTCAAAAAAGAGTTGGAAGAAGCGCTTGACGACCTAAAGGAGTTCTCCAAGCGAGAGAAAAAATCATTCCCCGGTACAAGCAGGAAATATAACTCTGGTTGGCATCAAGCGCTCGACTTGAAAAATATGGTAGACATTTCCACTGTTGCTACTCTCGCTGCTTTAGCCAGAGAGGAAAGTAGGGGCGGGCACACGCGAGATGATTTCCCTGGACATGAGGATGAATATTGGGGTAAGACATTAAACATAATTTGGATGGAGAAAGGAGAGAT
>PAOW01000026.1 GCA_002710015.1 Methanobacteriota archaeon | reverse complement strand
TGGACTACGGCTTTGGTAGAAGAGTCAGTGAACCTGAGGATGCTGATTCTGTAATAATCACCGGTAGCAGAAGAAATGTTTCAGAGTGGGAAGATTGGATGGACGATGTTGCAAATTTGATTAGATACTCAGATGCCCCCATATACGGCATATGTTTCGGTCACCAAATAATCTGTAAAGCATTGGGCGGAAATGTTGAGAGGGCAGAGAACAATTCTGCATTCATGGCAGATGTCACTTACAAAGATGGAAAACAAACTAGGCAACTATTCACCCACCAAGATCACGTCACAGATAGTGGAGAAATGATTGTTACCGGCAGTGCTGATCATTGTTCGATAGCAGTATGTGAACATCCAACAAGAAAAATTAGGAGTGTTCAATTTCATCCAGAAGCTGTTGAATCGCTGTTGGAATATTCGGTCGAATGTGGAGATATGAATGATGAGGAGAGAGCCGATTTTGGTGACGGAATTCAAGATCAAGACGTCACAGAATCTTTGCTATATTGATTCCATTCATTCTTCTTCAAGTTTAGCCGCTTGAATCTTTGCATCGTTAGCTTTTATCTGCTCCCAAACAATTTCAGCAATATCCTTGACTTCCATGTTTGAATCGATACTTGACAATCCGTCAGTCACCATTGTCGAACAGAATGGACATCCTACTGCGACGGTGTCCGCGCCTGTCGAAGCCAATTCCTTTGCACGGATGATATTCACTCTATCGTATCCCTCGTCTACATGCTCTTCCATCCACATCTGTGCCCCTCCTGCACCACAGCAGAACGAACCTCTTCCATGCTTCTCTGTCTCTATGTCTACACCGCCAATTGCATCTCTTGGAGCCTCAAGTTCGCCACCTATTCTTCCAAGATAACATGGATCATGGTAAGTGATATTACCTGTGTGAGAAGGCTCGGGTAACTTCCCTTCAGTCTGTAAATGACTTATCAGTTGAGAATGATGCATTACTTCAATATCTTGGCCACCATAATCCTTGTACTCTGTCCCTAAGGTGTGGAAGCAGTGAGGACAAGATGCTACGATCTTCTTTACACCTATTTCTTCAAAAGTAGACAAGTTGGTCTCAGCCAACATTTGGAAAAGATACTCGTTACCTGCACGACGAGCTGCATCGCCTGTGCATCCTTCTTGCATACCTAGAATTCCGACATCGAGACCTGCTTCTTTCATGATTGAAATTGTATCTCTTGCAACTTTCTTGTTGCGCTCATCAAATGATGCTGCACAACCTGCGAAGTAGATATATTCGGCTGGCTCTGCCACTTTGACATCGAGATCTGACGCCCAATCTCCTCTTTCATGCATTGGAATTCCGTATGGATTTGAATCGCTCTCCAAGTTCTCAATAGTCATCATCAACGGCATGACTGTATCTTCAACAGACTCATCAAATTCCATCCTTTCCATCATTAAATGCCTGCGCGCATCGGTAAGTTTTGGAACATGTTCTATGTTTACAGGGCAAACATCTACACATGCGTTGCAGGTTGTGCAAGCCCAAATTGCACCTTCACCAAATCGAGTAATGATATCTTCTTCTGGTGTTTCTCCACTGAACAAGGTGTCAGCGTGCTCATTTGCGTAATACCTTACATCGTGGATAATCTGCATTGGGTTAAGGTCCTTACCCGATGCGTAAGCCGGGCAAACATCTTGGCATCTAGCGCAGGACGTACAGGCCCATCCGTCAATTAGGCTCCTCCATGTCAATTGTGTGTATTGAGCTGCCCCAAATGTCTCTAAGTCTAATTCCTCTAAAGGAACAGCCGTTCCATTTTCGTCTACCTGGAGAGGACGCATTTTTGCCATTGGTGATGTGTCGAAAAAGAAAACATTTGGCAATGCCATGACCAAATGCATGTGTTTACTGAGAGGTATTAGGAACATGAAAACACAGATTGCGAGCATATGGGCCCAGTATGATGCGTTTACAATTCCCTGAGTTATCGTGAAATTTTGAGATACCCAATAGCCAATCGCTTCAAAGGTAGGGTGTGGCCCTTCTCCTGCCTCTATTACAAACGAGGTTGTACAGATAGTCATTATGAGAAGAAGAATCACGTTACCTTCTAACTGACTCTTACCTTTCAGTTTCTCAGGTGTGAATAAAACTCTGCGATTCAGTGCTAGAAAGCAACCGACTAAAGCGCTCGTGTATCCAAGTTCAACCATACCATTCCAAATTGGATTGATTGCATCAGGAAGAAGGTGCTCACTGAATCGATTACCTGATGCCAAATCAAACATGTCTGATGAAAGCATAAGGAAACCCCAGAACATCAAAACGTGCATTCCGCCCGCAACAGGGTCCTCCAAAACCTTTCTCTGACCCAACCAGACGCTCCCAGTTTCCTTCAACCGTTTTGGCCATGAATCAAAGCGATTATCCTCAGATCCGAGTAAGACTAGTCGAGTGGCCTTTTGTACTTGATATACGAAAAAACCAATTGACACAACGCCCATGAACAATAAAATGTACCAACCTGAAACTCCAAAATAGGTGGCATCTAATGGGTGCCGCATCCAACCAACGGGTAACCCATGCTAGTATTCAGTACTTGAACCCAACGGACAAGTATAACATATACTTGGGATATGATGTATGGCTCAAGCCAGTGCGCCGGGTAAATGTATCCTATTTGGAGAACATGCCGTTGTTTATGGCCATCCCGCAGTAGCTGTAGCATTAGATCAGAGAATTTCAGTGAATATCGAACCTAGTAAAGATTGGAGACTAGACGGAATGCGCTTTGATGCAGCAAGACATCCGCACATTAAATCACTATTACAACGACTTTGGGAGGGAGGTCCTCCATTATCGATTAAAATCCAAGGAGATATACCTCCTGCTAGCGGACTTGGTTCATCCGCAGCGCTGTCTGTCGCAGCAAGTGCTGTCCTTAGGTGCGCTAAAGGCAGAAAAGTGGATGGTGACAGGTGGGCTGAAGGGTTCTCATCCACACAACCAAACAATGTATACCATGGGCCTTGGACATCTAAGAGCGGTAAGCAGCAGATACAAGGTGCGGATTCTGTCAATACAGACGAGTGCGCAATATTAGCTCACGCAGTTGAAGCTGAAGCGCAAGGTGGTAAAGCATCACCTCTTGATTCAAGCACATGTACACACGGTGGATGTATTGTTTTACTCGACCAAGTTGATGAAACTCTTGACTGGTTATACACCAGATCGCTAAATGGAGTAAAATGGGAAGTACACTCAGTTTCCCTAAACATAGAGGAAGATGTATGGTTGGTTGTAGGTTCAACTGGAATTCATGCGCCTACTGCTTTACAAGTAGAAAAGCTCGCAAAATTATTGGAAAAAAATCCTGAGAGAATAGCAGAAATTGAAACAATTGGGATGATTTCTAGAAGAGGATTAGATTCTCTAGTAAAAGGAGATATGAATGGTGTGGGAAGAGCGATGAGCGAAAACCACCTCATATTGCGTAATCTAGGATTGTCTTGTCCGGAATTGGAATCTTTGATTGCTGCTGCTGCACCAACATCCCTCGGAGTAAAATTAACCGGAGCTGGAGGCGGTGGCTGCATGATTGCATTAACTAAAGATCCCAAGGCTACAAGTGAGGCAATTGAGCTAGCAGGCGGTAGAACTATGATTAGCAAATTTGGATCTGCGGGTCTGTCTATCGAATACAGTAAAGATTGCCCCCTTTGGAAGGACTCTGAATAGGCACTCTTGTTTAAATAGGGGTTTATAATCGGCCCGTTTATGAACGATGAAGATCGATTGACTGTTGTTAACGTCGTTGCCAGCACAAGAGTTGCAGAAGAATTAGACCTTCCTGACATTGCAATTCAACTGAATTGTGAGTATGAACCAGAGCAATTCCCAGGTGTAGTTTACCGTGTATCAGACCCAAAACTTGCTATTCTAATGTTTAGATCTGGGCGTGCGGTTTGCACCGGTGGAAAAGATGAAGATAACATCCACACAGGTATTGAGAGAATGATAAACGATTTGAGGTCAGCAGGCATAACAACCTGGGACCTAAAGGACGTCGAAATCGAGGTCCAAAACATGGTAGCAACATACGCATTGCACTACCCTGAAGATTACGATGGAAATGATAAGTTCACAGGCGAGCCACAAGCTGGTCAACCAAGGAAATTAAACCTAAACAACCTTACATTCCACCTACCATTTGACAAAGTCGAGTATTAGCCAGAGCAATTCCCTGGTCTAATCTACCGATTGGACTATCCAAAGGTTGTCTGTTTGATATTTGGATCTGGTAAGATGGTAATAACCGGAGCTAGACACAAGGACGAAATCCTTGACGCTGTCCAAATCATACAGGACGAACTAGCAGACTTACTGTGATAACAATGCAGCCATTAGGGCCCAGCGACGTTGACGCAGACAGCATCGACTTGTGGGTTGTTTCCCATGGAGGAGTTGCATCCAATGCTCTGTGTGACCATCTTCAAAATCGAGGAATAAGAACTCGCCCTCAAAATTACGGGCTGATATGTCACAAGCAGCATCCTGGAATAAGCATTGGAAAGCCGATACTAGTAATTCACGGAGATTACCTTGACGCAATAAGGTCAATGGATCGAAGAAAATTTCTAACTGCAAATGCAGCGAAAATGTGTCTTGGAATTAACGCACCAGAAATCCCATTGTCCCGGTTCCTACAGTCTTTTCCCAATGACCCGATTGGGTTCTCAGTTTTCCTTGAAAGTTTCAAAAATGCAAAACAAAATGATATCGATAAGGTTGCATTCTTGAGATACCCTTACAATAACGAAGAAGCAAAAATAGCGCTACATTCTATCGGCATAGATGTAGATTTAACCGGTTTCAAACTCAGAGAACGAAAAAAGAAATTTTCACCTAGAAGTAAAGATGTAAAGGCTGTGCTAGAGGTTTACCAAGATTTCGATTTTAAGGAGTGAATCTCATGATAGGATGGATTACCACATGGGGAATCCGATGCGGCATCGCCACATACTCCAAATTCCTAGTAGAACAAATGACTGATGTGCACGTCATGTGTCAATCAGGAGAAGGCGAGGTTGAGGGCGCTGTCCCCTGTTGGTCAAGGGATTCGAGATTTTTTGAAGGAATTCTAGCACAAATTGCTGCTAAGGGTCTTGACACTATTGTCATTCAACACCAGCCAGGTCTATTGCGGTTCGCCTATCTCAATGAATTGTTAATCAGACTCAGCGAAATGGAAATCAAGGTATTCATTACACTTCACAACACGAGAGATAGGTCGATTATTTTCCCAAGTAAAAGAATTGAGAAAGCAGTTGAAGGGCTAAAAAAATGTTCGACAGTAATGGTACATACAAAGGCCGACGTTGCAAATCTCAAACAGTTGGGTGTCTCTGAAAACGTAGTAATGATACCTCACGGAATTTACCCTCCACCAAAAAAGGATGTTGAGACTATTGAACCAGAGGGAAGAGTCATGGGAACATTTGGGTTCCTTCTACCACATAAAGGTCAAATCGAGTTAGTTGAGGCTTTTGAGAGGCTACCTGGTTGGGACAACCTGCTTATGCTGTGCGCAACAAGAGATGGAAGCAAAAATATGGAGAATAAACTGACCAAACTTATTGAGGAAAAAGGGCTGCAAGATAGAGTCAACCTCATGACAGATTTTCTTGATGACGATGTAGCAGTAGCTACACTAGCGAAATGTGACTTGTTAGTATTCCCATATCAGAATACAAAAGAGTCTGCATCTGGAGCTGTAAGAATGGGTGTTGCTGCGGGAGTGCCAATCGCAGTTTCCCCAATTCCAATTTTTGAGGACATCAAAGGTGCAATAAAACTTCGAGGTAAAAAAGTCGAAGATATTGTTGCTACTATCTCAATGACCAGTAAAGATGAACTTGATAGGTGCAGGGATTCAATGATCAAACTTAGGGACTCGACTCAATGGCAAAATATTGCAGAATTGATTCAAGAACGACTCAAATAATCAATAATTAAGTCGGCAGCAGATTCTGCGCTTGTCTGTGTTGTGTCTATTCTTATCTCTGGATTTACAGGTGCCTCATATGGGCTTGAAATGCCAGTAAAATTAGGCAGCTCGCCTGCTCTTGCCTTCGCATATAGACCTTTCACATCTCTAGATTCACACACCTCTAGTGGAGTATCGACGAATACCTCGACAAACTCACCTTCATCCATGATGTTACGAACCATTTCTCTCTCTGAGGAAAATGGAGATATGAACGATGATATGCATATCAGTCCTGCCTCCACCATTAATTTCGATGTCTCGCCTACCCTTCGTATATTCTCTACACGATCAGCTTTGGTAAATCCAAGATCCCGATTTAATCCATGCCGGATGTTATCTCCATCCAAAGTGATTGTATGCCTTCCCATAGATTGTAATTTCTTTTCAAGAATATTTGCAATCGATGATTTTCCAGAACCTGATAGACCTGTAAACCAGACCAATCTAGGCCTTTGTCCTTTTTGCTTGGCACGACTTTCTTTTGTAGTATCCATCGATTGCCAATGGATATTGTCTGACCGGCGTAATGCAAAGTCAATGAATCCCATTCCAACTGTATTGTTAGAAATTCTGTCTATAATTATGAATCCGCCCATAACGGGGTCATCCTTGTATGGATCAAAAGCAATGCGTCGAGCAAGTGAAATATTGCATACCCCTATCTCGTTCATTTCAAGAACAGTTGCAGGTGTATGTTCTAGTGTATTTACATCGATTTTGTATTTCAACCGACCCAGTGTCATCGAAGTTGTTTGGGTATTAGCCTTGAACAAATATTCTCTTCCCGGTGTCATAGATGAGTCATCCATCCACAATATGTGAGATTGAAATTGGTCACCTAATGAACAAGGGTTGCTCGATGCTGAGATTATGTCACCTCTGGAGATATCTATCTCATCGTCCAAAGTTAGAGTAATAGATCGACCTGCTCCTGCTAAATCTAGGTCGCCATCTTGTGTGATAATCCCTTTAATTTTTGATTCTCTTCCACTAGGTAAAACTCTTACATTTTGTCCTTTTTCAATCATCCCTGATGCAATCATTCCTGTAAATCCACGGAACTCTCTATTGGGTCGATTTACCCACTGAACAGGCATTCTAAAAGAACGAGATTGAGATGTGGATGATACCGGTACGGATTCAAGATATTCAATTACTGAAAGCCCATCATACCAAGGAGTGTTCGGGCTACTATCTACGATGTTGTCACCTTTTAGAGCAGAGATTGGTATTGCTGTTATCTCGTCGAGAGTAAGAGCATTATCTGCAAATTCTTGGTAATCTGCGACTATTTTCTCAAATATACTTTGAGAGTAATCTACCAAATCCAATTTATTTATTGCTAAAACTATTCTTTTTACTCCGACCATGGATACAATGAACGAATGCCTACGGGTTTGTGTTAGAACCCCTTGAGTTGCATCAATCAAGATAATTGCAACATCTGCGGTTGAGGCTCCAGTGGCCATGTTACGGGTGTATTCTTCGTGGCCGGGAGTATCTGCAACTATGTATTTCCTCTTGTCCGTAGAGAAAAATCGATATGCTACATCAATCGTGATACCTTGTTCTCTCTCCGCTGCTAAACCATCTACTAACAGTGCAAAATCGATGTCTCCATCCTGGGTTCCAACCTTCTTTGAATCTACTTTCAATGCAGCTAGGTGGTCATCAAAAAGCATGTGAGATTCGTATAACATCCTTCCAATAAGGGTTGATTTTCCATCATCAACTGATCCACAGGTGATGAATCTAAGTAATTCCTTCTGTTCATGTAATGCCAGATAAGACTCGATATCTGATGCGATTAAATCGCTTACGTGAGCCATTAGAAATACCCCTCTTGCTTTTTCTTTTCCATTGAAGCAGAACTATCGAAGTCGATTACTCGACCTTGCCTTTCAGATGTTGTAGTCAACAACATTTCTTGAATAATTTCGGGGAGTGTGTTCGCCTCTGATTCAACTGCTCCTGTAAGTGGGTAGCACCCTAGAGTTCGGAATCTTACAGTCTTCATTAGTGGTTTCTCGCCATCGTTAAGAGGAATTCTATCATCATCTACCAATATTAGAACACCATCTCTCTCAACCACTGGCCTTTCTGCTGCTAAGTATAGTGGGACAATTGGTATATTCTCCAAATGGATATACTGCCATATGTCTAATTCTGTCCAGTTTGAAAGGGGGAAAACGCGAATTGATTCACCTTTGTTTTTCTTTGAATTGTAGACGTTCCACAACTCGGGTCTCTGCCTTTTTGGATCCCATTGATGGCTTTCATTTCTAAAGGAAAAGACCCTCTCTTTGGCTCTAGATTTCTCCTCATCTCGTCTAGCCCCTCCAAATGCGACGTCGAAACCATATTTGTCAAGAGCCTGTTTTAGGCCTTGAGTTTTCATAACATCTGTGTGCATGGAAGAACCATGGACAAATGGATTCATTCCCATCTTTTCACCTTCGGGATTGATGTGAACAATTAACTCTAAGCCCATTTCTTCTGCAATGTTATTCCTAAACTCAATCATTTCAGAGAATTTCCACATTGTGTCAATATGCATTATTGGGAACGGAGGTTTCGCAGGATAGAAAGCTTTCATTGCAATATGGAGCATAACTGATGAGTCCTTACCGACAGAGTATAGCATGACCGGGTTTTCTGCCTCCGCAACAACCTCACGCATGATGTGGATTGCCTCGGCTTCTAACCTTTGGAGATGAGTCATTCTGTCCTCCACTCAATCACCTCTCTTGTTACGCCGGGAGATGACTTCATTCATCAAGGCTGGCATATCTTCTTTCGGTAAATTATCAATGCCTCCTGCAGTTTCGCGACCTCCTCCTCCGAACATCGCACATAATTCACCAATACCTTTTCTTCCACGAAGAGATACTTGGAATGTATCGTCTTTTTCGATTGCAATGACATGAGGCCCACTGCTTTTGGCATTTATTCTGTGAGCGAAAACACCCACAACCCTGCGTGCCCAGGGCTCATTGGGCATTATGTAGGCACCATTCACGAGTTTCACTTTACTAGATTTTTCAATATCCTCCGCAAAGCCTAGTTTTAGGGTCTTGAACTCATTTGTTTTCAAGAATTGTTCCGGAGTTTTTGCACTCAAACAAGATAGCATGAGGTCATCTGGATGAAAGTGTAAATCTGATAAATCTGCGCCATAACCGTTGTAATTCAATAGCTCTCCCAACTCTTTGAATTCGGGCTTACTAGATATTTCGGACAAACCATCTCCGTGAAGTGCAACCTGTGTCCAACTAGATCTTACCCCAAGATATTCTTCTACTATTACCGCAGTGCAAACCTTGGAAGATGTGTTGATATTTTTCTCAATGCTTCCTTCATAATCCCCAGCTAAGTGATGGTCAAACCACTGTATGGTAACACCATTGTTCTCAAGTTTAGATGCNGTTGNACTATTTCTTGCCANAGAGATATCCATCACGATTAATTCATCTCCTTCCTTAGCATCAATTCTTTTCAAAAGCTCAATGTCACGTTTCACGCCTGTTATTCTTTGACCGTCAACACCGTTCACAAGGCCCCACTGAACCATGGAGCAAATGCCATCAGCATCTCCATTGTAAGCGAACCAGCGCATAGTCTCGCCACTACTATGTATGCAATGAGTCTATTCATTATAATTCTAATAAGAATCCACATGAATTACGAATTCATAAGTAACTCCTCTTTACATTTTTTCTATCACATTACCCCTTATCTATATCTATTTGCGAATGTCATAATCATAACATGCGACGAGAGTTGGTGATGAGCCTCATCATTTTTCTCTCAGTTTTGACTATTCCACAAAACGTCGAAGCAAGTGGAATGAATAGCGAGGACCCCGGAGTCTCAGATGTTGTTACTTGGAGAGTAGGTGATAAGTGGATATATTCGGGTGCTTTCGACCCTACCGTATTAGTCAAGAGCGCTGGTGTGGATGCAACTGTTGGAACAATAAACGGAGATTCTACAACGATTGTTGATGCTATCAATGAAATCGATGTTGCCGGGACGCCTACCCTTGTCTATGAAACAACTTCAAGTGCTGATTTCGATAAAGGTGGAGTTGCATTAGAGACATACACCGGTAATCTGTATATTGAATACCGCCTTGATGAAGTGAGAAGAGTTTCAGACCTAGCGAAGATTTCTTCAGACCTTTCACTCAATGTCCGTTATGTCCCGTTTGGAATTTCTTCTCTAACTCAACAAATCGCAGATATCACAATTAGCACAGATTATGACCCAATGAGCGAAAATTATGATTTCCCACTAAGGATAGGAGAAACATGGAACACATCCTACGTATCCTCAACAGCATGGTCTGGATCGTCTGATTACATTACGCCATTCCCACAACCTACTAGCGGTGCAAACCATACAAATTGGGAGATAACCGACATTGGTAAGCCAGTAAATGATCTAGGAGAGCAGATTGGTTATGGTGGGTGTAATGCTTCGTACGAATTAACATCCTATGACGACAATGGCACAGAGACCGCTTTCGAATGGTTTTGTCCTGAAGTTCGTAGTTTTGCATGGTCTCATACTGAAGAAGACATTGGATTAGTCATCGACTTTAGGCTCAAACAATACATGCCAGTTGCATCTTCAGGAGTAGTTACGAATTCAAATCCAGGTTACAGGAACATGAATATTGATGTTGAATTATCATCACAAATTACTGCACTCAACACTCCTATCGAAGTTTGGGCGAACGTTACTGATTCATCTGGAATTCCACAATCGGGTAAAACTGTCGAGCTACGATACGAAGCAACCGGTTTTACAACAACTGTTTTGACTGGGTTTAACGGCAGTGCTTGGGCAACAATATCCGTTGGTAATGCTAGGGATAATTCAGCGACAACTGTTGATTATGCTAGTCATGGCGTAATTGCATCGAGTGAAGGCATGTATGGGGTTGCGACAATAACCCTCGATGAGAATATTGTAGGACTAGATCTGGTTGCAGGAATTGAGAGAGCAAATATACTCAGAAACCGATCTGGGGATTTGACATCCTTGAATTCAATTTCTGGGTTTAACGTATTACCTGGAGACTACCTAAAAATCCAGCTTCCTGTCTACAATAGAGGAATTACAACAAGCACTCCAACAACTACACACATAACATATCCAGACGGGCTCGAGGTTTCTAAGAACTTACCAGCACTTGGGATGTTTGAACAGTTTATATTTGAAATCGAGTGGCAGATCAGCGCTGATGAGAATATCTCAAATCAAACAATACTTTGGGAAATTGATAGGGTGGATCTCAACAATAATGATGCTGACATGACAAATAACATTGGAACATTGAATCTATTTATTGGAAGCACTCCAACAATCGTGACGCAAAATTACGCAGCATGGACCGATGAGAAAATACTGATCGATGCATCGGCCAGCTTCGATTTGGATGGAGGAGATGTTTGGTGTATGTTTGATATTGAATTTGACGATGGCTCATTCAATACAGCAAATCAAGTAATTATGAGAAATAACTGCTTCATAAATTGGACCTGGATTGATGACGGCTTGTATGACATCGGCATAACTGTTTATGATGAAGAAGGAGATTATACCGATGAAACGATCCTTGTTGAAATCTACAATCGTGCACCACAAGTTACTATCAATTCATACCGTGACCAAGTAAAGGTTGAGCACCCAGTCACGCTATATGTTGTTGCAAACGATTCCGATTCCGAGGATGTTTGGCCTGGACTTGTCGATGTTCACTGGCCTAAAGCAAACTGTAAGGAAGGATACTACACGCGAGTTTGCACGACAACTGCAATGGAAGAAGGTATCCACACATTTACTGCCATTGGAACCGATGACGACGGCAATCAAACAGCAGCCACAATCGACATTGACTTCACAAATATAGCACCACATGACTTAGCTGTGACAATGTGGGATGAGGAGGATAATTTGATTGAACCATCTGAGCAGATGGCATGGACTGTTGTCGAGGACCAACAGGTAGAGATTGCAGCGAGGGCAGAAGATTCCATCGATGATTTAGAAGGTCTTAGTTACGAATGGTCATTTGGTATTTCTACTGATGGTAGAGAATCAAGAGTCCCAATAAGTTGGACTAATTCGGGTATGAAAACCATTCTAGTGAAAGCAATCGATTCTGAAAATGATGAAAGCTTATGGGAAGAAAGATTGGTAGATGTCCGTAATGTTGAGCCGCAAGTTGAGGACCTTCCAGAGGTATTACCAATTGCAGAAGGTTACGAACTATCCCTATCAGGAATTGCTATTGACACGCCATCTGATAATGATAGCCTTGTTGTATGTTGGGATATTGATCCTGGATCAGATTCGGATGGAGTTGGGTCTGCGGATGATGATTGTGATATTGAAGGATTTGACCTTACATATACTTGGCAAAATGCTGGTGTATACAATATCGTATTCCACGCAACTGATGATGATGGGGCTAGAAATTCATCCTCAGCAGCAATTACAGTGCTAAATTTACCACCAATAGTCCGCCTCAGTGCATCTACAAATGCAGTAGTTGGTGAAAGTATCATTTTAGATGCATCAAAGACCATTGACTCGTTAAACGATAAACAAAGTCTCTCGGTAAAATGGGATTTAGATTGTAGTATCGATAGCAATGGAGACGGCATAGCTGACAATGATGATGACCGATTCGGACAAATTGTTACTCACACTTTTGAAAAATCTGGTAAGTATACCATCAAAGTAATTGTCTGGGATGAAGAAATTGACAAGGCTAGCAGTAAATCGATGGTGATAAACGTCGAAGAAGAAGATAGAACTGTCGTAGAGCAGGTTTTTGATTCACTAACGGGAGAAGACACAAATCCGTTTATCCAATTGACTTTGATATCAACGCTGATTTTCATCGTTTTGATATTGTATACAAGAAGAAGGAAAAATAAGAATTCCGTTTGGGATGATGAAGACCTACCTACCATTCAAGCACCGATTAACGCACCGGTAATTGGCGCTTTCACGGATGAAAATGATGAGGATAAACTATCTGAATCTCCACCTCTACCTGATAGTGGTCTACCTGCTGGATGGACAATGGAACAATGGCAACATTATGGTCACCAATACAATGATTCGCAACAATCGGATGAAGGACAGAATCAAAAGTAACAGAGATACTACGCATGTCCATGCGACAGGTCATACCGATATTTATCGTCGTGATTTTAACAGCCTATGGGCCGCTTTCGATGGTTGAAGATTTGGAAGAACCTATGATTAAACTAAGTGGCGAGACCTCTGCTGATGTATTCGATGTTCCAAGTTGGAGAATTGGCGACAAGTGGGTCTATGAGACAGGCTTTGATGTTAATGAACTCATAGCACAAGCGAATGTATCTGCGTCAATAGATACTCTTACTGGAGACACTACTGTTGAAGTCGTTGACATAACTTTCATGATGATAGAGGGCGTTCAAAGCCTAGTTTACATTGTTGATATTCGCGGTGATTTCGCCACTGGTTCAAATTCTCAAATCACTACACCTGGAGGAGACTCGTACACAGGCAGAGTCGATATCGAATATCGTGGCCAAGATATCTTTAGAGCCTCCGACTTAGCTCAGTGGAATCAAACCTTTTCACTAACCGTTACATTCCTGCCATACTTCTTTGGAGTCCCTATTGGTATTGCAACTCAAACACTTGCAGAGGATTTAGAATTTTCAACTATTTACAATCCACCTCGTGAAAAATATGACTTCCCGCTAAGAACTGGTGACCAGTGGGTCGCCACCTATGATTCAAGCACAAATGTTTCTGGGACCTCAGACTATTTTGATCCCGGTGAATTCAGCACCCCTTACGTTCAAGACAACACAACATACCAAGCAACCCTAAATGGCACGCCGACTGAAGACCAAGATAGCATCCAATATACAGGATGCTCAAACTCAATCAAAGTTAACAATTGGAACAACACTGGCGTATCTGGAGGATTTGACTGGTACTGCGCAGCGGTTAGAAACTATGCATGGTATCAAATCGATAATCCAGCGGGATTCACCATAGATTGGAAACTCAAACGCTATGAGCCTGTGGATAGCTCTGGAGTTGTTGCAACATCTTCTCCAGGAATAAGAAATGTAGCGATAGGTGTAACACCCGAATTTGTAGCAATTTTGCCAAATGCAACTGAAGAAGTTACAGGCTATTTCACCGTTAACGGAGTAGGGGAAGTAGGTAAGAATCTCCAACTACGCTATGAGTCAGAGGGGACAATATTGAGTCTAACAACTGATTCAGATGGTAAAGTAACTGCAGACTTGGATGTTGGAAACTCCAGAGATGCCTCGTTAGCCTCTGATGATTGGTCAAGTAATGGAGTGATAATTTGGGACCCAGTAAACAAGTATGTTGGAGCTACCTCAATCGTAATGGATTTGTCTGTTGTTGGCGTAGATTTAGTAGCGAAGCCGGATTCCATGATTGTCACTAGAACAAGGGGAAATGATACCACTATTCTATCCAAGGCAAGTGGTTACAATGCTCTACCTGGAGACAGTCTACTGTTCCAAGTTCCCGCTCAAAATCGGGGTGTTTTGACGTCTCCTGCTACTGAAATGGAGATTACAACACCAGACGGTACAACCATCAGGGGAGCCCTCCCTGAAATCGCACCTTACAGCGAAGCAAGGGTTGACGTGAATTGGACTGTTCCAGTTGATGCTGCAATAGGAAATCAAACCCTATCTTTCATGGTAGACCCAGATAACATTGTAACTGCTGATGCAAATTTAACCAATAATTACGCAACTCTTGATATCTTCATTGGCCGGATGCCTGTCGCTGGAATGGTCCTATCTGACAACGTCTACACCTTCGAAAATGTGACCATTGATGCATCGAGTTCTTATGATGTTGACGGCGGCTTCGTTATGTGCTATTTCGCAATTCAAGATGGATTAAGAACCGAGTTAATTGATGCACCAGATTGTCAAACAAGTTGGTTTTGGGTTGATGATGGTGATTGGGCAGTTGAAGTAACCGTTGTTGACGACGAGTTGGATGAAGTAGTCTTAACACTAAATGCTACGATACTGAATCGAGATCCATATGTCAACCTTACTACAACTACTCCAACTATATTTGCTGGTGACACTATAACCCTAGACGCTACTGATAGTGGAGACATCGACACTATATCGCCAGAGGGGCAACAGGTTGTAATTTCATGGCCAAATAGCAATTGTCTCAACGATGTGATCTACGGTCCAGAATGTTCAATTATTCAAGAAGTTGAAGGCGTCCATGAAGTCTCTGTTCTGGTAACTGATGACGACAATGCATCTGTTAGTGATACCTTGAGTTATGAAGTCCTAAACGTTGCTCCAACAATAGGTGAAATGGCGCTATTCATAGATGGCATTCCATATTTACCTGATGAGCAAGGTGTATGGAGTGTAGATGAAGGAGTTGTTGTAACTCTTGAGATAGAAGGTGATGATACCTTATCTGACAAAGAAGATTTGTTGATAACTTGGTATCCTGATGACATGAATGAAAATTGGACTGAAACTACATCAGGCCCAACCTCCTCAATCTCTGCTTCATGGGACACATCTGGTTTGCACACAATACGAGTGTTCGTTACAGACAATGACGGAGTTACAAGTCAGGAAGTCATAGGTTATGTGTCAATCAATAACATTGCACCGGTCCTAGATACATTGCCTTCTCAAAAAGCCATATACGAAGATGTAGTTCTAAATCTAACCGCATCAGCTTATGATTTTGCTGACTCTGAAAACCTGCGATATTGTTGGGATATGAATGACAACTTAGATGCAGATGACAACGGAAATCTAACAGATGATTGCGATATAGAAGGACCCGAATTTGAATATGCTTGGACTACAGAAGATTACTTTGGTGATTCATTCCTCACCACTATTACAGCAAATGTATGGGATGATGACAACGCAACTGACTCCTTTTCAATTGACGTAACAATCGTCAATCAACGTCCTTCTGCTGATATAAGTCTCGAAGACAGTGAGTTAGAAATTGTTGATGGAAGCATAGAAGTTACTGAGGGAGATTCTGTAACATTTAGTGGAATAAACTCCAATGATACGGCAACTGACAAGACCAAACTTACGTTCACTTGGGACGATCCTAACACCGCTGGAGCAACAGAAGATGGCAGTGGTGCGAGTTTCACTATCAAATTCAACAAACCTGGTGAATATCTTGTCAATCTCACAGTTACTGATGATGATGGAAAAACCGACATTGAATCGATAAAAGTGAAGGTTGTTGCTTTGCCCGATGAAGGCATATTTGGAATGAACACACCAACTGCGATAGGTGCCGGATTCGGAATCCTAATTGTCGTTTTACTGTCGATTCTACTATTGAGAAGAAGGACATCTGATGATACAATCATAAAATCCCATGCCAATGTAGACATGGGCTGGAGTGAACAGCCTGTTGCAATCACACCTACACCAATTGAGCCTATCGAAACTCCTTCCTACACAAGTAACATCCAGAATAGTGGACCTCCACTACCTGCAACTGGTCTACCAGAAGGATGGACTATGGAACAATGGTCATATTATGGAGAGCAATATCTTGCAACACAGCAGATTCAGCCTCAACCAGCTCCTCCCAACCCAATGGAAAGCCAGTATCAAGCCCAGGATTTCACAACCCCCGAACCTGCTACCAGCATTGAAAACATTGACCAATCTCTCCTAAGCAAGGCTACTGTTCAAGAACAAGCACCAACCCGCGCTTCACAGGAATTAGCCGATATTTTGGATGATTTGGACTTTTGAGGGTTGAAAACATGGGAACATTGTGGCAATTTTTCGGATTTCCTGACCCAGAAGCCCCTGCTCAAGAAAAAGTGAAAGTGCCAAAAAAGAAAACCAAATTGGAAGATCAACCTGGTCAGCAGTTAACAATTGTAAATCCTGATGATGAGGTGATTGAGACATCAGAAGTGACAACATCCGAAGAAGTAAGACCGGAGCCTCTTTCCATTCCCCCGCCAATACGCAGCACACCCATTGCTCCAAAGGGCTGGAAGGGCCCAGTCACACCTGATGGAATTCCATTCCATGATCTCTCAAACTACTCATCAAGTCCAGCAAAGTTCCCAGAACGTGCATTACGCTATGTTGTTCCTGACAAAATGCATAGATTGCCTCTAAGACAGATTCATGACAGGTTACACAGAGGCGATACTGTAATCGTGGATTTGAATGGATTAATCCACATGGATACTCAAACTAATGCATGTCGCAGAATGGTAAAGCAGATGGCAGATGAAATCGGAATAGCCGTATTCGCTCTCGATGAATCAGACAAATTACTTCTCATACCAGGAAGAGATGTTACGATGGACGTAGCTAGAAACGATTTGGGATTAGTTCCACTACTGATGTGAATAAGAAGTCTGGATTTTAATCTAAACCAGAGNATCACTTCTCAAGGCATACATTTTATGTTTGCCTAATGTATTTACATCTCATTATTTTGACTTATTTTTGANAGAGTAATAACAAACAAATAATTCATAAGATATCTAATGTAGGGATAATCATGTATTACAGGATAACACATGCAACGCTACAACCAGGCACGTACGACGAAGCCATGGCAACAATGAAAATCATTAGAGATAGTTTTAGCCAAATAAAGGGACTAGTCAGTAGCAGACTAATTCGAATAAGCGAAACTGAAGTGATGGGAGTAGCAGCTTACGAAAGTAAGGAACACTTAGATGCATCACAAACTCAATATGATGAATTAATGAGTAATATGATACCATACCTAGCTGGACATCCTAACGTTTCTTTCGGAGAGCAAATTCTTGCGTTCGATGCTTAGGAATACTGATTTTATTGGCAGTTCTAGTTCTATTGTGTGGAATTTAATGAAAATATCTCGCAGGTATTAGCGAAGTCTATTCTTGAAAGTATGATTTGATTTTTTCAATTGCGGAAGGTGCAAAACCAAGAACAGCCAACGCATCACCATCAACTAGCCTAGCATGTTTACCCATTTCACCAGCTAAGTCATAAGAGCCCGCTTTGCCTTTCCATGAACCAGATTTAATCAGATCTTCCATATCATCAATCGTCAACTCATCGACCTCCACAACAGCAGATTCAACGAAAAATTCCCACTCTCCAAGGATCCTTACTCCTGTTGCAGACCAGACACGGTGGCGACACCCAGACAAACGCTTGAGCATAGAGGCCGCTGACAACTCATCAGCAGCCTTCCCCATGGCAACATTCACATCATCAGGATCTGAAACCATTGTATCTGCAACAACTATCACGTCAAATCCATCATCAGAAGTTACAGCGGCAGCCTTTCTCTTACAAATTGACATGACTTGGGAGGAAACGCTACCGGTTGGAGGTGTTTCATCAACACCATCTAGAGCTTCTGAATGCACATCTGCAAATAGGCTACTGAGAATTACAGCACGGCGCTGAGAGCCGCTTGCTAGCCATATTGCCATGCATATGCGTCAGGGGTCACCTTATAGAGAACATCGCTCCTACATCGTACTGGTGAGACAACGTGGGTGAGATTGGAAGGATTCCTACGCATATAGCAGGATTGGATGAAAACATGCAGGGAGGTATCCCAGAAGGACACATTTGCATCGTTGCTGGTCAATCAGGTGCTATGAAATCGTCTGTTACTTTTTCTCTACTGTATAACGCTGTTTTGTATGGAGAGACTAGTGGAATTTACGTAACTCTTGAACAGGGAAAGGATTCACTGAGATCTCACATGTCAAACATGGGAATGAACGTTGATGATGCTAGAGTGCGAAACAGAATTGCAATTATCGATCTCTCTGACCTCAGGGTTCAGTTAGACGAGCAAGGAATGAGCAACAGAATAGATTGGATGGGTCAACTAATCAAACAACTTACTTCTTACAGAAAGTCAATTGGCTTTGAAATTCTCGTCTTTGACTCATTAGGGGCCTTCTTCACACTGACCAAGATGGAAAATCCAAGAGATGAAATATTCAGGTTATTCGAGGCATGTCGAAGACTTGGGCTGACATCTTTCTTCATATGCGAAATGACTGGAGAAGATCACAAACAATTCGGCGAATACGGTGTTGAAGACTACCTATCTGATGGGGTAATGCACCTGACTATGGAAAGAAAGGATGATGATATTACCAGAAAACTCGGAGTAATTAAGATGAGACATACTCATCACAAACTCGGTTACTCACCAATAAACTGGAACTCTGAGGAACAACGTTTCACAATAAACTAGTCATTCTACTGTTACGGATTTTGCTAGGTTACGAGGCCTATCTACATCACATCCAAGCTCAAGTGCCGTTTGGTAAGCGATGAGTTGAGTAGGCACAACCGAAAGTAGTGGCGTAAGTAGAGGATCGCATTTAGGAATGCTAATAGCAACATCTGCCTCTTCTGAAATTGGGTCACCATCCTCGTGAATTAGTATGATTTTAGCGCCTCTGGCTTTGCATTCATGCATTGATGACACTGTCTTCTCTCTATGCTTATCATTTGGAGCTATGACTATCACAGGGCTGTCTTTCTCCAGTAAAGCAATCGGACCGTGTTTCATTTCTCCAGCAGGATAAGCGAGACATGGGATATATGCTACTTCCATTAACTTCAAAGCACCCTCAGATGCAACAGGAGCAGATAATCCTCTACCCAAAAATAGAACACTCTTAGCATGCTTAACCAATTCTACCGCTTCTTCTATCGGACCAGGATTAGAGAGGTATTCCTCCATCTGAGATGGAATATTCTGGAAATTATCGATTAGTGATCGTCCTCTCTCCCTAGAGAATGACCTTGTTCGCCCTATTCTAATCGAGAAAAGAAGCAAAGATGCTACCATATTTGTGAAAGCTTTGGTAGATGCAACTGCCTGTTCTGGCCCGCTGTGTATGTATACGCCCTGACCGCATAACCTTGCGATTGTTGAGCCAACTACGTTGACTATCCCATGGACTTCTCCACCCTTTAGATGAATTTCTTTTACAGCCGAAATCGTGTCTGCAGTTTCGCCTGATTGCGATACTGCAAAGTGTATTGCATTAGGATTTATCACAGGATCGTTATACCTAAATTCGCTTGCAACATGAGCAACCGCTGGGATTCTAGCAAGGCTTTCTATTGCCAACTGGCCAATTTTGCAAGCGTTTAGGGCTGTTCCACACCCGATGAGTCTCACGTGAGGCGCAGTTCTAAGGCGAACTGGTTCTAGCTTTAAACCTCCTAATTTTGCTCCCCCGTTTGCCTTGTCTAAGCGGCCTGTTATGCATCTGCGTAATGCTTCTGGCTGTTCATGTATTTCTTTTAACATGAAGTGTGGATAACCGCTAATGTCGGCTTCCTCCCATTCGTCTTCAACAACGGTCATACTAGTATCAGAAACGCCACCTTCCAATCGAGTTATCTCAACGCCATCTCTGTCAATTATTGCTAAATCCCCATCTTCCAAGAAAAATATATTCTGAGTATGGTGTGAAAGTGCGTGAGGATCTGATGAAACAAATGATTCCCCATCTCCTTTTCCAATTAACAAAGGCGAACCATTACGCGCACAAATTATTTGTTCGTAATCCTTGAAAAGAACGCACAGCCCCCATGTACCTGTCAGTCTTTTGAGTGTCTGTCGAACCGCTTCTATTGGGGTTTGACCAGAATCCATGCCAATTGTTATCATGTGAGCAAGGGTTTCAGAGTCTGTTTCTGATTTCAAAAGATATCCTTTCTTTTCAAGACGCTTCCTTATATCTCTAGCATTGTCGATTATGCCATTGTGAACAATTGCGATATCTGCTTTATCGTTAAGATGGGGGTGTGCATTGACGTCATTTACTTCACCATGAGTTGCCCATCTAGTGTGAGCAATCCCCGAATAGCCTTCGATATGATTAGGTAAAATGCTGGATAATTCTGATACTTTTCCAACCTTCTTGTAGACTTGTAAATCGCCATTTTTGACGACAATACCCGATGAATCGTATCCACGATATTCCAATCTTCGCAGTCCTTCAACAAGCAAAGGAGCAGCCGCTCTTTTACCGATGAAACCGAAAATACCGCACATCTTTTTTCCTCACATCTCAATTATTTCTGAGCAAATAGGGCAAGTCATTCTCCTCAAAGTCATATCCTTAACCTTTAGACTGGAGCCACAAGCAGAACATTCCACTGTTTTCTCGAGTAGTGGAGGTGGTGGTAGCCCCAATTCACCGGGAGCTGGCGGGAGAGGTAATTGGCCAGGTAAAGGAGGGGGAGGTAAATCCTGTATTATTGGAACAGATTTCTCATCTACCTGTTTGCTATCCGTGGCTGGCATCTCGGCATCTATTTCGTTTGATTGAACTTGATTATTTACTAAGGAAGGAAGCGGTGGAAGATTCTTTGTCATTTCATCAAATATCTCCTTAGCCTCTCTGTCGCTCTTCCTTTTCATTCTGCGCTCTAAACGCTTTGAGGCTGTTCCTGCCTCAACTTTAGCTTCTAATTCGGCAGAGAGATTCATTGGCTCATCTTCTTCTTCTAAAACAGCGTTAGGTATAGTGGAGACGACCAGGTCGTCATCCTCATCCGCATTGATTGCTACCAGTGGCCCTATATCTTCTTCAGTTTGAACTAGCAACTCAAGGTCGCTAACACTCTCTGATACTTCTATTTCTTCCTCTCTCTTGTGGGATCTCCTAAGGTAAACTACAACCATCAGGAATAGACCAAATAGAACAGCGCCTAAAATTGAAACGGCGTATATCTTTTCTTGACGAGAATCTCCAGGTATAGGACTGAGAAGAGTGTCAATAAATGAATCTCCATCACCCTGGCCTCTATCAGGTCCTAGATATGCAACTTTTATTGCGCTGACCTTCCCCGACGGTGAGGTCATTACTACAATCTGGTCTTGGCCTATGCTGCCGGCTCCGACAACTTTGCCCTCGGAAATCAAGTTAGATAATCCAAGCTCGGAGTCTCCTTTATTGTAAATGCCATAGCGTGTTGATGGTCCGTAAACGCCTATTTCATCATGATAAATCTTGAATTCCCCGTCTTCCATTTCTATCATGACCACCTTTGTAGCACCGGGAGCGGATGTATTGGTATACTCATCAACATCTTTTGACCATATTGAATCCTGCACCACGCTAATGATTTCTGCTGACCTACCGCTTCCAGTTATCCATGCGGAGATTAATGTGTCTTCTCCCTCATTTTGAATCACTACAAGTTCAGGAGCACTTGCATAATCTCCTGCAGGTGCTTGGAAACTGAACGGAGTTTGGGATATGACTCCATGCGCATAAAATAAGCCAACTCTGTCAATACCTGTCGAGTCATCACGCATTTCTTGATACAGTAAGTGTATCTCTTCTTCGCCAATTGCAACCGCTAGTGGATCACCATCTTGAGGTCTGATGTCGATGTCTGAAATTATGTTCATTTTGGTAATCCACCCAGTTGATGATTTGACATCACTAGTATGAATCATGAATATGTTGGTAACATCATTCCATGAGCCTCCTGTCATTATATCTCTGTGATAGCCAGCTAGAACTGCTTCATTCCCTCTAATCGAGATGTCGAATCCCCAATAGCTTCCTTCAGATTGTTTGAGTGGAGTAAGATGAGATGATGTAGAACTCAAATCGCCTAATAATCCAATTGTGGCCATACCCACATCGGTCATAGTGTAACCTTGGCCATCATCAAATCTCTTTGTCCAAGCTAACTGAACCCTATTGTCATCACGCACGGCGAATGCAAACTCACCCGCCCAATCTGCTTCAATCAAAGTATCTCCGGGCATACTGAGACTTGGAGTGATCGTTCTGGCATGCAATTCACCATCTTTGGTTGTGAATAACAATCCTCCACCATCACTTCTATCCCCTTTTCCTGGAATTCCGACAAACCCTAACACTGCTTCGCCGTCAGATGTAGGAAGGTTTGTTTTAGAACCAGCAATATAATCATCAATAACCACATTAAAGCGAAGTTGTGAATATTGAGCCTCAACTCCATTTCCTTGCAATTTGACCATGTGTTTTACCAGTCCAACCGAGTCATGGCTAGTGCTAAATTGTGCTCTACTGCTTCCCGATGAACTAGTAGAACCCGGAATTGTCGAAATTGTTGACTTACCAACTGAAATCCACATTCCTTCTTCGTATTTCATTAGTTCAACCTCTATGTTGGTTGCATCATTCTGACCCAAATTATCAACTCTGACATTCACAATGTATGGCTTTGAATCCTCTCCTCCTGGTGAAGGTATAGAATCTGATGTAGTAATAGCGCCTGTTAAGAATCTAAGCGTTGGTTCAATTGGCCTTTCTTCAATTTCGAACTCAAATGTGTATTCATTATCGCTCTGATCATCATTCATCAATCCATTAGGATCTATCTGAATTGTAACGTCATGAGTTCCCGCTTCAGTGGCCCACCACCACAAAACAACGTCAATAGTCTCGCCTTGGTCTAGTCTAGGAATCTTTCCTTCGCTTGGATATGTGCTAGATTCTGAACCGGGGGCATCCAGTTTCAAATGAAGGTCGGTTGCATCTAAATCACCAGTATTAACAACGCCAAAGTGAATCTCTAGTATAGTTCCTGCAACAGCTTTGCTTGCTGGAAGATCTTGGTCAAAAATCTCAACGCTGCCCTGGAATCTTAGTTCTGGTGCTGCTGGTTGATTGTCGACAGTGAAGGTTCTCCTAACGATGTCTGATTCTGCCCCACTGACATTGACTAACTTGACCGAAATCTTGTGAGAACCGTCGTTGACTTGATTGGAGTCCCACGTAAATGACCAATCTTGCTCATCATTACTTTCATCATCAAAGTCGTGTGCATCCTCCCACTCCTCATTGTTCACACGATACAATAGTTTGCTAGGCTCAATCCCTTGAGCAGTTCCAGTGAACGTGACCGTGTCTGTAAGTTTTGAACCTGATGATGGTGAACCAAATGATACCATCATCTTTCCAATGTATCCCCATCTAGCATCACTGGATATCAAATCTCCATCACCAATGGCATTTACTTCAACAACTAAAACCGTTGAATCGATATCATACCACTCCTCTTTAATCAAAACATCAAGATACCAAGTATCTGAATCACCGCCAGCGGTAGTCCAGTCCATCAAGACCTCCTCATCTGAGTCTTCGTAATATTGAGTAAGACGAACTTCAATGCTATTCCACGGTCCAGTATTATCGACAGTAGTACCACTGATTCTTACCATATCGCCAGCAATAAACCATGTTCCATTTTCTGGGTTTTCAATCTCAACACCTAGAGATGTGTCGTTGGTTGGGGGAACTATTATGGCACCTCCTCCACTACTCAGAGGCGTGCAACTGCGGTCCAATACTGTATCAACAGCACAAGACGCATCGAGCAAACCAAAGCCCCATTCATCGTTCCATCTGTCGGATACATCTGAACTTGGACTGCCCTTTAGTTCGCTTGAATTTCTTAAAATGTCCTTGATTTCCGTTGGCTTTAGGCTCGAATCGGCCTGTAACATTAACGCTACTACACCTGAGACAATTGGTGTTGCCATAGAAGTCCCATCTTTGGATTCATACGAACTATCTGCTGTTGGTCTGGGAGTTCCAGGGAATGAAGTCCCCGTTGCAGCTTGTGCTGAATAAATACCACTACCATAAGCGGTAACATCGGGTTTTAATTCATCCCAGTCATCGTCATCATTATCAGAATTTCTAGGACCTGTGTTGGAGTAAGACGCCATGAAATCGTCAGTTCTGTTGATGGTATCTGCATTGTCAGCGGAACCTATCGTAATAGCACCATCTGCGCTTCCCGGTGATGCGATTCTTTGCCTACCGTCATTTCCAGCAGCGACTATGCAAGAGATGTCATGGTCGTATGTTGCATTGTTAACAAGCCTAGCCTCAGCTCCTGTGCCATTATCTCCACTATCCTGATTGATTGGATTTCCGATTGAACCAAACGACATCTGACCTATGTCTATTCCTTTTGCACCATTGCCCCAATCGGTGTCTTTGTTGTTTATCATCCACTGAATTCCATTTAGTGAATTTTGAGAATTTGTTCCTCCGCTATCTGTTAGCACCTTGATATCTACAAGAAAAGCTCCGGGCGCAGCTCCTATGTGGACCCTCGAAGAGTCCCCCGTTCCAAGCGCAATCCCTGCAACGTGAGTTCCGTGACCCTGTCCATCGTCTGGATCTTGAGACCCGTCTGGATTCGATGCTTGTGAAGTGGCATCATATCCTGCAACCCATTTCTGATCATCATACGAATTAGCGTTCAGGTCTGGCTCATCGTTTTCATCATCAAAATCGTTGAGAGACCTATGCTCGTTGTCAACTCCGCTATCTAGGACTGCAATTACTACTCCTTCTCCATCATATCCTCTGTCATAAACGGTTCCAGAATAAACATCCGATGGTTGGATTCTAGTGGCAGGATTTGCACTCTCCAATGTAGGATACATAACGTTCTGCATCTCAACAACAACTACTGATTCAATTGCATGTATTTCCCACAAGGCTGAAACTGGAACGTGGTCTACAACAATTGAGTCAATTGAGTCCATAACCTGAAACCATGCACCATCTGCATTCCAGCCGTGGCTTCTTAGTATAGCAACCAATTCATTGATTTCGTATTCAGTAGGATGCCATGCATAATCTACGATAATTGCAACCGTTTTTCGACCATCTGCTCCTGTGATGGAGGTTGTAGAAACCGACTCATAACCTTGAATTACCTTTTCCAAACGATCGTCCATACCATCAAAATTCTCGTCTGGACCATATGAGAACCACCAACCATAATCTTCTGTGGAGAATTTATCTCCTCGAAATGGCATCCTGTCCATCAGTTTCTCGGGAGTTTCATCGTCTTCAATAGGGGATGCAGATAC
This sequence comes from Methanobacteriota archaeon, assembly GCA_002710015.1. Taxonomy (GTDB): domain Archaea; phylum Thermoplasmatota; class Poseidoniia; order Poseidoniales; family Poseidoniaceae; genus MGIIa-K1. The sequence continues at coordinate 37,926 of PAOW01000026.1, read as the reverse complement.
CATTGCAGAGAAAACAGACATGAGAAAAATACCGACTAAAACTAGTGCTTTTGAGCCCTTCAAGTATTTCCACCCGCCCTACGGGCGGTTTGTATAACACATGAACCTTGGGTGGGAACGAGTCCCCATAGGGACTCATGGCCATCTAACATGCGATGATTCGGATACACATCTTACTTTCATCTTCTTAACTTGTAAAGCACCGCTACAAATTGGACATTTCGCTCTATCGGCAATTTCCTCAAGCCATGCTTGTCTTGTCTCAATAAATTCTCCTTCAGACCTAAGTCTTTCAACCAAGTCATCAACACCGTCAAATGGGTGCTCTTGAGGTATTTCTTCTAGTTCATAATCTCCTTCCCATTCTATTCCTTTTTTGAGCAATGGTAAGGTTCCATAAGCGAGTATAAATCCACCAAAATGAGCTATATGCCCGATATTACTTATTTCATTTAGACCATAAACTTGCCATGCTTTGTAGATTTCAAAGCCAAAGTAAAACAGAGCGATAAATTGAACCGGCCATTTTCTTATTAGAATCAAAGGGAAAAATACCTCATCATTCGGCCATCCACACAGATAAGCGCCTAAAATACCGAAAGCTGCCCCTGAGGCTCCCAGTGCTGGTGTGATAGAACCCAGATTCAATATGGTCCAAGCAATTGAACCACCTAAGAGTCCAATCATGTATGATATAAGCCACCTTGATCTTCCAAGACGGTCCTCAAGAGGGATGCCTACCAGTGCAATAATCAAAATATTACCAAGGACATGGAGGGGATTAGAATGAACAAACCCACTAGTTACCAAGGTATGGATATGGCCATCAGTTACCAATGCAGGAACTAAAAATAGTCTAATTCTAAGTTCATTTAGTTCTCCAAAATCCAGGAATATACGCCAAATAATCTGAACTATGAAACCAAACAATAATGACAAAGTCATCGCTAAAGCAATAGATGCTTTTTGGGACCAAGCCCATACTAATGGAGCGATAATCGCCACAATCCAAAGGGCGAACAATAACTCCTGCATGTTACACCCGATGAGACGGGGGTTTGAAGCCAATGCGGTCTCTCGCTCGGTACAATGGGAATGATAGAGATATCTGACTTGTCTGTCCTGCGGGGTAGCAACAAGGTGTTGGATGGCTTCTCATTAACGGTCAACGAAGGCGAAGTTGTATGCCTAGCTGGAGAAAATGGATGCGGTAAATCAACAGTAATCGAAGCGGCTGCTGGATTGATTTCGCTTGAGAATGGAACATCTCGCATATCAGGCCAACTGATTAGAGATTCCGAGGGCAGAAGAGGGCGGACTAAGTTCGGTCTTTGTCTCCAAGATGATTGCGTAATGGGTGATGAGCTAGTTGGTGAGCGCATCATGGATGCTGCCGAATTTAATTTCGATGTTTCAGCATTCCTCGATGATTGGAATCTTAAACACAGGACCCATGATAGAATCGCAGTGTTGTCGGGAGGCCAAAGAAGAAAGGTCGCTGTGATGAGCGGGATTATTCCTGCCCTTGTTTCAAAAGAACCTGTTGCGGTTTTATTGGATGAACCTGATAGCGGTCTTGACAGCAATTCAATCGAGCATCTATCCCAATGTTTACGAAACCTAGCGGCTGGCGGTCACGCTATTCTTATCGCAAGTCATGAACCTAAGATTATCGATTCCGCTGACAGAGTGGTATATTTCCCATTTGATGAGGAGAAAAATACTCCACCAGCGGGGAAATTTGAGCAAGTAAAAACCATCTCTCAGAGGAAACCGATGGTTGGTCATAGACTCAACCTTCGCACATTATCGGGGTTTGCTAACAATGGCATTGCAGGGTTGTTGACCCTTGGTGCGATGATTGCGTTATTCGACGCTCCAAATCTAGATGGCAGAACACAACTAGGTTTCATAATGGCTCCAGCACTTGCGGCGGGCTTGTGTGGTAATCCAATAAACAGGCTACTAATGGAGAACAGATCGCACGCTTGGTGGATTACTAAATCAGGAATTCTACCAAATTCTATCTTTCACTCACTAATCCTGTATATTCTCTTGACACTGCTTTCTTCAATCACAACGGATTACACTGATATGACAGTAATCCTCGTAGGAGGAATTCTCGGTATTTTTACCGAAATCACTATGGCAATAATGACTCAAGCAACACTCCGACTATCGCGACCAAACGCAGTTATAATCAAATTATTAACACCAATTCTAATACTTCCTTGGGCAATTGTTGTTGATAATCTAGCAACATGAACATTGAATAGAGATATGTGGTGGGATTAACATGAACATCAAAGGAGAGGTAGTTGTTTTAGTCGGCCTCGCAGGTGCCGGCTTTACTCTATGCCTGGCATTCCTTTGGGTTCCTTCTGTTTCTACTGTGGCTTTTTCTTCTCCTGAATCACAGAGAATTTTCTACTGGCACGTTCCAAGTGCCTGGGCTGCAATGATGGCAAATGCAATGCTATTTGTTGGTTCTACTGTTTGGTTCTTCAAGAGGAGAGATTGGGCTTGGAGATTACATGTTGCAAGCAGTGAAGCAGCATTAGCTACTGGCTTGATGGTGATTTGGTCAGGTTGTATATGGGGGAGTGCCGAATGGGGAGTCCCTTGGGACTGGACGGACGTTCGCTTGAACACATTTGCCATGCTTACATTGCTATCTTTGTTCATTGTTTTAGGTAGGAGAACTCAGCCAGATGGTGTTGAAACAAGAGATACATTTTGCACATTTGGGATGTATGGCTTCATACTTGTCCCATTTACCTACATCTCAACAAGATTGTGGCAAATCCGACACCCAGGTCCTGTAATGGCGACCTCAAAAGGGTCCATTGATTGGGATATGCGGATTGTCCTTTACTGCGGAGCTTTGTCCTTTTTAGCAATAATCACAGGCTACATTATATCCGGTATGCGATTAGCGCAACTTGAAATGCGTCTAGAGAAGATACAAGCAAAATATGACGAGGTGGTTGAATGAGCAGTCTGACCCACCTTACAATTGCTTATCTTGGCATGATCGGAGCGATCGCCATTTGGACTTGGACCGTTTTTTCGAGGTCGAAAAGGTTAGAGCAGAAAATTGCAACACTTGAGAATATCCTAGAAGTTGACGCTTCATCGGGAAATAAGACCGAAGTTGAGCAAATTGAAAATCACTTAGTTGGAGATAATGCCGACAATGACTGACTTGCATTGGTGATTAAATGGACCTCGGTGGTGAGTTTTGTTTAGTTTGTGGAGGGGAACCGCCACTATTCACTGGGAGAATGTGTGAGCCATGTTCCAGAAAGAGGGTTACTCTTGCAAAGGTCCCAAAAAACGCTCCGTGGACAAAATGTGCTCGTTGCGGATTGATCGACTTTCAGGGTAAGTGGACTAATGTGGAAGATGAAGACTTGTGGTACGAACTTGTTCATCAAAATGTAGAGTTTCATCAAGATATTGAAGACTTGGAAATTGGATTAGTCGCACAGGAGGTGGATGGCAGACATACCCTGGTTCATATCGAAATGGAAGGGGTCATTGACGACCTGCTATACACTGAAAAGCACACTCTTAGAGCTAGGATGTCTAATGGAGTATGCCTAACATGCACTAGGAGAGCTGGAAATTATTTTGAAGCAACAGTTCAGTTAAGATCCAGCGCTCGCAGACTAACAGAAGATGAATTCAAGGATTTACGCTTAACTTTGGACAAGGTCTTGCTTGAAATGCCAGATGACCCTATGTTCTTCATAACAAAAGAAGGCCCTGTAACCGGAGGCTATGATGTTGTGTTAGGTTCAAAGGCCCTTGCTAGAGCATGGGGCAGGCATCTGATTTCCGAACACGGCGGCCAGGTAACAACTACAACCTCAGTTGTTGGCCGCAAAGACGGTGTCGACCTTACAAGACTCACATTATTGTATAGAAAACCGGGGTATGAAATCGGTGATGTAATCAGATGGCGCGGCGACTTATGGAGACCAACATCATGGACTGGTGAAGGAGCGATTTTAGAAAAGGTGGAGAGACGAGAAAGGACTGGAGCAACTTGGAGAGACCTTGAGAATGCTAACGTAATTGCTCGACTTAGCGAGCTTGTGCGAATTAGCCAAGTAAGCGAAGATTCTACAGTTGCAGAGTTTCTAGATCCAACAAATTGGAAAATGACGGCGGTACGATTAGCATACGAGCATGTCCACGGAAGAGACCTTTTGATGGCAAGAATTGAAGGCGAATGGGTATGTTTGCCTAGATTAGCGATTGATGGTGATTAGATGGAAGAAGGCATTGTGAGATTGGCAAAAGCGCTTGATACCGATGACATGATAGGATTTACACGTCGCTTTGTTGAAGACTTCAGATCTGGATTCAAATCGGTGAATCTAAATCTATTACCTTGGATTAGTGATGTCAATAGAAGTTGGTCGGGAATTTTGTGCCTAGGCATGGGTGGATCAGCAGCCGGAGGAGATTTCCTATCTACCCTATCAACTCGAGAGGGCGCAATACCGATAATCAGCCACAGGGGTTATGACTTACCAAACTGGTGGACAAGGGATTGGTTAGTGATATCCACTTCTTATTCAGGAAATACCGAGGAAACACTGTTTGCAACTAGACAGGCACTGGAAAAAGGTGCAACTATAATTGCGGTTTCCAGCGGTGGTGAACTAGCTGGGATGTGTGAACTATCCTCAAGTATGCACCTAATCTCGTGTCCTTCTGGACAACCTCCTCGCTCTGCTTTTGGTCATATTTTTTCACGTCAATTAGCCCTTTTAGTCGAGATAGGTGTAATGAAATACGATCTTCCAAACAGCGCCTTGACAAGACTTGAGAAATCTATTGAAGACTGTGATATAATCGCCAACCCAGAGGGAGACGTTGCCAGTCTTGCACTAAACCTGATGCGCAGACAAATAGCCATACTAGGCCCGAATGAACTCGGCCCTGCGATGATTAGATTCAAGAATCAATTGAATGAAAATGCGGCAAGATTCGCAAGAATAGGCGAGTTCCCCGAGATGAATCATAACGAACTTGTTGCTTGGGGAGGAGTTGGTGACGACGGAGATCCCGATGCTAGTGAACAAGCAATCATTCTGATGTCTTGGCAAGGTCTGCATCCAAGGGTGGAGAAAAGGATGGACTGGTTTATCTCAAACAGTCCGAGCGAATATGCATGGAAACTACAAGGTGAGGGGGAGACTCTTCTGGAATGTCTGCTTCACATCTGTATTATGATGGATTGGTTGTCGATTGCACTGGCTCTCCTGCATGGCAAAAACCCATCAGCTATCAAACCGATAATCTCATTGAAGGATTTTCTAAGTCAAAGTGATTAGTAGAGTGGACCCAAAACAATCCTTGGGTCTGGATATTTTTCCAAAGCCCATTCTCTATCTTCTCTTGCAACCACTCCCGGCATATCGTTTACCTGTGGCTCTTCCCAGCATAACTGAAAATGTAGATGAGGAGCCCAGCCCCCATTTACACTCTCATCTCCAACTGTTGCAACGATTTGGCCCTCTGAAACCTGCATACCTTCGCTTACCATATCTAAAGATTCCATCGAGAGATGGCCATATAATGCCCAGATCGGCTTGCCCTTAAGCTCGTGCTTGATTATGATTGTAGGGCCATATGAACCAGGTTCTGGATTGATGCCCAGTGAGTGAACGACTCCGTCTGAGAAGGCATGAATCGCCTCACCAACAGGTGCACCAATATCAATTCCGATATGCAAGTCCCTCTTTCCTTCGAATAAATCGTGTGTATACATTCCAGGCCTTACCTCATCATAACGACCAATTTGATAATCTAGCGGACACTCAAAATTAGGGTCTGGCCCTCTGGTGAAATCAAACACCCAGTATTCATCTGGGAGCTTTATGACGTCTGCCATAGAACTTCCAAACATTACACATTGATGATTCTTCGTAAGTAGGTTTGAAGGCTTATTCCCTTAGGGCTGTGTATGGCTATCGGGTTATTGCTAGCAATATTTCCCGGTTTAGCCATCGCAAAAAAACTAGACAAAAATGGAGACTGGATAAGGCACCTCCTATTCACACCTGCATTTGGGCTCCTTGTAATGTTGGGAATCTCAGGAGCGTGTTTTGTATTCGGGTTTGATGTCAGAACCATCACCATGTTTGCTGTAATTGCAAATATAATTGCAATCATTTCAATCAGAGTATCATTATGTCCGCAAGAACAAATCATAATTGTAGATAGAGGTTCTTGGTTTTGGATATTCACTGTAATCGCGGTTATTCTAGCAATGCAGCCTCTATCATACCAACGCCCCATGGGAGTAGATTGGGTTGGTTTTTCTGTATTGACAGGCTCTATCTCGACAGATGGTTTTGCACTAAATTATCCATCTGTCGGAGAATGGATATATCCACCTGCATTTCCAATGCTAGCAGCATGGCTAGGAGGAGATACTTACACCGCAATATTCCACTTAGGGACAATATGTTTTGTTTCTCTAATTCTTGGTATAGCTGCGTTTGGCGATAAGTTAGGTTGTAGCCATTGGATCATAATGAGTATGATGTTAGCACCAGCATTGTTTGCAAAAAATTTGGATTCGGGGTATCCAACCGTAGCAAGTCAAATGGGCCTTGTTGTTGTTTTGGCTATGTTTGGAGATAAGATTAGATGGGGATTTGTCGGTTTTACAGTGGTTAGTGTGTCGCTTATTCATCCAACTGGTTTGGTGTATTTGGTTACTCTACTAATCGCCCATGTAATTGTTGACAAAGGTCAGAAATTAAATTTAAACGAGAAATTTCCGATTGCTATCGTTGTCCTATCTCTGGTGTTTGTTCTCACATCACTCGCACCAACATTTAGCTCGAAATCCGTTTTCTCTGAATACGGTTGGCAAGGCGGTAGTCCAATGGTTGTGTATTCAGGTCTTTTGTTACCACTAGCAATTTGGGCAGCGTGGTCTCTTAGAACAGAAAAAAGTGTAAGAATTCTAGTCGCATGGTTCGGCCTAAATTGGACCTTATCATTGGTCAGCTTCCTTGATGGATTCTCTGGCTTTGCAATTATCTCAATGCTGTCCTACGCACTATACTCAATGAGCATGCATGCGTTCCACATACCACTTGCAACCATTCTAGGACTGAAATTATCTAGATTAGATTACGGCTCAAATTCAACATTGGGCAAAGCCATTATGATTTCCGCATTGGTTGTTAGCGGTGTCGCTCACAGTTGCCTTTCAGAATTGGAAAATCATGATGAGTTACATGTTATTTCAAATGGGGATATTGCATTGTTCAATCAAATCAACGCAATGGATTTCCCAGATGATGCTTTACTATATGTTGAAAATGAACATTGGGGGCACTTCTTCTACAATCTCGATAGCATTGGAGTAACTGCTGTTCCCTCTGTTGGAATACTAAAACAGGATGAATCTATACAAAATCAAGCAACCAGTGCAATAGTGTATGACAACATTTCCAAGTTAGAGAAATTGGGTATTACTCACGCAATAGCCTCAACAAAAGGCGTGATGATGCAATACATACACAAATCCACTCATTGGAATAGGATAATGACGACTGGAGGTTCATCACTGTATGAGCTTCAAGACGACTCTGAAGTCTCAGAATTTATACCAATTAAAGGAGACAATATGAGGATTGATCCTTGGTCTTCTTTGAGAGATAGAGACCCATTTGAACTGGGTGATGAAAGATTATACATAACAGAGGGGATGTTCGAAATAGAATTAAATTACTCTAGCTCTGAAAAAATATGCTTGATGACTGAGTTAGTCGGAGAAGTTACTGTCAAAGTCAATGAAATGGAGCGCAGACATTCCGGATGGCATGAGTTCTGTTTAGATCCAACAGAAAAGACTCTACAACTCGAAGTGCTTAGCGACTCAGAATATTGGATTAATCCACTTGGAGCATCTGGGCGCGGTGACAAATTACTGGATAAGACCGGAGTTAGATTGCACTGGCTAGAAGTGCGTTATCGGGCCTAAAAAAAGGGAAAAACACTACTATCAACAAATGGTGGAGGGGTTTGTGCCATCTCTATTCATCATGCTTCCAACTTTGGATGAAGAGAAGGCGCTTTCTGATGTTTACAACCGAATTCCATTTTCAAAATTAAACAAAATGGGCTATGATTGCAGAGTAGTGATAGTTGATGGAGGCTCAAATGATGATACATTGGAAATTGCAAGAGGTTTCGATTGTGAAATTATCGAGCAGTGGGGTGAAGGAAAAGGCGCAGGTATTAGACAGGCTTTCAAGTTGTTTTTAGAAAAAAAAGATGATGTTCTGGTAATGCTTGATTCTGATGGGACCTACCATCCTGAAGAAATACCGAATCTGATTCTTGCTATACCTGAGAATGGAATCGCAATAGGAGATAGATTGCACGGAAATCTTGCCTCGGATGCTATGACGTCAAAAAATTGGATAGGAAATCAATTGCTCACGTGGTTGGCAGTAGTTTTGCATGGAAAAGCAATAAGCGATCTATGCTCTGGTTTCTGGGCATTTTCTCGAAAAGCAATCGAAGACCTGAAACTCAATAGTATGAGATTTGAAATTGAAGCTGAGATGTATACATCTTGTGCTTACAATAATATCCCAATAACTCACGTACCGATTAGTTACTCCAAGAGAGTAGGTAAAGCGAAGTTGGGTAGCGTAAAAGATGGAACATCTATCGCAAGGAAACTCATCATAAGGAGAATCTTCCCCGTTCCTCATGAGGAGCGGGAATGAGGCGGTTCGAGGTTGCAATTCTTGGGTCGAGCGGACTGGTAAGTCAGCGACTTCAAGAGCTACTTTACGATCATCCATTTTTTGACGTAGTTGCTATTGCAGGGTCACCTCAAAACGTCGGTTCAATGTATGATGAAATAGAGTGGAGGCTAGATTCGCCTCGTCCAAATTACGACATTTTGATCTGTTCAATGAGCGATATTCCCGATGTTGACATAGCGTTTTCAGCATTGCCAAGCAATGTCGCTGAGATTGTAGAGCCATCCTTGGTTGCTAGAGGTATTCACGTATTTTCAAATGCAAGTGCATTCAGAAGAATTGCTGGAATTCCGTTAGTAATTCCCGAAGTAAATCCAGAAGATATGCGAAATTATGATGGCCACGCATGTGCTACAAATTGCACTGTAGTTCCCGTAGTTACACCAATAATTGGGTTGAAGGATCTTGGAATTAAAAGCATCTCAATTTACACTCGGCAAGCCCTTTCTGGTGCTGGTTGGCAACTGCTAAATGATAAGAATGCACTAGAAGGAAACGTTAACCCATTTATCCCAGGAGAAGAAGAAAAGCTGATTGCAGAGTTGAAGTATTTACTGGATTTGGACATTCAAGTAAATGCCTCATGTAATAGGGTATCACAAAAAGACGGACATATGGTGTCTGTCAGGTTACAGGTTCAACAAAATACGGATTTAGAAACTGTGAAAAGACTAATGAAAATCAATAGATTGAATCTTCCATCATCACCTGAAGTTGTAAATTACATCATAGATGAAAAACCAAATCGAGATGAGCATCTATGGATAGGTAATGGTATGTCGATAACGGTTGGAAATATACAAGTCAAAGGGAAGATCATTACTTTCGATGCCCTATCTCACAACACTGTGAGAGGTGCTGCTGGTGGGGTAATACTTCTGGCAGAATTTGCTGTCAAGAAAGCATATATCACCAAATAGGACACCCCCCTAGGAGAACTGGTGGTCGCATGGGTGTCACAGCAATGATTCCAAACATGACATTTCAGCAACTTAAAGATGAGGCCAATTCTAGATGGAATGAAATCTGGGATGAAAATACAGCTAGACTAGACTTGATGTTACTATGTCCAAGAAAAGAAAGAAAACTGCTAGAATTACATGGGGACATGATAGACCATGGTCAACCTGTAATGGGTATTTTTCACCGACCTAGAGCCGAATCTGAATTGATCTCTGAACAGGGATTTGACCCCCGCTCTGCCTCATTCCAATTTCTTAACATCGCCAACGCGGACATGGGACCATGGATGCAGCAATTAGTCACGCAAGAAGGGTGGCTTAGAAGCACTGTTGAAGTTAATCCTGTGCCTTTTAGTGTCGATATACCCAATCAAAGACCGTTCGAAAAGCACTCTATTCTTTGCTTCAGGCATCCAAGCCTTCCACCTCTTGAAAAATACTACCTTCCATACCCTGTTCACGCTTTAGTGGGCAAGGCTTTTGTTTCTCTACCAAGAAGGCAAGCAGCCGAATTGGCGAAACAGCAAGCAGAAATTCTTGGAGTAGGGCTCGCTAAACCCGAACCTGAAGTCATAGAAGCTCCTGTCCATGAAGAAAAAACCGCTGAAGTGGTTGATGAGATTACTCTTGAAGACCAATTTATCTCAGAAATGATTCCTGAAGAAATTGTGAACATTCCACTACCTACATTCGGAGATGAAAAAATAGAAACTTCAGTTGCAGAGGAGGAAGTCACAAAAGCACCGCTAGAAACCCCGGTTGAAAATACTGAAGCTGAATCTGTGGTTCCATTGCCTGCCGTCCAAGTCGAAGATGATAACATGCCCGAAATTGAAAGGGAATTCAGAGCAATTGTGCAGGAATTGATAGATGCAGGACTAGATCCATCGGATATGATGACTGACGCTAGAATGGAAGATATCAACGAAAGGGCATTAGCTCAGAACTTTGAAACCTGGCCTGTATTCATGCAAATGGTAAGTTGAATGCGAGGATTAAAAATCTAGGGGAGGATGGGATATCTATGGCTTTCTGCACTAATTGCGGGCAAATGCAGGCTGACGGGACCAAATTTTGCAGATTTTGTGGTAGTCAGCAACCTGGTGAGCAACTGATTGCTAGACTCAGAATGGAAGCCGAAGCAATTCGATTCCAAACACAACAGATTCAAGCTCAGCGAATGCAGGGCATGAATTACAATCAACAGCAAAATCAGCAACGACGTTGGTGATAAAATTGAAACTTCGCCACTTGGCGATAAGCCTATCAAAACTACCACCGCATCCATGTAATGATATTTCATTAGAGCAATATCAAACTGAGGGTGACTTAGCAGCAATGTGGTTACACAAAATAGACACCATAGATGGATTTGAAGGAAAAAAGGTAGTAGACCTTGGCGCTGGAAATGGAATATTAGGTCATGGTGCGCAACTTCTTGGAGCTGATGTAACATTTGTAGAGTGTGACCCTGACGCCAGCAGATTGTGTGAAAGTTTAGGAGATACAATTTGTGGTTTTGTGGGAGAGGTGAATATTCCAAAGGCAGACATAGTAATCACAAACCCTCCCTGGGGTGTGCAAAAGCATGGTGCTGACAGAGTCTTCATCGAGGCAGCAATGGATTGCGCTCCAATAGTCCACATAATGCACAGTTCGTCTGCAAATCATCTTCCCGATGGGCAGGTTATCTTAAGTGGAGATTTCAGAATACCAGCCAGATATGGTCACCATACAAAGAAAATGGGCACGACTGAAATTAAATGCATAAGAATCGCAAGATGAGAGAGATTCAAAAGTAAGAGGCATCAGCGTCTAACATCCCAATCCATTCGCCTCGGTGGCGAATTCCAAAATATGAGCGTGATAACATGAGTACAATAGTAACTCCCGGAACCGTAGTTGGCAACATTGAAACTAACACAATGGGTGCCGGAGTAGAAGAAAAAGACGGTGACATAATCGCGCTATTAACAGGCAACCTTGTTGAATCAGATGGAATGATTAGTATCGAGACCCACAACGCTTTGCTCAGAGTTGAAGTAGATGATTTGGTTATTGGAGAAGTTGTAAAACTAAACGAAAAATCAGGCGAAATCAAAATCCTAAGTGTTGAGGGAAAATCAAACAGATCAATAATGGCAGACCAAGAATACGCTCAGTTCCATGTGACAAAAATCTGTGACAGATTTCTTCACAATACCGCAGACGGATTAAGGCGAAGGGATATCGTTAGAGCGAAAGTGATTGAGGTTGGAAACGTAGTTCGCATTGACATGAGAGAGGATGATTCGTGTGGAGTTTTACACGCTATATGTCCATCATGTGGTGCAACCTTTGACGCTCAATCAAACGGAGATTGGAATGTGCTATGTCCAGTTTGTGGAGATAAAGCATTCAGAGCCCTTGCAGATGATTACGGTGGAAAAACCGGTATGGCTTCCCTAAACGGCTCAGGCAAGCGCTGGGGAAGTGAAGCTGAAGCCAGATTCGCTAAGGGTAGCGCTGGACGTGCGACCTTCATTGCTGAAGATGTCAGAGAAGACGGAAGTGAGCGAGTTTACTTCAAATTCGAAGGTGAAGGCGGACAAGGAGGTAGAGGTCAAAGGCGCAATGCAGCACCTGGCTGTAAGTTGTTCGTTGGAGGTCTATCTAGAGATGCTGATGAGGACAAAATACGTGAAATGTTCAACAATCACGGTAAAATTACTGACTTCGCACTCATGAGAGATGATGATGGAAACCTACGAGGCTTTGGTTTTGTAACCTACGAGAAGAAGGAAATGGCAGACAAGGCTGCTGAAGCGCTAAATGGTGAAAAAATCAATGGCCGCAGAATCGGCGTTAGGGATGCAGATGCACCAAGAGAGCAAAAACCACGCAGGGAAAAACCGGATGGTGATAGGTTGTATGTTGGCAATCTACCCTTCAAAGCTAGTGAAAAGGACCTGCAAGATCACTTTGCAGCACATTGTGAGAGTGTGCATGTTCAATGGGCTACTGACAAATCTGGACGAAAGAAAGCGTTCGCATTCGTTACAATAAAACCCAAAGGAAGTGGGCAAGAAGTTGCTAAGAAACTAAACGGCTCCGAACTTATGGGAAGAAGCATTAGGGTCGACATGGCAAAACCAAGTGGTTTCAAGCGAGATAACAGAGATGGCAACAAGGGTGGCAAAAACGCCAAATCTGCTAGAGAACTAAGAGCAATCGCTGAAGAAGAAGAAGATTCTAAGAAAAAGAAACGCCGCCCTAAGCGGGATTGAGGTGAGTCAAATGACCGAGTCGGAGGAGTCCTCCTGGCTCGTAATTGACGGTTACGAAGACGAGCCAGCTGCTTTTGGTGTTCCACCATATGTTGGATTCCATATCAGATATATTTGCGGTGTTTTAGAAAGTAAAAATTTGGAGTACGAGTATTGTCCAATTGACTCGTTTAGAATAAATCCTCCAAACCTAGAAAATAGGCTTGGAGTGATAATTCTTGCAGGAGCGGTAGTTCCCGGTAAGTATCTACGTGGCACTCCAATATCATTGAAGGAAACTAGAGAAATAATTTCTAACACGCCAAATGAAACTCCTATTCTATGTGGAGGATGGGCGATAAGAGGTTGGAAAAACCAAGGTTGGAGTCCTCTAAGGCACAATCTGTTTTTGGCGTTAAAAGATACAGATGCAACTCTTTCAAACTACCTTGAAACTGGAGAATGGAGGCATAATCGTAGAACAGCAGAGCAGTGGACTGCTTGGGCTCAAGCAGGCGCTAAATCGAAAGCCGTTACAGACAATCCAGACCTATCTGGACCCTTGACATATGAGGTAGAGGTGTATCAAGGGTGTGTTCGATTCAAACGGGGATGTAAATTCTGCATTGAACCTAAGAAAGGTATCCCAATTTGGAGAGATCCTGAAGACATAATCAAAGAGGTTTCAATCGCTCATGATATGGGTGTAAGACATGTCCGTTTAGGTGGTATGACTGACACATACACCTACAAAGCAGAGGGGGTTGTTGAAATGGAGTATCCAAGACCCGACCCTGAACCGATTGCAAAACTTCTGTATGGATTGAGAGAGGATGAGAGATTAGAAATTCTCCATACCGATAATGGAAATCCGTCTATAATTGCAGAACATCTAGAGGAATCAGAGGAGATAACAAAATCTCTGGTTGAAACGCTTTCCGATGGAGCAGTGTTGTCATTTGGATTGGAATCGGCCGACCCTGAAGTTCACAAAGCAAACTGGTTGAATTGTGATTCTGGCCAATTGAAATCCGCTATTGCCCTGATTAACAAACATGGTAGTGAAAAAGGAGAGAGAGGATTGCCAAAACTTCTTCCTGGACTCAACTTTATTGCAGGACTGAAGGGAGAAACAAAGCAGTCGTACGATTACAACCTATCCTTGTTGAGAGAGCTAAAATCAGAAGGCCACATGATTAGAAGAGTGAATATCCGCCAGGTTGAGGGTAAGGGTTTCCAAGAGGTCGATAGCAATGATTTCAGATCTTTCAAGGAAACTGTTAGGCAAGAATTTGACGGACCAATTCTCAAAGAGATACTCCCTCTTGGGTCTGTAATTGATGATGTTTGGTGGGAGTCCCATGACGGAAGAACTCGTCTACCGAGGCATCTGAATGACGAGGCACGGGATGCCTCAATAACCGGTAAAGCGGGTATCACATTCGGCAGACAAATCGGAGCATATCCAATTCTTGTTGGAATGAACTATCTGGCTCCCTTAGAATCATATTCGCAAATAATGGTCACTGGACACGGTGCTCGCTCAATCACTGGGATACAAACGGGAATAGATTGGAGAACTGCCACTGAAAAGCAATTAGCAGCAATACCAGGAATATCATCTAAGGGTGCTTGGAATCTAATAGGTTCCAGAGCGAAGTCTCTGTCAAAAGGAAAACCATTCGAAAACCTCGAGGATTGGTTCAAATCCGCAAAGGTCCAAATCCCTGACTTGGTAGATGTCAACAGAGTTTTAATTTGACTCACTCATCGACCCAGGCATACGTTCGCATGCCTTCTTCAACACCTTCGTCACCAACCTCAACAAGTGCAAATTCGCCTTGAGGTGTGATGATTGATTCCTTCGCAAGTCCCTTGTGTAGGGCTTCATACTGAATTTTGTCGATAGCAATTCTGCCTTCGAGTCTCTCGAATAAATTCCATCGGCTTGCGATTTCTCTCCATGTAGGCTGAACCTCAGCTTCGAAAACCTTAGCTTTAGCACCAGATCCATAACCACACAATCCAAGAGTAACGTTGTCTAGGTTCGCATTTTCTTCATAATCCGCTTCAAATGTAGACATTAGAGCTAGGAATATTGAACCTGTATATTGATTACCGATGAGCGATGATGCTCTCTGACCTTTCTCAATTCTGTCTTCAACGAATTGTTTGAATGCTTCAGTTTTTGATATTGAACGGCGATACTTGTCCATTGCGCTTTCAAATTCAGCCTCGGTATCAAAGTCACTTTCCAACGGAACATTACCAATTTCAGCTTCAATGTCTTTCCAGGAATCTAGGTGTTGCCTATCGTGTCTAAAGACATCGGGGAACATTCTCTTTGCTTGGAAAGCATAAGGCAAGTGCATTATTATTCGAGCCCACTGCTCAGTGAGGATGATGTCTAACTCAGGATCAAATCTTCCTTGAGCGATTGATTTCTCACAAAAGTGCGTGAAAGCTTGCTTCACTGCTTCTCGGTAACATCTGTTTGAAAACTGACCATCGAAAACCGGTTCATCCCTGTGAACCTTTACGTTTTCTTCACCGTGAGCAAATATACCTAGACGTCGGACAGTTGATTCAGGCAAGTGCTTAATCATGGCTTCAGCCATTCCATCTCTAATCGTTGCACCTGCCTCAGCAGCAAGTTGCAATACGTGGTCTATGACACTCTGAATTGACACTTCTCTTCTAGGTTTGAAAAAGTCATGCACTGGTGTGGTTGAAACCCCCCAGCGGTCAGGGATTACGATTAATCGAGGATTGTGCCTAACCAAAAGCGCTCCTCCTCCTGCGCCCTGAGTGTATTCTCCGGAGGATTCGAGATCGTATTTTGCGTTGTCTGAAAACACTACGATTCCCATTCTGTCTTCTGATTCGCCGCCACGAGCAACCCAATCAAGGGTATTGTGAAGCGCATCAACTGCTCCAATACATGCAAATGTCATATCGACTACATCGCAGCCTCTAAAGCAATCCTCACCAAATCTTTCACCGTATCTGTGAGTTAGCATATCTACAATGTAGGTAGCAGTTGGTTTTGCTCCATCAAGTGCAGACTCTGTTCCTAGGTATATCCTTCCTATCTGTCTTGGATTCAATCCATTTCTGTCAATCAATCGGCAGACAGCGTTAGCACCCATTGTTGCTGTATCTTCATGGACATCAGGAATAGCCATTGCAGCTAATCCTAACCCTTTGTTCAGCTTTCCATAATCTGCCCCTCGCATCTCTGCGAAGTCCTCCATGTCCATGTATAATCTAGGGAAATGAAGAGCCATATCATCGATACCGACTTTGGTTCTCATCACTTCAAGTGCGGCCCGTTGTATATTTATGCGTATGTATTCTTTAACATTCTATGAGCGGTGTTGCTAGCCACACTTGTTTCAGCGAGGAGTTTTTGACGAGTCGCTTGATGAGTACAGAATATGAGTGTCATTGATTATGCAAGAAAACTCTCCAAAAAATGTGATTTACTTGCAAAATCTATCATAAAAGAGACGAATGTTTCCTATGTTACCAACCCGCTGAATTATGCATGGGAGTATCATGAGTCTTACCTTTCCCAATACAGCAATCTAGGCGCTAAAACACTTCTATTGGGAATGAACCCTGGCCCGTATGGGATGGCCCAGTGTGGTGTTCCGTTCGGCGCAACAGAAATTGCGAAAAATTTCCTAAATATCAAAGGAGGATTCACAGATCCTCCAAACAGACACCCGAAAAGGCCCGTTCAAGGTTTGGAATTTGAAAGACAAGAGGTCAGTGGAACAAGGCTATGGAATCTGCTAAAGGACATATGGTCTACACCCAATAACATTCACAAAAATGTGTTCTTAGTAAATCACTGCCCTCTTCTACTTTTGGGCGATACTGGTAGAAATATTACACCCGATAATATAAGCGGGAAATCTGTAAAGTCTCTCTTGAAATCTTGTGATGACCACCTTAGAAGCGTTGTAGATTATTTGGAAATAGAGAGAGTGATTGGAGTGGGTAAATATGCTGAAAGAAGAGCAAATTTGGCTCTCAGCGACTTGGATATTGAAATTACAACATGCTGGCATCCCTCACCTGCATCGCCATTGGCAAATAGAAACGATGGTAAGGATTGGCGTGATAATGTTTCAAAAATTCTGCTGGCAGAGGATTCATAACATAAACATGACACGTCTTAGTCATGGCACAGAAAGAAATGGCTTGGCCGAGACAGCCTGACGACAGACAGTGGATAAAGCCTGAAGGCGATGATCCTAGAACACTCTACCAAATGCTAAAAGTTAGCCAAGACAGATTCGGAGAAGATCTGTGTTTTGGTTACATACCAAGATACGGCGGAGAAAGGATGCACCTTACCTACAATGAGTTTGGTGAATTATCTACCTCTGTTGCAAAGGGACTAAGAGACATCGGCGTTGAAAAAGGAGATAGAGTCGCAATCATCCTTGATAACTCGGTTGAATGGGCTGCTCTGTCATACGGAGCTAATGCCTTGGGAGCTGCTTACACTGCAATGTATACACACCAACACGGAGATGATTGGGCATACATACTCAAAGATGCAACACCAAAGGTTGTAGCAGTTGCAAACACTGAAGTTCTTGACAAATTGTGTGGAGCATTGGATGCTGATTCATGGCCATCATCTGGCGTCATTCTTATTGGAGATGAACCACCTAATGAAATACCTCCTGAAGGTATTGAAGTCCGCTCATGGAGCGATCTAGTTAGCGCTGGTAGGAGTGGGGAAGATCTGAAAGAAATAGCAGATGACCCCACAGCACTTTCTACTCTGATTTACACATCTGGAACCACTGGCAACCCCAAGGGAGTCATGCTATCCAATTGGAACACATTGTCAAATGTCCTTTGTGTTCAAGGTGTTTTCGAATTATATCCTGGTGACAAAAACGCAGCTTTCCTGCCTTGGGCTCACTCATTTGGTTCAACCTTTGACCTGCATTGGATGATTAGAATGGGAGTTCACATCAACCTGATTTCTGATTTGACCAAGATCGCAGATGAGTGTATGGAAATCAAGCCTGCTGCTCTCCTTGCAGTTCCTCGAGTTTGGAATAAATTCTACGACAAGGTGAATACCCAATTCTCAGAAGCAAAAGGACTCAAAAAATTATTTGTTGGCAAGGCACAGAAAGCCGCAGAAGAAAGAATTGCAAAGGCAGGTGTCCAATGTGATGCAGTAACACCTACAAAGTTCTGGGATAAGAAATGGGACAAACTCGTTTGGTCGAAGGTTCGCGCACGATTTGGTGGTAACATCAGATTCTGTCTCTCCGGAGCAGCTGCGCTATCACCAGATGTTGCAGCATTTATCCAGAAAGTCGGTTTCAACTGCTATGAAGGATATGGACTCACGGAGACCAGCCCCCTAGTTGCTGCTAACGGTTGGATGGGCAAAGGAATGTCGAGATTGAATACAGTTGGTATGCCTGCCAACGGAATTCGTGTTGAAATCGATAAGAGTGCTTGGGACGATCCTGACAGACCGGATGAAGGTGAGGTCATAGTATACGGTCCAAACGTAATGCAGGGCTATTGGAACCTACCTGAAGCTACTGCTGAGGTTATGACAGAGGATGGAGGATTCAGAACAGGTGACCTTGGAAAGATGGTAGATGGATACCTATCTATTACTGGTCGTGTAAAGAGCCAATTCAAGTTGGAGAATGGAAAGTATGTATCTCCTGCACCACTAGAAGAAAACCTCAAACTCAGCCCACTTGTTGAGCAGGCTGTATTAGATGGTCGTAACATGAAGAACACCTACCTGATTGTTCATCCTGCTTTGGATGCTCTAAGAGCCGCTGCTGGAGCTGCTGGAGTTTCCGTCCCTGCTGACAATGTCGCAATGTGCGCAGATGAGGGAGTTAAGACATGGTTGCTATCGAACCTCAAGGAAAACAATATGATTGCTCCTAAATGGAAAGGATATGAAGTTGCAAGAAACATCATCCTTGACCCAGTAGAGTGGAGTGTAGACAACGACATGATGACACCTTCCATGAAGGTCAAATTACGTAACCTTTTGAGCCATCATGAAGAAGCGATTAACTCTCTTTGATTTGAGAAAACCAGTGGTTAAATTCCGCCCTTGTGGCGACAACATTTGACACATGTTTTTACGTAGATTTATAACCCCTCGTTGCAGTATTTCAGAAATATTCTTAGACCGCTTCGGACGGCAAAGAAAAGCCGTTGGGCAGGAGAGAAATTGTATGAACACTCAGGATTTATATGACGCTATTTTGGAAGTTAACTTTGACCATTACATCACCCAGCATGAGTTAGATGTAGAGTACGATGATTTTAGGTTAGAAATCGATTTGATGTATAGAGAAAATTATGATCAATTTCCACTCTGGGACCCTGAGATGGAGATAAACCTAGACAAAATTGCAGACATAGTAGGACAAGCACACGTTGAACTGGCAGAACTATCTGTGGAAGAAGAACAACAGAAAGAAAAGAAAGCAGAACTAAAGGACCAACTTCAATGCCATGTCGAGTTATTCTTGAGATACAAGTCAATGAAGTTCGAACAGGAATATCCACAGAACCGAAGGCTGAAGAGAAAAGACATTTGGAGCATTCAAAAAGTCGATTTCGAAGCTGGAGATATCGAAGAGGAAGATGCCTACCTGGAAGTCTTTGAGGAATTAATCATAGAAGGCTACTACGAGAAAATCGAGAGCGGTGGTGACCAGAAGCACGACATCTTCCACGTTGTTGAAGTATAACTTGAAGTTCTTCAATACTCCAAACAACACTGTTTGAACTAATCGTCCGATTTCCACAATTCTTCGCCAACTATCCCGTCATTAGCGGCAAACAGCAACTCGTTTCCTAGACTAACGAAGGCATCGGGTAAACTAGAACCTCCTCCACTCCTAATATCATGGACTAGGGAGATATTATCTGAAGGAATAATTTGTCCGCTTGAAGATGTGGAATATGAAAACGTAACATTGCTCATCAAAGAATTATTTGCTAGACGGATGGTTGTTGAGCTTGGTGAAACTGTTGGGTTAGAAATTATACTGGATTCTTTTTGAGAGTTACCAGCAGAAATCTCCATGTTGGTGACATAATTGTTGGGAATTGCTGCCAGCATAAGCAAGGCTATCGCGACAGCAATTACTCCGCCACTAAAGTTACGGCCCGCGATATAACCTAAAGTTCAACTATTTATCAAGGATTATTTTCCTAATCTAAATGCGTGTATTATCATAACCCGACTCATTAATTCAACACTTAGTACGGATTAACTTTGATAGGGAAACCTTTCATTAGAGTTATGTGCCCGCCCGTCCATGTCTCAGGTTGGGAACGCCATCGACTGGCTGAATGATTTGGATGCTTGGGCACAATGGATTGTAGGTATTGTCTCCACTCTAATTGTACTGGGAATCGTTAGGCTATTCATGAAAAAAGTCGTTCTCGACTTCGTTCGTAAAACAGAAGCTAGTTGGGACGATAAATTGTATACTCCCGTCTCAAAAAGGACATACATATTCACATTCCTACTAGGTATTCAATTCACAATGAATTGGGTCCTAGGATCAGATGACAGTTTTGCAAAATCGATGACACCTTTCTTCGATGCTACATACATAATCATCTCGTCTTCAATTTTGAGCGTATCGTTAATGATAATGGTTCCAGTAATTATGGACAAATTCTCAGACCCCTCAAGTGTCACCGTCTCGGGTAGTAACTCGCTCATAATTTTCATATTCCGTGCAGCGGTTTGGTTTGGTGGCCTATACCTCGCATTGTCCGAGCTTGGAATCGAGTTATTCGGTGTTCTAGCATCCTTAGCGGTATTTTCCCTTATCATAGGTTTAGCAATGCAACAGACTTTAGGAAACATTGTGAATTCATTCATGCTAGCACTAGACCAACCATTCGAGGTTGGAGATAGGATAGAAGTTGAGGGTAAAATGGGATCAGTAGTCTCGGTGGGAATACTTTCCACAAAGATACTAACACATGAAGAAAACTTAGTCGTGATTCCTAACAACAGCTTAGTTAATTCCACCGTCATAAACCACGCACGTGGTGGAGGAGACGGAGTTGGAAGGAGAATCTCTCTAGTCCAGGACATTGGTGTGTCTTATGATGAGGATATTTCACATGTGAAGTATACTACTCTTCAACTAATGAGGGATTGTCCATATGTCATAAAGAAGCCAGAACCAAGAGTCTTGTTAATCGAGTTAGGAGACTTTGCTAAAATCTTCAGGATGTATGGCTGGGTCGAAGATTACTCTGACGAGTATGTAGCGCGTGATTGGTTATTGAAAAACATAGATGAAAGGTTCAAATCCGAAGGTATCGAAATTCCATTCCCAACCTCTGTTGAAATTTCAGGTAAGGCTAGTGCGGCATTCAACAAAACTAGGAAGAATGTAAGCATTAGAAAGGCCCGAATGCAAATGGTCAAGGAAGACAAGCAACTCAACAAAGAACGGGCTGCGGCTAAGGAAGAAATCGAAATCATAAATGAAAAACTTGCAGACCCAGACTTAGACAAGAAGACACGTAATCTACTTGAGGAAGACCTGAGAGAACTCAACAGTTTGTTGAGTATGTTCGAAGCCGGTGGCGACGACTGAAGGCAGTGATCACGTGAGTGACAGACTTGCAGTTGAAAGCAATCTCGATCTACGATACATGCAAGTCGAAATGAGTTTACAAGCTGGTTCTTCCCTTTCTGGTTCTAAACTAGCGAACTCGTTTTTGCTAAGTGAATTCATAACCCTCATCGAAAAAAGGCCTGATGGTCTATTGTGTTACGTCAAACTGGAATTTAATGACCGAAAGGTTCTGAATAAAAAGCACGAAGCAATGGAAATTTTGGAAATAAAATCAATCACTAAAAACTCTGCATTGGCTAAAGTGCATCTTAGTGGCCCGATTGCTATGATGTTCTGTGAGGATAATGAAGCATGGTGGGTTAATCCAACTATGCTTGGCCAGAATGGTTTTACACTAACTATCAGAGGAACTAAGGCAGGATTGACTAGAGTTCGTGAACGATTTTCTGACCTTGTTGGGAATGGATTTTTTGTTAAACTTGGAGCTGAATCTATGCACAATCCTGAGTTCAATGATTACCTGCCACACAAACAAAGAATCGTTCTTGACAAAGCGATAGAAATGGGATATTACAGTCTTCCCAGAGGATGCACTCAGCGAGAGATTGCGGCTGCTTTGAATATCAAGCAAGCAACGGTTAGTGAGCACCTGCAATCGGCCGAATCAAAGATAATCAATTCAATTGGAAAATAATAGGAAAAACCTATCATGATTGGGCTTAAACCTAATGAGCGCACTCGCCCACGCGTGAGACATGCGCCCAGTTTCACTACGCACATCGGCCTTTATGCTGACGCTGATCATGGTTCTAATGCCCATGACTCCGTTTGCTGATCAGAACTTCAAATCAAGCGATTCCTCGCCACCTATTGAAGAAGAACTTAACGAAAATGTAGCGATGGGTGCGGGGCAAACTGGTAATGCAGACTCCCTCGCTCTTGGATTGGATTCGGCCTGTGCAATCGGAGCATCAGGCAACATCAAGTGCTGGGGTGATGGAAGTGATGGTCAACTGGGCCTTGGTAACACACAAAACATCGGAGACAGTAGTGATGAAACTGGTACTGACTTGCCGTTTGTTAACCTAGGAACCAATGCATCGGTAGACAAGATTGTCATGGGCGACAAGCATTCTTGTGCACTATTCACCAACGGCTCAGTCAAGTGCTGGGGAGAATCATCAGTATTGGGACTGGGATACTCAACAAATGATGGCGGCTTTGGTGATGGATACTTGGAGACTGGCGACACGTTGCCGTTCTTGCAATTCCCTACTGGCCGACATGCTACAATGATTGAAGCTGGAAAGAGTCACACATGTGCAGTCATGGACAACAATGACCTAATCTGCTGGGGAGACAACTCCAAGGGACAACTTGGTCTTGGCGACACTGCTCATAGAGGAGACGCACCAAGCGAAATTGGAAGCAACTTCGCAGTCACGAGCGTGCCTACCGGCCGCACTATCGATAGCATGGCTCTGGGCTGGGACCACACCTGTGTTGTTTGGGACAACAACAGTGTATCCTGCTGGGGTGGCAACGATAACGGGCAACTTGGATTGGATTCAACAACAGACATCGGAGACAGTGCAGGAGAGATGGGAGACAACTTGGACTTCCTAGACCTACCTGGAACTTCTAGCGCAATCACAGCAGGTGATGGGTTCACTTGTGCTGTCGTTGACGACAGCGGGACTGACAGAGCATTCTGTTGGGGATTGAATGATTTCGGACAATTGGGTATTGAATCCACAATAAATGTGGGAGACGGTTCTGGAGGCTCTATGTCTTCGATTAGTTATGCTGATCTGAACTACGAGGTGATATCAATCGATGCTGGAGAAGATCATGTTTGTGCTATCGTCCGATACAGCTCATACTACAAAACGGTTCAATGTTGGGGTAACGGTGCGGATGGAAGACTTGGATACGGAAGTCAAGATAATCGCGGAACCGGTCCGGGATCTACTAACGGAATGGGCAACAACCTACCTCATGTTCGATTGACCTCCTCGAGTAACCACTTCGCATACAATGTAAACGACATAGAGGTTGGCGCTGGGACAACTTGTGTGATAATGAGTAATGGTTACAATGATATTGTTTGTTGGGGTGATAATGGAATCGGTCAACTCGGATATGGAGATACTGAAGACCGTGGAGATGGTCAGACTGATTTACCTTTTACAACCGAATTATCTCTAGAACTTGATGAAGAAGTCAAGGATAATTCATGCGATGTGCTAGCAGTTCCTGAGCAAAGGAATGAACTTGACAGGAGACTCGACTCCGATTCTAGCGACACTGGTGATTTGATTTCAATGGGCGAAATCCCAACCACTGGATGCCCTGCCATCGCATACTTTGATTCAGGAAATGGAAACTTGAAATTTGCAGCGTATGACAACGGAATGTGGTCAGTTGAAACTCTAGGCAGTGATTCCAACCTTGTCGACGTTGATGTTGTATTAGATTCTGAGGGCAACCCACACATTGTTCACATGAGGGATAACGGTGCTAATCGAATTACATACACAACAAAGGTAAATGGTATTTGGAGTGAACAAATTCTGACTGGACTGTATGCCCTGGAAGATTTCTCTTTGACGATCGATTCAAATGATGTCCTTCATTTGTATTCTGGCAAACTCAACCTGCGAAATTATCAATGTTCAGGTAACTGTATTACAGTCAGTTCATGGTCAGAGGTAAGCTCTACACCAATTGAACAATCGCTCAAAGATATGGATTCTACCATGGACATGCAAGATAATGTTCACGGAGTTTATGTAAACCAGTCGGGAACATACTACTTCGATGAGAGCAATAACATAGCACAGATTTCTGTTCATACATCTCAAACATCATCCGCAGTCAATATGCGAGTAAGCATTGATGCAGCCCCAGATGGCTCACTGCATGTCAGTTCAATCAACCACGCAACTTCTTCGGTATACTATTCATCGTGTTCAATTAACTGTGATGCTTCTTCTTCATGGAGCACTGAATTGGTTTCGAACAACACAACTAGCCAAGCCTTAATTCAGGTTGATGCTGATGGAACACCTTGGATTCTGTTTACTCACAACACAAACGGATCGACCTTAATGTCTCGAGATAATGGTCAATGGGATGGTGATGCGATATCAGCATGGCCTGGTGCTGCTGATTCGTTTGGCATGATGATTAACTCTGCTGGATACATTTACACCTCTCTTCACCTTGTCAGCGCTGGTGAACTATGGGCAGTAAACAATCCTGCAATTGCAGGTGCTGGTTTGTATGTAGATGCTGATGGAGATGGTTGGACTGGAATGCAAGAGTTGTCTTGTGGAACAGACCGTATGTCTTCTTCATCTATCCCGAGTGATTTCGATGAGGATGGTCGCTGTGATTCCATGGACACTATCAACAACATAGCTTCTGTCGGAGATTCAAGTGTTCTGACTCAAGGAATGGATTTCGCATGTGCAATTCAAGATGGCGGAGATATTTACTGCTGGGGAGATAACAACTACGACAAATTGGGTGGTTCAAACAGTGGAATATCTTGGCCTACTGGCTTTGAAGCTGTAGACATAGACGCTGGGGAGAACCACGCTTGTGCTCTATCTGCTGCAGGCGAGATATTGTGTTGGGGGAGAAACAACAAAGGGCAAATAGGCATTGGTTCGACTTCTTCTTCTGAAAATCCAACCCTTCTAACTCTACCTAATAATCACATTGCAGCTGACTTAGCAGTCGGTGCAAATCACAACTGTGTAACGACAACAACTAGCCAAATCTATTGTTGGGGAGATGGTGAAGATTCTCAAACTGGAGAATATTATGTTCAAGATACAACAGCCGGTTATGATGACGACTTTGAAGCATCAACGATCAGTTCTGATTGGACTCTAGAAGGTACTGTGGGTCAATTTGGATCTCAGTGGGCAATTGATACCACAGACGCTTCATCTGGTAGCAATTCATTCAAATCAAGCGGACATTCCTCATCGTCTGATATTGGATTCTCAATAACCAGAATGTTCACTGATGGAACCGTATCCTTTGATTACAAGACCGACACATGTCCAACCCTGAGCAACTGTAATGACAGGCTATCATTCTCAATTGATGGAGTAGAGGTAAACTCTTCCAAAGGGCAGATGACAAACTGGTCTACAACTACCGTAAACGTCAGCTCGGGAATTCATACTTTGCGATGGTCGTTCATCAAGGATGGATCATCCGCAAATGATGCTATGGGAGATTATGTCGCAGTTGACGACATCCAAATTCGAACTGGATTTAGAATCGAGAGCGGTGGAGTTGTAGATTCGCCAGAAGTAATGAATCTGAATCTGGGAGGACTGCCTGAGGAAATCGCTGCTGGAGAAAGACACACATGTGTAACCAATCACTTAGGCGAAATCTGGTGTATGGGTTACAATGGAGGAAGCAGCAAAATGGTATTAGGAAATTCCAGCACAACTGGCACAAATTCTTCCTCACTAGTGAAGGTCGACATTGGTTTCGGCACCGACTCTGTAAGAACTGTTACAGCAGGATATGACACTTCGTGTGCTATTTTAGATAACAGCACTCAAGCAGTATGTTGGGGACAAAGAAGCGACTGGATGGACACAGCAGGAAACACTCGATCTGGTGAATTACTTCTAGGCTCATCCAGCCCATCCAATAGCGGAACTGAAGTGGACTTGGGTAGTGCAGGTGACCGAATTTATTCAATCTCGATGGGTGAATATCATGCATGTGCTGTTGTTGAAAATTCAGTTGAGTGTTGGGGTGTAGAAGAATCTGGTTCGTTTGGACAAGGCTCTAGCACGACTGCAGCATACAGTACGCCACAGACAATTTCTGTACCTTCAGGATTGACTGCAAAGCAGATTGTAATCGAGCATTCGACCGATTCAACATGTGGTGTATTCGAAGACAGCGCTGGTGCATCATCAGTAATTTGCTGGGGTGACGAAACCGCAGTAGGGTATTCTTCTTCGAGCTCGGTTACTACTTTAGCGGATTCACCAGTTGAAGATGGAGATGGGGATGGTATCAGTTTGTCAGAAACTGCACAGACGCCATATGACATTATCGATATCCAGTCAGGACAGGGTCACACTTGTGCATTGTCTCGCCAGGGATTGATTAAATGCTGGGGATGGAATGGTGTAGGCCAACTTAGCATGCCTTCAACTTCAACAAATCTCGGGGATGATGCCGATGAGATGGGTGTTAACTTACCTTACATCGATTTAGGAGCAAATGTAACTGCAAGCCAAATTAGTGTAGGTAAGTATCACAACTGTGCGGTTGTCCAATCTTCTGTGGACAGCAGCATAAATGGAAAGGTGATGTGCTGGGGTCAAAACCAACAAAGACAATCTAACATCTCATCATCTAATAATTATGAATTAACGCCAAAAATCATAAGTCAATTTAGTAATGATGTAATCAAGATTGCCGCTGCCTCAGACGTTACTTGTGCATTGAAATTGAGCGGTGAGATATACTGTATGGGTTCAAACAATGATCGGGCAATCGGTCAAAGCTGGGCTTACAACTATGGGTATGACGTTGCAACTTCTCTAGATTACTCAACTTCAGGAAAGTACGTCGATTTATACGCATCTTCATCCAATTCTGGTGCGATATGTGCAACTTCAGCAACTGGAGCAATCAAGTGTTGGGGTGATGGTTATCTTATCAGCCAAACGAGTGGTAGTCAATATGTCTTTTATGATTTCAACGGAATTTTAACTTCTGATTTCTCCTTTGGAGCCGACCATGCTTGTTTGGTTGTAAGTGCTGTAACAGAACTACATGATGAAACCACGAGATCAATTGGTGCGGGAGACATAGTCTGCTGGGGTTCGGGGTCTTATGGCCAAACAGGTCAAGGTTCATCATCTAGTTACGGAACAAATAATGACATTCAAACAGCAACATCGATTAACTTTAATGGAACATTAATGACTGATGTTGAAGCAAGTCAAGACCACTCTTGCTCAATCTCTAGTTCAGGAGATGTATACTGCTGGGGATATGGAATTAATGGTCGCCTTGGATACGGAAATACCAACAGTTTGGGCGACAACTCAAACGAGTTACCATTCCAAACAGCTGTCGATTTAGAGGGCAGTGCCAAATTAATTGCCTTGACTGACACATCTACTTGTGCTGTAATGACAGACAACGAGGTTTACTGTTGGGGTTCGGGAGGATATGGACGAACAGGACATGAAAATACGGACGATACAGGTGACCAAAATAACGAGATGGGAGTAAATTTAGCTCCAACCGATTTGCACATGCGCCCCACTGACTTTGATTTAGATGGAGTGATTGACCCATGGGATACCGATGATGATAATGATGGAACACTAGATGTTGATGATGATTTCAGATTAGACCCATGTGCAGTACTAGACACTGATGATGATGGAATGCCTGATTCGATTTATGCTGCTTGTACAACCAGTTTGATTGAAGATTTAGACGACGATAATGACAATTGGAACGACACTGATGAAGAAGCATGTGTCTCAAACTCAAAAGATTCTACAAGCATTCCTCTTGACCTAGATGGAGACGGCACCTGTGACTACACCGACACTGATGACGACGGTGACGGCTGGAGCGATGCTGATGAGCAGGCTTGTGAGCGCAAGGAATGGAATACAAGAATTCTAACGTCTTCCTACACTTGGGGCGATTACGGTCTATCCCCTGATTATCCAACAGGAATCATATTTGCGCCAAACTCTCATGGATACGAGTATGAAGTTACAGGATTGTCTAACAGTCAAAAACACATGCGTGTGTTTGGTTTCACTGATACCAACATAGAATCTGGCTCCACGACAGGTAGTAACATGATAGGTACTATATCGGGTGCAAATAACTATCAGGCAGGATTCGATTACGAAGCCTATGGACAAGGCGCTTATGTTGTAGATGATGAAAAGTTACGATTCCTAGAATTTGGTTCCCCTCACACCACATTATACAGTAATCCGACTTTAGTTTACACCTTTGATACAAATCATGAGGGTCAACATCATGACCTCTCGGTTGCAACTGATGGAACTGTTTACATGACTACTCATGACGAAATTGTACGTATATCGCCTGGCGGAATTACTAGTGAAATTGCGTATCCAACCGGAGTTAGCACATCTACCTTGAATGCAGAATACAAACAAATTGCAGTCGACTCAAACCTCGACATACACTTACTAGCATACCACGAGAGTGCCACTCGCATCTACACATGGATATACGATACCAGTTCAGGGACCTGGAATTCTGGCATAGACGCTGGATCAGGTACTGTAAGTGATGTTGGGCCAGGGCGCTCATCATTCACAGTTGATTCGAGTAACCAACCACACATGGCACTAATGAAGGGCTCCGGTCCCAATGACGCTAATTCCTTTGTGACATACCAGTACTATGACAACTCTGGGTCAAACTGGATAAATAGATTCACAGATCAAACACCAAGCGGTAATGAAGGAGTGAGCCTTGAATTAGACTCTAGTGACAATGTCCACATTGCTTGGATAGACTACACCAATAAGTCGGCATATCACACGAAATTGTCCTCTTCGTCAAACGCACAAACTACAACTCAAGTGATTTCTCATAGCAATGGGAATGGTTTCAACCAATACCATTCTAGTCTGGATATAACTATCGCAGCAGGTGATGATCCATGGATCTCTTGGTCCCCATATTCAGCTAGTTACAATCAATACAATCGTCTAGCGTACTATGGCTCAGCAATCGATTATTCCAGAGACAGTACGGTTTATCCTAGCGATTATGATGGCGATGGAACTTGTGATATGCTTGAGACTGCGACCTTGGATTATGGAACTAATGATATCATCTTTGAGATGGAAATGGATATTTCATACATGCCTGAATATCCTGCAATGATGCCTACTGGTGTTGCAATAAGCCCTTCACTACCAGCCGGTTTGACCCTTGATGCGACAACTGGAGAAATTAGTGGCCGTGTAACAAGCACAGATTTCTCTGGCTCAATTTACACTATTACAACCACTTCTGGTGTAGAGGCATGGAGTAAGAATTTGACAATCAAATCTACTATGGAAAATCCATTGTACACCGGTTATCAGAGTCTGTTCACTGGCAGTTATAGCGACCAAACATCTGCTAAAACAGCCTTCGCAAGTAATGGAGAAATCGTTACTTTGGAAAGGTATTCTTCAACCAGTAGCATACAGGTAGATGGCATTGCTGCAGGTGGAAATCATGACTCTAATGATATTGTTTTGAGTATGAGAGAGCCTGCTGGAAACGATTACCTTTGGGCCAAGAGCATCAGGGGTAATGGATTCTACATTGAAGATGTTGATGTTGACGATAATGGTAACATTTACGCATTATTCCAAGCAACTGCTACAAGTAGTGACCCTGTTGAATTCAATTTCGATGGAGTGACGATTGACAATAACGGCAAAGAGACTGTTATTCTTGCAAAATGGGATTATTATGGAAATTTACAGTGGGCAATCAATACTGAATCTTCTGGTACCTCATCCACCGATTCAGCATCAATATCGAGAGAAGCTAACGATGAATCTTCAGAAATGGACTTAGATAAGTCAACTGGCGATGTTGTAATAATCGCTAAAGGAAAGACTGCCAATGATGATTTGAGGTTCGGAGGAATGCAAGTTGGACCGTTTGGAACCTGTCTAACTACTCTCCAGCCTTGGGTTGCGAAAGTTAACACAAATGGACAAGTCCAATGGACATCAGTAGGTAAATCCAACCCAACTAACTGCAGGGCTACTTATGAGCATCAAGTTGTCTTACATCACGATGGTTCTGTAACAGCAGCAGGACATGTTTCTGCAAGCACTAGCCAATGGGATTATGACTTTGGGTCTTCTTCTGCCACCTACTCAGGCGGAAACTATGCTGGGCGCGCTTCATCTTGGATTGCACATGCAGATTCCTCAGGAAATTGGTTGTGGGCAGAAAATGTGACAACAGAGCGTTCCAATATTGGACAAAGTTACGAACATTACTTCACAATGGACAAGTTTAGCGATGATACTCTATTCTTCGCATATGTCAACGACCGTGAATATTGCACGGACCTTGAATTCGCTGGAAGTTCTTCTAGTTCTGCGCCAACTAGCTCTAACAGATATTGCTTACACATAGCAACTATGAACCATACCTCCAGTGATGTAATTTCACTTGAAACTCGAATTGGCTGGGATGCCAATACAGAGTCCTACAAGAGTGATTCGATCTATTCAGCAGTTGATTCCAACGATATTGCACATGTTTTAATCGACACGCATAGCATATATGGTCATGACTTGAGAACTATTGCATTTGACAAAGACCTAAACCTAGCATATGATGTTATTTCCACTTATTGGTCTACCAGCCACTACACTACCGACTTTGGTCTCGACAATTCGGATTCCATTTACTTCACAGGTTATCATGGTTCTAAATTCATGCACATGACAGCATCATTGCTGAGTAAATGTGGCAGTGGAAATATTAATTGTGTGGGAGTTGATTCTTGGGCACCAGGTCAAACAAGCGGGCAGACTGGTTATCAACATCAACTCTACAGATTCTGGGGAGATTTCGACCACGAAATAAACTATAACAGTCCGTCAGAAGGAACATCTACCACCTTCAAAATGATAGGTAAATATGGCGGTTCAATAGCGACCTATTCACTAAACAATAGTTTAGGAGTAACCAACAGTGCTGCCTTACCGTGTGGATTAAGTTTCAACACAGGAACTGGCTATATCTCAGGTACCCCTCAAAACGGATGTACAGATACGGCAAATGAGACCTATACAATTACTGTAAATCACGGTTCCACATCATATGCTTGGGACAGAAGCCAATCACTTGAGGTTACATTCGGAATAAGCCCTGCTTTACCTGTTGTTTCATACAACCCTGCAGATACTACACAGAGTTACACTAGAGGTGTTGCAATTACGCCAATTGCCCCAACTGGAATTACGAACAGTGCAAACCTGCACCACTTTACCACATATCCACCTCTACCGGCTGGATTATCGGTGAACAGTACAGGACACATTACTGGTACGCCAACTGCAAACCAGAGTACTGCAATCTTCAAGGTTAAGTCATGTAATAGTTGGAATGTATGTAGCGCAGGTGTTCCGTTTACAATCACTGTTAACGAACCTGCACCGGTAATTTCCTACGCAGAGTCAGAATATGAATTCTTCAAGGATGTACCAATCACTCCAGTAGTGCCAACCAGCACTGGCGGTGTACCATCATCTTGGGATATCTCACCAGCACTACCAACTGGTCTAAGTTTGAGAGGAGACGGAGCAATTGTCGGTATTCCATTCGTGGACTCACCTGCAACAAATTACACAATTTGGGCTAACAACACCGGTGGTTCAGGAACCACAGTTCTAGAGATTACAATTAACGGAACTGGTATTTTCATCAACTATCCATACAATACTGCTGAACTAGCACAGTATTCACCGATGATGGCATTATATCCTTCAACATCTGGAGCTGCAATCGTTTCGTGGAGTATTGAACCTACATTGCCGAGCGGTATCTTCTTTGGAACCAACAATGGTACAATCTGGGGAACACCAAGCACTCTATCACAGAGTGCTGTGTATACAATCAATGCCACAGGAGTCGAAGATTACGGCACAGCAACTGTTACCATTTCTGTTCTAACAGATACAGATCTAGATGGCATTCCTGATGTTAATGACGATGATAAAGACGGTGATGGCTGGTCCAACGCTGATGAGACAAACTGTCAAACTGATGAGATGGATGAAAATGATTACCCAAGCGACATAGATCAAGACAGGGTTTGTGATTTATTGGATAACAGTGACGATAGAGCCATTATTGTGATTTATCTAAAGGATAGCGTCGAGTTGTCACTAAACTCTGCTATGGACCCTCTGGTTCCAATAACAGCGGGTGGAGACATAACCAGTTGGGCAATCTATCCCGCATTACCACTTGGTCTAGAATTCGATGGAATAATGCCTGGTCGCTCTACTAGTGAGACTGGAACTATCAGCGGAACTCCAACTGAATTGAGCTCTGCTACACTCTACACTATTTGGGCGAACAACTCAAACTCTGGACAGAGTGGAACTTTCCAATTAACTCTAGGTGTATTAGAAGATACTGACGGAGACGGAACCCCTGATGTATATGATGACGACATGGACGGAGACGGTTGGTCCAATGAAATGGAAAACCTCTGTGGCGAAGACCCGCAGGATGCATCTAGTACCCCAATCGATACTGATGGAGACAGTTTGTGTAACTACATAGACGACGATGACGATAATGATTCATACATTGATACTGAAGAAATTATGTGTAACTCCAACACACTGGATTCTGAGTCCATACCAATAGATGACGATAATGACGGTGTCTGTGATGCCTTGCAATCTGACAGAGACTTTGATGGCTGGGCTGATGGGCCTGAAGAATCATGTGGTTCTGACCCAGATGATGCATCAAGCGTTCCAACAGATTCTGACGGTGACATGATTTGTGACTCACAAGACGATGACCGCGATGGAGATGGCGTAGGAAACAACGTGGATGATTTCCCTGATGACCGCTCTGCATCAAGAGACACAGATGGCGACGGTGACCCAGACTCATTGTCGGGAAGCTCAACAACTGGACTGAAAGAAGACTTTGACGATGATAACGATGGTGTCCACGATGCTGATGAAGTTGAGTGTGGAACAGACCCACTTGATGATTCTGACTTCCCTACCGATTCGGAATCTTGTGACGCTCTAGAAGTAGACACAGACGGTGATGGATGGTCTGATGCAGATGAGGATAGGTGTGGATCTGACGCAAGGGATGCAGATAGTATTCCTGATGACATCAAGGATGATGGAGTAACATGTGTGTCAGCAAAGTCTGATTCAAAGAAAGATAGTGACAGCAGCTCTAGCACTATGTGGTGGATTTGTGTTTGCTTACCTCTGCTTCTATTGCTGTTGCTAGTGCCACTAATGTATCTTGCAAGAGAAAGAGGAGACTCACTTCTTGTAATGGTTGGATACAAAAATGGGCCTGAGCCTGAAAACACCACAGCCAGACCTAACTTTGTATCTGGAAGCGGAACAAAGAACGACCCATTCGTTCTCAAATCCGTCAGCGTTGAAAACTTTGGTGACAGTGCAGTAAGCAAGGAAACCATAACGATTTCAAAACTTGATCCAGATTCTCTGGTGCTAATTACAGACCTAGCAGCTGCTACTAACCGTGGACGATTCAATATGGATTCAATCATAGTCGAAGGCAACCCTGACGAGAAAGGTTCAGGATCGATTGTATTCCAACTTGAGTTTGATGATAACGTAACTGAGGAAGATGTCAGCGGAGTCTACACTGGACAAATCAGAGTGGGAAGTTCATCTGTATACATCCTATGGGAAGTTACAGTTGGCGACCCAGCTGCTGATGAGTTAGCTGCTGCGGATATGCGAGCTGCCCAATTAAGAGATGAGGAGAAGGCTGAACTAAAGGCAATCGAAGAAGCTGAAGCCAAAGAAAGGGCAGAAAAAGAAGCTGCTGAAAAGAGAGCTAAGGAAGAAGCTGAAGCGAAAGCAAAGGCCGAGAAAGAGGCTGCTGAAAAGAAGGCTAAAGAAGAGGCTGAAGCGAAAGCAAAGGCCGAGAAAGAAGCTGCTGAAGCGATGGCTAAGGCCGAAGAAGAAGCTGCGGAGGCTAAAGCAAAGGCCGAGAAAGAAGCTGCTGAAGCGATGGCTAAGGCCGAAGAAGAAGCTGCTGAAAAACTTAGATTGGCTGAAGAAAAGGCTGCTGCTGCCGAAGCTAAAGCAAAGGCTGCTGAAGAGAAAGCTGCTGCTGAAAAGAAAGCCAAAGAAGAAGCTGAGGATGCTGCTAGAGTTGCTGCAGAAAAGGCTGCTCAAGAAAGACTCGAACAGATGGAAAAGGAGATGGAAGAGCGTCGCAAGAAACTCGAACAAATGGATGAAGCTGCCAGAAAGAAAGAGGAAGAACTCCTACGAATTTCTGAAAAGGCAAAGAGCATCGATTTCACTACTCTGGGTGTAGCGGCAAGGAGTGTTGCATCTAAGCCGGTAGAGAAAGGTGCAACTGAAGTTTCCATCGGTGACACTTCTGATTTCGAAGAGACTGGTACCGCTTGGGTTCAGGATGATGAAGGTGGAATGAACATCTCATGGACTGGAAAGACCGCAACAGCATTGACTGGTGTCAAGGGACTAAAGCGAGGATTTGCAGCAGCTGCAACTGTCACTGCTAGTGATGACTTGCAAAGAATCAAGGGTGTTGGACCATTCATAGAAGACAAATTGAATGCTTTGGGAATATACACTTTCGAACAGGTTGGAAATATGACTGCTGAAATTGAAGAGCAAGTCAATATCGCAATCGAATTCTTCCCAGGAAGAATCAAGCGTGACAAGTGGGCAAACCAGGCACGTAAGTTCGCCAAGCAAAAGTGAAACCTATGGAATTGATATCTGACCTAGTCGATTATCTTGATAATCTTCCCTTTCTGGTTAGGTTTGCTCTATGTGTAATCGGTATTGCAATGGTTCTATTTGGTGCAAGGATTGCATTGATTAATCCATGGAAAGATTTTGTCAAAGGTAGTTCTGCTGGATGGGATGATTTACTTCTTGGACCACTTTCGATTAGATTGAACATATTCATTATTGCTGCTGGAGCTCACCTCTCTTCTATGTGGTTGATTGAAAATGACGTGGATTACAATAAATTGCAACCATACTTTGGAGCATCATACATATTGATTGCAACTTCAATCACCAGTGTATCCGTCAAATATCTCATGCCAGTCATACTGGAATTCTTCGAAAATAAAGATGCAGTAACCGTATCAGGAGGAAATCCATTTCTCGTATTCTGTACTAGGGCAGCTGTCTATTTCTTGGGATCTTACTTCGCTTTGTTAGAGTTAGACATCGACCTGTTTGGAATACTAGCATCACTTGCACTAGTATCCCTTATTCTTGGAATCGCAATGAAAGAAACTGTTAGCAACATTGCTAACTCATTCCTATTAGCCGTAGATAGGCCATTTGAGGTAGGTGACCGAGTTGAAATCGAGAACAATTTAGGCACTGTTGTATCTATTGGTATCTTGTCAACAAAGATTCTTGATAGGGACGAGAGACTGATAATTATTCCAAATAACACAATTGTCTATTCAGACATAATCAATCATGCTAGGGGTGGGGGTGACGGGAACGCAAAAAGGAAGTCTCTTGTTATTGACGTATGTGTGAGTTATGATGAGGATATTGACCACGTCAAGTTCTCCCTGTTAGAGATTGCACGCTCGTCACCACACTGTCTAAAATCACCAGAACCAAGAGTTTTGGTTAGAGAGCTTGACGATTTTACGAAAAATTTCAGGCTTTTCTCTTGGGTAGAAGACTATAATGAGGAATTTATCGCAAGGGATTGGTTGTTGAAAACAATTGATGAGAACTTCATATCTGAAGGAATTACAATATCATACCCAACTGAAGTTGAGATAAAATCTGAAGAAGATGATATTACAAATGCTGACAAGTCCAAAAGGCAAGAGGAAGCAAGAAAGAAAATGTTGATTGAGGAACAGAGACTCCAGTCGGAAAGGGAAAATGCTCGTAAACGTTTGAAAGAACTCGAGAAAGAAATGAGTAAACCAGGAATTCCCGGTGAAAAAATATCAGATTTGGAATTCGAGGCACAGGCACTTGAAAGCGAGTTGAATACTTTCGAGCGTGAAGGCTGATCAATTAATTTGACGGAACCAGCCACTCATAATGTTAGATTCTGCAAGTTGTAGATGCTCTGCAACAGTGCCTTGACTGATACCGATTACTTCCGCGATATCTGATTGATTACACTTCTTTGGCTGGCCATAGTATCCCATCTGTACTGCAACACTGAGAACCTCAGACTGGCGCTTTGATAATGATGGAGTCATCATAAAATCGGCTCTCATGCTACTTGATACCTTAAGGCCAATATCTTCAGGGAAAAGCGCCAGCATCCTTTTCCTGTAAGCGGATAATGCTTTTTTTGTTCCTACTATTGTAAAATGAGCTCCGACTTCATTACTAATGTAGGATTGATTGTGGAACCAGCAACCGTCTATATCCATCAAAGTCCCCAAAATGGGACCGTGGAAATCAACAGTCGCAAGACCTGATGTTTCTTCCCGGTGATAGAATTTGATAATCTTCATCCCTGATTCAGACGGCACTTCAGTGGGCTCCATATTTGGCATGAAGTCAAGCCTTGCAAGCATTCTGAATACACCATTTTCGGGACTTTTATCTGTAAGGACAAATGTGATTTTGTCAAAGTAATCATAGATTACAGCACCAGGTAGTCCAGAACTTTGTAATTGGCTGATTGTCATTATCATTTGTCTTAATTCCATGGAAACCCTGTTATCATAGGGGAAAGGAAGTAGTTAATGAAATAATTGCGAGAGATATGGCAGCCAGCGTAAGCCAAGACGGACGATTCAGAGCAGTTTTCCTCTCTTTGATCATGATACTGATGACTCAAGTAGGATATACCGATAACATGGATTTCTCAATTGGCCTAGACCAAGATACTGAATCAAAGGAAACGGGTGGCTCTACACCTGCTTTGACTCCAAGCGTGGAAGGTGCAGATCTAATGGTTGGCGATCTCATGGGTGATATCACCTTCCAAACTGTTTCCGGGGGCTATAATGGCAGTAATACATCATCTGCGCTGACG
Organism: Methanobacteriota archaeon; assembly: GCA_002710015.1. Taxonomy (GTDB): domain Archaea; phylum Thermoplasmatota; class Poseidoniia; order Poseidoniales; family Poseidoniaceae; genus MGIIa-K1. The sequence goes on along the minus strand of PAOW01000026.1, from coordinate 448 downwards.
ACTGGTGGTACAGCAATCAACCCATATTCACCAATGGGCAACTACGTATACTTCGAGTACAATGATGGAGTACACGGGCAAGAACTGTGGAAGACCGATGGTACTACCGCAGGCACAAGTATGGTCGTGGACTTGAACAATGGTTCCGGACACGGAGTTGGTGGGAACAAAGGAGCACATTACGTGCATGGAAACACTCTCTACTACCAGTGCGATGATGGTAGCGGGAGTTCTACCACTAAGTTCTGCAAAACAGACGGTACTGCCTCGGGCACTGTCATCCTTCACTCAAACCTAGATATCTCTGAACATATCGGCAACCACAATTGGGCCCATATTGGCAACACAGTCTACTTCCTTGCAGACGATGGTACACATGGAAAAGAGTTGTGGAAAACTGATGGTACCTCCTCGGGAACTGTATTGGTAAAAGACATCAATGTGGGCG
>PAOW01000025.1 GCA_002710015.1 Methanobacteriota archaeon | reverse complement strand
AAGACGAGTTTGATAGACTGCGGATGTAAGCACGAAGCTTCGGCGACGTGTTCAGTCCAGCAGCACTAACAATGAAGCAACTACTTTTCGTGTATGCACCGCACTAGCGAGTGCCCTTCATTCATAAGTTCATGCCAATTCAAGAAGCGAACCTAACGCTGGTTCGCATCCACTTCCGATTCGAAAGAAGTTGGGTGCACGGTCATAGCGGTGGTGTTTACCCGGTCCCATCCCGAACCCGGAAGTCAAGCCCATCTGCGTCAGTTTTGGTACTGTGGTGCGAGAGCCCACGGGAAATCCTGTCACTGTGCCCCTCTTCTTTCCTTCGGGATCCCCGCAACACATTATATTCAAAACTCGTATAACGAAAATCACATATTCCCTGTATGATTACTCGACAAAGCAAATCCAATACATCTGGAGCGTAGAATTATGCCAATCACTACATCCGATGTTCTCGGTTCTGATCAGGTGGGAATATATCTCGCAGTTTGTGGTAATGTTGTCTTTCACCCTCATGAGTTAAACGATGAGGCTCTATCAAGGATTGATGAATATCTAGGCTTGGAAAGACATCCGCTAACAATCGGTGGCTCGACTCTTGTTGGGGCATTAGTAGCTGGCAACTCAAAAGGTTTAGCAGTTGCAGATATAGCGACAGAATCCGATATCGATGTGTTAACTTCTTTTGGCGACGTTGTAGTTATGGAGGGTGGTGTAAACACCGCCGGAAATTTACTACTATGCAATGAAAATGGTGCTATTGCATCACCAGCAATACCCGAGGATGGTGTTGAAATCATATCAGAGGTAATTGGTGTTCCTGTGGCTATCAGTTCAATAGCGGGGGAAGACGTTGTTGGTTCCCTTGGTGTCGCAAACGACAACGGGATTCTGCTCCACCCTGATGTTTTGCCAGACGAAGTCTTGTTGATTGAAGAAATAATGGGTGTTGCTCCCATGGTTGGAACAGTCGCCTTTGGCTCTCCATATGTCGGTGCTGGATTAGCTGCATCGAACAACGGAGCAATAGCTGGGCGAGAAACAACTGGACCAGAACTTAACAGAATCGAAGATGCGCTTGGATTAATATGAATAATCAGCAATAATGTTGAAAGACGTCATGCAATTCCAGTGTTGTTATGGGAGAATGTCTCTACTCTGGAAAAGTGAAAGAAGTGTGGTCTACTGATGACCCAGATGTTTTGGAATTTAGGTATACAAATCAAATATCTGTATTCGACCAAATTATTCCATCATTGATTCCAAGGAAAGGTGAATCGCTGAACAGGACTACATGCCACTGGTTCGAATTGGTGGAGAAAGAAGGGATTTGCAGGACTCACGTTATTGAGAGAAATGCTGCGGATAGGTGTTTAGTTCGAAGAGTCGACATTTACCGAGAACCTGGAACAACACCACGGGATGGCGAGTGGGTTTTCGTTCCTCTTGAGATAGTCTGTCGCCATTACTTGGCCGGGTCTGGATGGAGAAGATACAAGAGAGGTGAACTAACATCCGAAGAGCTTGGTTTTGAAACCGGCACTGAACTTGAACAAGGTGTAAAATTACCGAAACCCTATGTAGAGGTTACAACAAAATTTGAGGCATATGACCGTCTTATTGACAGAGAGGAGGCTTTGGAAATAGCCAATATAACAGGCGAAGAATTAGATTCCTTGATTGATGTTGTTATCAAAGTCGATGCTTTGATCGAGACAGAAGGCTTGAAGCGTGGTCTAATTCATGTAGACGGCAAAAAGGAGTTTGCTTTAGGCCCTGGAAGGGTGCCAGTTCTAGTTGACTCGTTTGGAACGCTCGACGAAGATAGGTGGTGGGATTCTGAAGAATATGCAAAAGGAAACATCGTGCAACTATCGAAGGAATTTGTCCGCCAACATTACGTCAAAACAGGACATCAAGAGGAGTTACGATTAGCTAGAGAAGCAGGGACAGCAGATCCTCCAATTCCAGCACTTCCTCAAGAGGTTATTGATGATACAGCAGCGCTTTATGCTTCTATGTTTGAGAGAATTACGGGAACTGATTTTTGATTAATTGTGAACTCTTAACAAGACACCGCAGTTTCTTTTCTCAGCAGCTCGCAATAGTGCTACTAGATGTTTTGCTGCATCTTGGCAACCACCATCAAGTGGTTCTTCCGCACTTGGAGTCCATGTTTTAGTTACTAGCAATTTTCGTAATTCTTTGGCATCTTTACTAGATAACCATCCCCGCATATTTAGACGACCTGCGCCATTGCTCATGCTTGTGTCTATCAGTCTGGTATCAAGATCGCTAAGCAGTTGAGAAACTTTTTGAAAATTTTCAGGATTCCTTCTTGGCTCACGTATCCAATTTCTCAGATATGTAACTCCAGACCCATTGCCATAGGGGAATCTACCGAATCTTTCTTTTGACAGTCCAGCCTCTAATGGGTAAGGTTGGTCAGATTTTGTTAGTTCGACACAAGACAGAAAAAACAAATTTGCATCATCCCAAACAATTTTTTCTCTATCTTCAGGATTTTCAACTCCTTGGTTTAGTAATCTAATCAGTAAATCATCGTCCTCTTTGATTAATTTCTCCCAATCTCCTCCACTTAGCGCATCAAAAACAGATACCAGCCTGTCAGATATCATCGGATCGATAGTAAAAAATGCGGTTGTCGAATCCATGAGTGTGTCCATGGTTCAAGCCAAGTGTAACTTACGAATGAAGTCAGCGGTCTTTTAGGAATGAGTCCATTCTTCGAGCAAGGTCTTCCTTAGTATCTTTTTTGGGTTTATCATCGGATGACATCTCTCTTCGTAGAGCAGATAATCTACCACTTGCAGTGTTATCATCAATGTCTATAACTTCTTCAATCTCCTCAGAATCATCTTCAGGTTCTTGAACTTCAGCAGTCGCTGAATCTTCAATTTCAAAAGATAGGTCATCAATGTTTATTTCTTCTTCAGTGACTACCTCGACAACCTCCTTTTGTGGAGCTTTTTCTTTAGTAATTTGACTCGTAGACGGTTTTGGTTTCTTTCCGGNTGCTTTCTTTTTGGTAACTCCTTCCCCAATCTTCAAAATACCAGCAAAATATGCTACAACTAGCAGGAGGATTCCNATACCTAATGTCCAGTANATGTCACTAGATTCATAGGTGACCAAGGGGATACCNGGAGCTANTTTGGTGAGTGTATCATCNTCTGGGTTATCATCAATGTCCCAAGGAGNATCACAAGAGATAGTAGCACGTATTAGGTCACCTTCTTCCATACTGTTAGGTCGAGTTGTTGTTGGGGTATTAATCGAGCCAAGGGCAGTAGCATCGAACAGTATTTGCTTATCCCAGTTATTCTCTTCATTTTCTAATAAAACAAAACAGATGGAACCTTGCATTATTTCAGATCCTATTCGATTAATTCCTATCCTAACTTCAGTGTCTGTAATCTCAATGTTATCAATTTCTAAATTCCAGCCACTTTGCCTCGAAATGTGGGTTGATGATGATGAGTGTAATACAACTCCATTTGAGTCGACAATCAAAACATCAACAATTGTTATTCCTGGATCTGGATCCCAGTTACTAGTTGACAAATTAACCGTAGTGTTTACACCTGGGTTGAGCCTTATAGTGGAACTATCCAATACTTGTCCGTCAGATGTTCTTAATATTGCATTTGCAACAAGTGGGTAGTCGTCATTAGCCGTAACAAGGCATGACGACCATGTTGTGGAAAGTGCTTCTATGCCTAAATTACTTAGCTGACCGTGTGTTGATGTACATTGGGCAATATGTGTTGGTGATTGTATTCCATTTAAGTGTAAATTCATTCCGTTGTGAGAAATGTTGGTTCTCGAATCAGGAAGTGGTATTAGTGCCGTATCATAGCCAGTTTCCGTATTGAATGTAGTCACTGATATTTTTTCTCCAGACCTTCCTGTATGGACCGGGCTTGATACTAGAATTGTATCACTTTGGTTTAATGTAATTGAATATGTCATGGTCCCTAAAATCTGATGGGTATAAAGTATATCCAGTTGTAAATTATTACCATTCCAAGTTGCAGGTGCTTTGAGTTGCAATGGTAGGCCGGATATCTCTTTTGGTGCTAGAACGATGACACTATCTCCTGTCAAATTCCACCCTTGTGGAATGTTGGGAATCTCAATACCAATAATCGCTACATCATTACCCGTATTTTCAATCCAAGCCGTCGGCCAAGAATGTTCATTGCTGTTCACCTTCCAGCTGCCCTTGGATCCCAGTGATACACCAGGCTCTGAGCCTATTCTTATCGGAATCTGTTCAACTATCTGCCCTGCACCGTTACCGTTTGATATTCTTATACTAACAACTCCAACTTCACCTGCAACCGCATCCGTTGGAGGTGTAACATTGATGATTATGCTACCAGATTCACCCGGGTTAATGATTGATCCATTGTTTGGAAGTGTAACATTCCATCCCTGACCTGCCTTTGCGAAGTATGGTCTTGCAGGAGAGTTTCCTTTTTGTTCGATTGAAAGGTTCAATTCTCCCCCAAGTGGTGATACCTCCAGTGATGTATCTGAAAGATTGACTCTCCAACCCGCTACGCTGGCAACATTCAGGACGATACTTATGTTGTAGTCAATGTTAAATCCTGATGATGAACCAACCAATGTTAAAGTCGCAACAGTTCCTGACCAAGTATTTCTTGGGATAGTTAAACTGAGTGTTAGAGATTCGCTTTCATAGACGCCTAATCTAGATGAATTAATACCAACACTGTTCCATACCGAATTATCTTGACCCGAGTATTCAATGCTAAAAGATGGACTTAGTGTTAGTAGGTCATCAGTATTACCAATATTAGTAACAGACATGGTTAAATTGAGATTTTGTCCAGGGGTAACTGATATCGATTCACCCTGATCTATTGTTGCATCCCATCTATGATCTGGTCTTGCTTCAATGGTTATGTCTGCGGTGCTTATTGCGTTCGTATCCGAAACACTCTCCCATTCAAAAATAAGTTCAAATCTTTCTCTTGCTGGCACATCCTCAGGTAAAGTTACCCAAACTGGAACCATACTAGTCGTTCCCGGACCCAATGTTCTAGTTGGATTGTTTATCTCAAAGGTAACATTGGGCAACTCGGTTAGGTTCCCTAATCCCACCATTCCAGTGAGAGTGAAGGTATCATCGCCGTTCCCTGGATTTTCAAGCTTTAGAATTAGTTTAGTCCTTTCAGAGACGTTGAATACGGATTCATCTGGAGGTGATACGATTTCTGCATTTGCTCTAAAGACCTGCAATACGTGTAGTGAAATTGTAAGGTTGAAATTGTTTAGGTTGTCAGCACTCTGATTGAAAAAATGTCTAGACGGAACAGCGTCAAATGGCAAATCTAACGTCAATTGACCATTGTAACCATCCATTTCAAGATTGGTTCCATTAATTGACAAATCCCCGCTAGCATTCCAACTCCATCCAGTTTTCAACATGCCTGCAACAGACATATCCCATACAATCTTTGATCCATTGTAAGCATGATTTAGGTCCCATGTGAGTCCACTTGCTGGTATTGTCCTAATATGCGGTATGTCAGTTTTAACTCCACTAACAAATATATCAAAATTGAAATTTTCACATAGTTCATTTTCTCCTGAACCAATACAAAGGGTAAGTGTTGCAGACGTGCTATCTCCTAGTGTTCTTGAATTTGGTATACTAACTTCGATAAGATACTCTTCCTTTGCGTTAGGGTCTAAGTCAATACCGAATTGAGTGTTGCCTGAGTAATCGACAATGCTCATGCTCGCACCCCAACTATTAGACGACCAGAACATTTCAGTCGTTTCTTGCGCATTGCCTACGTTTTCTACCATCATCCACACGTGTGCAGTGTCGCCAGATATTCCATATCCAGTACCCATGGGTAGTCCAGATGCACCTTGAAGCGATAGTCCTCGGGTTCTCTCAACTTCTAGTGGTAGAGTTACTGATGTGGTTATGGTTTCATCTTGATCGAGTGTAAGAGTGAGAGGGACGTAGGCACTGTCTGATCCTAGGGCATCTTGAGGAACTGAAAATTCAAACTGCACGATTTGAGGAGTATCTCTTTCAAGATTGAGATTTAGAGCAGCCTGACTAATTGGAGAAAAAGACCAACCTTCTGGTAGGTTTGAGTCGTTGTACGATAATGTCCAAGAAGCACTCCTGCTGCCGATACTCATTACTGAAATATCAACAGTTTCTGATGTTCCTGGCAAAACTCTAGCGACCTCAGCTGGCGTCTGAATTTGTGCAACATAAGGGTCTAATACAACAAGAGTTGTGCTGTAGTTATCATTATCATACCTAGTTTGTGTTAGATTATTATTAACGTCTAGTATTAATTCGACATTGTGAACTCCGAGAGCAGCCTCAATATCAACGCTGAAGGTGATAGGTCCACCTTCTCCCGATGGAGCAATAGATTGTGCAACGTTCACACGATGCCTTTCAATCTCAATACCATTCATCATTATCACTGCATCCACAGGTTCATCGGTATCGACAATTCCAATGTTCGCATATTGTCCAGAGATAGTCACCATTTCCCCTGGGTCGGGGTCTGTGGGTGTGAAGCCAATACCTCGTCCATCCGGTAAGGGGGAGATGTCAGCCATTGCTTCGCTGATTAGCATGTCTCCAATCAATATGTCTAGATAGCCATCACCATCTAAGTCTGCGATCGCTGGTGATGCCCATGTTCTATGAGGCAAATCGATTGGAGAGGACCATCCTACTCCTAGATCTGCCGAAGTTCCTGTATTGCCATCAAAAGCAAATAGTCTCTCTCCATATGCTACAAGTAAGTCAGGTTCATCCTCACCATCTAAATCGATTACAATAGGAGCAGATATTGCGACTTCACCTTCGTTATCGTTTCCACTTCCACTCTGCAAAACTCTAGACCATTCGCGAAATGGAGGGTCAATGGTAATGTCATGACATCCGGTTAGCCCGTCTCTATCTGTTGTACCAAAACCGGTTGAATACCATGTCACCCAACAAACTCTATCCGTAATCCCATCGCCTGTTGTGTCGACTGCTATGGGTTCAGCATCAGCGTAACCATTCTTGGCTCGGAATCTCCAAATTTCATCAGTGCTTGTTAGTTCCATTCCTATAAATTGAGCACCCATACCATCGTCAGCAAGATTCTCATCTGATGGTAGAGTTATGATCATCTCAGGGGCGGCGTCTGAATCTAGCTGGGTTATTACAGGACCGGGAAGACGAATACGTGGTGTATCATCATCATCGTCTGTGCCTTGAATAGAAACTCTTTCCCAATCGAGTGAACCTGTCGGACCATCAATCTGCCATATCCAAAAGTTTCCATTCAGTTCATCAACAGTTGTCAAGACAATGGATCCGCTGTTGTCATCAAGGGCTGCAAATGCGGGGTCTGAAGGGTGTGAACCTCTATCAAGCGCAACTTTCCAATTTTCCTCGGGAGTTTGCAAGCCGAGGGGAAGAGAGACAACAGTGGGCTCATCTGTTGTGGTATCCACAGCAGCAATAATTAATTCAGGAGTTCCATCTAATTCTAAGTCTGCCAATAAAGGCTGAGTTACAGACTCTGGTCCAGTGTAAGGGTGGGCATTTGGTATTCCAATACGTAATTCAGAATCAGACCAAGACCACAATTTTTCATTGGAGTGACCAGATACAGTCCAACCAGACTCATCGCAAGTAATGTCTGGAGACCACAGATCTACTTCCAAAGAACTATCAGAGTCATACACAATCGCAATTTCTTGTTTAGAATCTCCATCAACATCAACAATAATTGGCGTCGACCTTATGATATCGACACTTCCAAGATTTACCTCCCAAGCAACTTTAGATGTGTCCCCTTCAATAATTGCTAGATGTCTCTCATCAACATTTTCGGTGTGGGTTAAAACAGCAAAAAGATGACCCATTCCGCATCTCTCTTTTGCTCCCTCTGGGGCTGTTATCGATGAGGAAAAGTCTGCCACTGCAACGCCATATCCATCTGCGCCTTCACCAGAATCGAATGCAACCCAGTTGATTGCTGGAGTTTCCATGGGCGTAAGGCCTAAATCTCCATGGGGAGGTATTAGCCTTGAGTGCCCGGGATCTCTACCGTATTGTGCCCATGGTTGTGAGTAAGGGTCCCATGCTTGTGATTCCTGTTCCTCAGCTTGTGTCGGATGAGATATGACCACGAGTGACGATAACAGTATAATCAACATGAACGCCACCTTACGTTTGTCATTCATGTGACTTCACCTGTGTTCACCAAACAAGGGGGGTTGTTATCATTTTGGGCCCTACGGGCCCAGTAGAAGTCGATATCTAATGTGCTACACCTCTGCCGTAATCGTGGTATAATTGTGCAAAAAAACCCATAGACGGCAGGGTATTATTCAAATAGGGGTCGCTGGTGGCTTGGATGACTTCGGTTGCTATTCTCTCCAGAGGTTTATGCCGGTGAAGGACAGATGAGGGCTTACCTCAGATGTCCCATCGACTGAATCCTAACGAGAATAAAAGGTGATGTTATGTATAAAGTTGTCAAAAAAGAGGACACAATTCGTATACCTGCTGAGTATATACGCAAAGACAAATCTCTCAATGAACATATCGACAGACTTGCCGCCTCAGCCTTCGAAGGCCGATTTGATGAAGATAACCGCTTTGTCTTGGTAACATCAAATCATGAACCAATTGGAAGAGGCCGAATCATACACGGAGATGGAGCAATATATCAGCAAGTAAAATTCGACGCTGTTCTGTTTTGCATAGAAGATTATGAGGTTGTAGAAGGTGCAGTTTCCGAAGTAAATGACTTCGGGGCATTCGTTAGAATAGGACCAATGGAAGCGCTGCTTCACAAATCACAAATCATGGAGGATCATGTTGACATCAATGCTGGAATGGGACTTCTTGAGGGACGTCAGAGTGGAAGAAAACTCGGCGTTGGTAGTTCTGTCAGAGCACGAATTGTATCACTATCCCCTGACACTAGTGATCCACGTCGTTCCAAGATAGGTTTGACATGCAAGCAAACCGGACTGGGAAGTCATGAGTGGATACACGAAGATCAAAACTGAAGGAGAGAAATGAAATGCCAAAAAATCCGTTTGCATGCAGTGAATGCCACCTAATACTTCCAGATGGGATAGACCAATGTTCTCGATGCCCGTCCGCACCAGTATCAGTTGATTGGTCAGGTTATGTTGTTGTAATGGACCCTTCAAGGTCAGATATCGCTAACCGCCTGAACATAGACAAACCAGGTAATTACGCACTCAAAGTTAACATCCGATGAGGAGGAATCAAGATGGAAATCATAGAACGAAAAGAAAACCCACTATTGAACCGTGTTGAAATTGAATTTCGCTGGAACCATGAAGGTTCACCAACCCCATCTCGAATGGACATGCTCAACAGCATTGCATCCATAGAGCCAGGTTCGAAAAGAGATTTGATAGTAATAAAAAATGTCAACACCAGATTTGGTATGTCCTCTACCACAGGATTAGGACTTGTTTACGCAGATGAGGAATCAATGAAAGTTGAACCAAAATACATGCATGAAAGATATGCAGAAATGCGCACTTCTTCAGAATCTCCAAGCGAAGATTCATCACAAGAAGATGATGCTGAACCACCCGCTGAAGACGGAGGTGAAGCTTGATGTCTGACGGTCCAAAAAAAGGGGCTAAGTGGTCCAAATATTCTGTTGAAGATGGAAAACTGGTTAGGAATGCAGAATTTTGTCCAGATCCAAGGTGCGGTCCAGGTGTATTTCTAGCAATTCATGCAAATCGCAAATCTTGCGGAAAGTGTGGTTACACTAAGATGAATGAAGAATGAACTATTCTTTCATGTGAGGGCTAATCTGTCCTTGATTATCCATCACGCTCCAAGCTCCATTATTCATTATGATTTGGACGCCTAATTCAGCCCTTCTGGATGATTCGCCGCGAAGCATTATATCATCACGCCAACATATAATCCTCCAATCTTCGCCATCGAAAATTGCATCTTGAATCGTCCCTCTCAATTTTCTTGCCACAGTTATCTGTTGATTTTCGTATTCCCAAACCCATCCATCTTTGGATGATAATAGAAATTTCTCACCATAGTTGAATACAGACTCTAAATCACATTCAACTTCGATACTTCCTTCAAACTCTAAATCTCCAGATTCGGAATTAATTTTTTTGAACGTACCATCTCGACTCCATACGATTGCATAATCATCTAGAACTGATATTGCAGTTATCTCCTTTGCTCTTGGAGGGCTTTTGTCAGGATTTTCAAACAATGGAATGCGCCATTTTTCAGTAGCCTCAAAATCAATACAGTAAATTCCTCTTGACCAGAGCGCAAAGAAAATTTTGTTTTCACCAACCGACATGCATAGCGGTTCCGCATCAATAGCATGGCTCCACTTAGAACCTGCAACATCTGTTGTGTTTCTCATCAATCTAAGATCCGATTTCGTTATTCCATTTTTGATACTTTCATCAATATCCAACATCGCCATACGGGCAAGACGTAAATCGTGGTCTACCCATGTTGCTATTAGTCCTGAATTGCAAATTTCGGCATTTGTTATCGAACATGGAAATGGGCGTGCTACGTGCCCATCGACATCGATATTTCCATCCACATCTATGATTATGTTTTTATCATCCTTGAAAAAAACCTTCCAAGGGGCTCCCATCATAACACACCCAACACATTTTAGTTTGTGAACAATTCCTTCAAATGTTTTGATACTAACCCCCGTGTATGGTCAGCCTAATACTTGTGTCAGGCGGTGACATTGCATCTGTCAACCAAGCTAATGCTCTGTTGCGAATGGCTAAGTGGAAAAACATCCCCGATGTTGAAGGACTCAAAGCATATTCATACAAAGATGTCAGGATGTGGTGGATGCCAGATGGTTGCTTGTGGGAGGACAACCTTGACAAAAGGTGGGAGTTAGTAACAGGTGAAACACCAAATGAGGTCATATTTCCTTCCCGCCATTCAGCAGCAAGTGGAAAACCATCTCTGACATTGCACCATATAGGTACGATGCAGGTTCCACCAAATGAAACCCCAGCATATGGGGGTAAAGCTGGAGATTGCCCACCCCCTAACCCCAGGCTAGCACCGTGGTGGCGGGAGCTAAACTCAGTTGCTTCAGATTTCGAGGATTTTGATTTGTCTTTAGAAACTACACATCACGGACCTTGGATGGAAACTCCGTCCTTGTTCATCGAAATAGGTTCGACAGACAAAACGTGGGGTCATCTAGCGGCTGCGGATTTGTTGGCTGGAATAATATTCCGAGGGCTTGGTCTTGATGATGGAGAGGGTATTGGTAACTGGAATGGTGAAGGGACAGTAGTAATCACATTAGGAGGTGGTCATTACGCTCCACGTGGAAACATGCTTGGAATGCATGAAAATGTTTGGTTAGGGCACATGCTTGCTACTTACGCACTTCCGTTTGCTCGTGATGAGAATGGATCAATATCTGGAATGTGGGAAACGAGTATTCGCAGAGCGATACGATCTACTCAATCTGCATTTCCTGGAGGAAATATTGTTTGCAGCATGGACAAAAAAGCATTCAAAGGTTGGCAAAGACAAGCAATTAGAGATTTATTGGATGAATTAAATATCCCTTTACTAAAATCCAAACAAATCATTGGATGAAAATGGTCAATAGATTCCTATTAACAGGGTAATACATGGTCGGACGCTTCTCACGCTTAGTAGTAGCAATGACCGTCAGAATGCCTAAATGGTTCGTTGGGTGGGTAAGTCGAAGATATGTAGCGGGGAAAACAATTGAAGATGCAGTGAAAGTAATGCATCGTTTATCCTCTGAGGGAGCATGCTTCACAATTGATGTCTTGGGTGAAGAAATCTCAACCATGGAAGAAGCTAATTTTTTCTTGGAAGAGTATAAACGCGTAATCACAGCAATAACGGACAACAAATTTGATGCTGCTTTATCCATTAAACCAACGGCATTCGGTATACTACTCGATAGAGAATTGGGTATGCAAAATATCGAAAGTATAGTCAGACTAGCAAAAGACCACGATATGTTTGTTCGTCTAGATATGGAAGATCATAGAGTTACAGACGATACCATCCAAGTCATGTTAGACATGCATGAAAAAGGATTAGAGAATGTAGGCGTAGTCTTGCAAGGTCGTCTATTTCGAAGTCTATCTGATATTGAGGAAATCACCAAAAAAATTGGCCCAAAGGCAGATTACAGGATATGTAAAGGAATATATCTAGAGCCTAGTGATATATCCCACACTGAAAGGCAGCCTATTATTGATGCAACAAACATGTGTATTGACGCCATGTTAGATTCAGGATCCTATGTTGCTGTTGCAAGCCACGATTATCCAGTTATTAATCACACATTAGCTGCACTAAAGCAAAGAGGCATGGGTCCTGATATCAATGATCCAAGACCTAACTCTGGGCCGAAAAGACCACACAAAGGACCGGGTTACGAGTTTCAAATGTTACTCGGCGTAAGAGGTCCCTTGAGACGGAAACTAACCGCTGAAGGACATAGAGCTCGTGTGTACATTCCTTACGGAGAGAAGTGGTATGAGTATTCTATACGCAGATTAAAAGAAAACCCAACAATAGGAACTCAGGTATTCAAGGCAATTGTCATGCCTTGGACCAATAGGCCCTGATTAGCGCCTTTTCTTCATTCGCCTGTTACCTTTATTCTGCTGCTTTGGACGACCTGATTTCTCTGCTTCTGGGACGATGGGATTCGGGTTATGACCCAATCTGCCCTCTTTCCAAGCCTGTCTCCTTTCTCGTGGTGTCCTTGGGACTACTTCGTCAGGTCTTGGAGGCTCATGCAGATAGATTCTCTTAATGTCATGTGCAACAACACTACCGTTCATTGTTCTCCCAGCACCAGTATGTATTGCCCTTATCTTCCACTTTTGATTATCGTGAGTCATTATTGAGCCCGCCTTGTATATTTTTTCTCTATCAACATAGATGGCATCGCTCTCAGAATATTCTCCCTGAGTGAGTGTTAATCGAACCATTACGATATCTGATCTCAGTGCATTTGCCCTTCCCGCTTTCGATGCTTGAAGTGATTTTCTAGAATTTCCGGTTTTTGTCTCTAGCCGGTTTATTTCCCATGAAGCATCGGCAAATTCAAAGATATCCCCAACATTCAATATTTCATCAGCATCCATTTCGATGTCTTGTAATACAGTATTCGGGCCTTCACTAAGTAAAAATGGGAGATTAACAGCTTTTGGCTGTCGGATATGCAACTTGTGAACAAATTGACATAATTCACACTTGACCAAGTAATCGAAACCACTGCCAATTTCTTTCTCGCTCAGAATTTCATGTCCGGATTCTTGGTTGCATTCAGGACACTCAGCAACATTTTCAACAAAGTCTTCACCGATTGAATCGTCGAAGTCATCATCACTCATGCCAAATCACCCATTGTGTCCGCTACTCGCTTTACCTTTCAGTCTGTCGGCTTAAGACAATGCTTGAGTATAGGTGTGTAGAGCCAACAGCATGCGGGAGGAGGCTTTAGCAGCAGTTTTGGCAGCGGCAAAAGATCTCTCAAGAGACGAGCCTGAGGTCGCTTCCAATATCGGTCACCAGTTAGAGCACATGGGGCTCAACACATGGTCAATATCCGTGAGAAGAAGGATTAGAGATGCTGTTGCAAGGTTGGAACCTAGAAATGTTTTGCATACGGGTGCTGGTATAGGTCATCTGTCTGCTTGGCTATTTGATCACTTCACAAAAATTGAAACACTTCGAGAATTCCAACTAGTGGAAGAAGGAAATCGGTTTGCTGTAATACTAAAACGACTGTGTGAAAGATATTCAGATGTGCCGTCTAGTATCGTAGTTGGTATGCCCAGTTTACTGGTTAGCGAGTTGGTCGCTTGGAGAATTACCAAATCCGGAAATCCACCAATTATGCCTGAAGCAGATGCTATTATTGTTGACTCCCAACTTGAGAAACTTGCAGATGAGATAAACGCGCTATTGCCTTTGCTTTCAAAGAACGGAGTTTTGTTTACAGTTGAACCAGATCCTCCAGTTGGAGACTTAGAAGAAGATGATCCAACGTTAATCGGGTTCAACAATTGGATTGATTTAATCAAACGAACCAATGAAACACATCATATCGCATTTGCACCATTATTTGGAGGAACGATAGTTGCATGGCTATTGAAAGATTAATTTTCGGAAGCGGAAATTAAATCTTCAATCTGTAACATACCATATCCATAATGGTTATCGTGGCTATCCTGGCCACTTCTTTTCTTAGATGACTCAGAAACCCACTGCTTTAGATTGTCGAGCATGTCAGTGCCTCCACCCATTAAACTAGGATTGCTATCGAATAGAATTGCTATCGCACCCGTGACATATACGGTTGCAGCGCTGGTTCCCGATGAAACCCCCCATTTATCTCCTGGCATTATCACCGGAACTTTGTGCCCTGGTGCAACGACCTCGGGCTTTTCATTTGGGCTGTTTCTTGGTAACATCGGAGGAAATAGTCTTCCATTATTATCACCAATAGATGATCCCTGCCACAAGTTACCATTTACATCGACACCTCCAACACAAATTACTGTACTGACTGTGCCTGGCGAGGCTACATCACCATCATCATTTTCACCATCATTTCCGGCTGCTGCAACAACAACTATACCAGCATCATAAGCTGACCTTACAGCATCCTCTACGTCATCTCCTAAGATTATTGAGAATCCTGACGCGTTGCCACCTAAGGATAGAGAGATAATGTCAACAGCATTTGTGACACACCAGTCTATCGCCTCTGCAACTGTAGAATCATCTCCAGCACCATTAGCCGTCAGTGCTTTAGCTACATACAAATCTATATCTCTGGCAATACCAGTAAGGCCTCCATCAGCAACCAATATTCCAGCCATCATAGTCCCGTGTCCATTGTCATCGTATGGAGTTGAACTAGAGCCAATGAAGTCGGACCAGTCTGCTAATTTGAGACCTCGCAAATCTTGGTGTGTTGTATCTATGCCGGAATCAACTATGC
Source organism: Methanobacteriota archaeon (assembly GCA_002710015.1). Lineage (GTDB taxonomy): Archaea > Thermoplasmatota > Poseidoniia > Poseidoniales > Poseidoniaceae > MGIIa-K1. The sequence continues at coordinate 18,888 of PAOW01000025.1, read as the reverse complement.
AAACATCTACTCCCTCACCCGTATATTTTTTCACTTCATCATACTGTATTAGATTGTCAAAGTTTTCTTCTTTTTCAAGGACGAGTGCAGAGGGCCCAATCAAACTTATTTCGCCGGTGTATAACATCCATCCATACCAACCAACAGCAATCAACAAAATCGCAGTAGCACCGATTGTGATGACCCGCATGAAATCGAGGTCACTCTCGATTTCTCCGTCAGGTATTTGATCTGGCATAATCATTGAATCAACTCAAGGCATCTACCGCTTCTACTAATGTATCAGCAAATAATTTGACTTCCTCTTCAGTATTGTAAAGGTAAGCACTTGCTCTAAGTGAACCCCGATCAATCCCTTTACTGTTGAACCATGAATGAACGCAGTGCATGCCACTACGAACCATGACGTCAACTGCTTCATCAAGTAGTATAGCGATATCGTGGGCATCGACTTTTTCCATTAGTAAGCCACAGATACCTCCTCGTTTTGATGGATCCTCTGGTCCAATAATACTTATGCCATCAACATCTTTTAGTTTAGATGTCATTATTCGATTAAGAGAGATTTCATGCTCATGAACTGCGTTTAGATCGATATTTGAGATGTAATCGATGGCAGCACTAGTTCCTAAAATCCCAGCATAGTTACCCAACCCTCCCTCAAATTTTGCGGGTGGTTTCGACCACTCAAGTGAATCATAATGAGAAGTTTCGACAGTGCTTCCTCCTGATTGAATCGATCGCATATTTTCTAGCAATTCCATCCTTCCCCAAAGACCACCCATTCCTGATGGTCCCATCATTTTATGAATTGAAAATGCCATGAAATCCACACCCAGGTCTTGAACATCTACCTTCATGTGTGGTGTAGATTGTGCACCATCCACACAAACCATCGCACCATGGTCTTTAGCAATCCTTGCTGCCTCTTTTACAGGAACAGCAATACCATCCAAATTTCCGACGTGAGACAATGATACCATCTTTAGTTTATCTCCTGCAGAAGCGCAGGCATCCTCAAACGCCTCGATGTTGAATGTATTATCTTCGTTAGATTTTACAACTCTGTGGTCTACTCCTTGTTCTTCCTCAAGTTGGAGCCATGGTACTAAATTTGAGTTGTGCTCCCTATCTGTGGTAAGTATGACATCACCTTTTTCCCAAGACAATCCTTTTGCTACTTGGTTCAGCGAATGTGTTGCATTTTTTGTGAATATGATTTCATTTGAGTTATTAGCATTAAATAATTCAGATATCTTCTTTCTGCACTCAGACATTTTCCTCGATACGATTGTCGCATACCTGTGAACAGATCTACCACCACATCCAGGAGAATCTTCGTAGTACGATCTTATTGCTTCGATGACAGGGTATGGCCGCAATGTCATGCAGGCGTTGTCTAAGTATACAGGTGGCTTTTCCCGGTTTAAGGTTGGGAAGTCAGAGCGATATTTACTAAACATCACCATGCCTCCATGTCAGGTATATAGTCGCTAACAGGGCTATTTACTCCACACCCCTTACAAGTAAATCGATTTGGATATGGTTTATCACAGCCCTCACAAATACTACCAGCAACTCCTCTGCTATTACAGTCATCAAGTTCGCAATCAACGACGGTTTCTCCATTATCGTTCAAACTAATTGGCACGCTTTCACCGCAGGATGGGCATTCACCTTCGGAAGCTAGAACAACACCAGTTATCAGTAAGTCAGCGTCCGCAGAAAGTGCGGCTCTGGTTCTAACTTTCACACCTTCTCCTAGTAACCTTTGAGGGAACCATAGCATGTGCATTAAAAGATAAACTGTGAGGATTCCAGAAATAACGTGAAGTGTTAACATTCCGTAACTTGTAACCACTCTTTCTGCAATAAATTGAGCACCTGACCAGCCATTGATTAGCATCATGAATAGCCATGTGCAGACAATAAATGACCAGGCAAATAGGCTATGTTCTTCCATGGCTTCTTCCATTACTCTCACATCGGTGTGGACATGCTTTTCTTGCACATGCAGATCTCTAGTTTCTGTTACTGCTTTCCAGAAAAAGTAGGCAAAGAAGAAGCCAACAGCAGTAAGAACAGCACCACCAAGTGCGTCTCCTAATTTTGCTCCAATTGGGAAGTTTGGCGAATTTACATGTAAAACAACTTGTGATAGGAAAATTGAGGACCAAATTATGATTACGTTAATGATATGTCCCCTCATAACAGGAAAGTTTACAGATAGTTGGACAAAGAACCATATCCACAAAATTCCAGATAATATTAGTTGGAAAAAAGTGAACCCACTAAGCGATGCAAGGCCTTCGAGACCAGTGGTTTTGGGATCACCTCCAGTGAATAAATCACCCGATATTGAGCCTAGTAGAAATGCTACAATTCCCGTTAGCATAGTCATGATTTGAGCTTGACCCCACTCATTTTTGATAAGTCGAAATTGATATTTTGATTGTTTTCGTATAAGATCAACTTTCGCAAGCATTGGATGAAAGTCAGCAAATTTTACTTCGAGTGAGGTGTTTGATAGTCGGATAGTAGCATTTTCATCTACATTAGGAGGTGTAACTTCAACATTTACACCCTCCGCCATATTAGGTGGTGAACATTCTCCCTTTGAGTAATTTCGGTCTGTTGCACCTCCGTAGGAGGTGAAACTTCTATACGATGTTACAGTGATATACAAGCAGTTATTGCAAAGTATCCCAACTAGTATTTTTTGTGCTCGAAATCGTCTTTTCATGAACTGTTCATTTACAAACGAAGAATAAATTTCTAAGGATTTTGAATCCTTGACGATTCAACCCACTCGTCCCAACTGGAATCAAAACCAACATAGTGAATAAGATAAATTTTCCAACGAGTCGTATCCGGTTTCGTCTCTCTGACTAACGCATCCCACCAAGTTCCATTCCACTCGACTTTTACGTTTTGACCTGGTTTGTAATCAGGTAGGTTGAATGGATGTTCGCTTGGTTTTTCGATCCAGCCAGTCGGTCCAATAACGTAAACTGTATTCAGAGTCACTACCCTTGCCGTAGCCCTTTCATCATATGTTATTGATTCAATTTCGGTTGTGTTAAGCCATGTCTCTCCCAATTTTGGGTGATTGTAGGCATAGCCATTCAGCACTCCTTCAACGATTTTCGCATCTCTAATCACAACTTCGGGCTTGGAATTATTTTGTATGTCAGTGCCTTCTGATGCGACTAAATACTTGGCTAATTCTTTGTAATCAATTTGCGAGTCTAAACTAATTCCTAGTTCAGAAAACTCATGCTTTACTTCGTCTATTGAAAGAGGATTATCTCCCATTTCAGTGAGTATTCGAAGATACTCTTGTGCAGCAATAGTTCCTGAATTTGATGGGTCAAAAACTTTGAAAGCTTCAATCAATTCATCTTCAGCTTTACTATCATGGGCAATATAGTCTTTGACATCGTCAGAGTTTTCGTCAAGAGGCATGATACGACTCCATTCGACAGAATCTTCAATATCCCCGTCGTCAAATTGTATTAAGAACGTGGCATCTTCGTTTTCTCTAGCAATGATACCGGCATAGAAGTGACCAAAATTTTTCCAATTTACAAATACCTTGTCGCCTGCTTTGTATGGGTTGGATGCAGGCCGTATACAGCCTAGACGTGTTCCAATTGTTACACCATTCTTAATTTCAGTTAGACCTGATTTTGGAACTTCGATTTTATAGGTTCCATCGTTATTAATGTCAATAATCTTGCAGAGGTTTAACCATCTTTCGTTGGAAGGACTGTAGTATTCTACATGTTCCCCCAGTGTGAATTGATCTGGCAGTTTTAGTGATGCTGGAGGAGTGTTTTGATGATTTGGGACATTGATAACCCCCAAGTGCTCTAATGCTGATATTACAGCACTCGTAACTGCACTGGGATCGTTATTGATTGTAGTATTAGTTATCACATCTCCACCTATAACAGAATCCTGCATTCTTATTTCATTTCCTAAATTTTCAGGTGGTGAGGGGATCCATTCTGTTCCAGTCCACATAAACTTACCATCGGGACTGAAAATAGGATTTCCCATAGAAAGCTCTAACAAAACGAAAACTATCAATTAATCGGAAATCCGGATTACGATTTAAGTAAATGAATTTGTTAGGATTTCACAACGAGAACCATGCTTGATTCAGGTCAGTCTTTGTTCATTGCGATTTCAGTCCTGCTAATTACATTACAAGTAGGAATAAATCACTTGCAATTAAGAAATAAATCTAAAGAGGAAGTTGAAAGAATAACAGCTGAAAGGAAAGCTTGGGTGAAGCGTCACCCTTATTTGACTATGTTACTGATATTCTTACCGATGCCAGTTGCGATATTCTTGGAAAACGTGCTAACTGGTAAAAGTGACGAACGCAATATCTCATATCGTTCTGATTCTAAAGAAATAGAATATGACTGAGATGTGTAAATAGTGTTACGACCTCACTACCAGATTGTTATACATTGAAAAGATACTGACGTTGAATTTGTAATTTATTTTTGGCGCCGAGAGAGAGATTTGAACTCCCGAGGGACGGACCCACGCGATTTCCAGTCGCGCGCACTACCAGGCTATGCGATCTCGGCTTAACCCATCCGAGATGCGCTTTATGTTTAATCGCAACGGTTCGGTTTAAACTATTTGAACTCCGAATCGGTTATATTGAAAGGTATTTTCGCCAAAACTACGCCACCATGGCTTAGTGGTATAGCACCTCATTGGTAATGAGGAGGTCGCGAGTTCAAGTCTCGCTGGTGGCTCCATTTTTTCCAATGAATTCTGTTTTTATGTGGAATGGCAGGTTTCATAGGCTCCAGCGGACCCGTAGGGTCCGGTAGTAGGCATGCGCAAGCACAGCAGATTGGCAATCCCGGTGGTTTTATCCATTCTAATGCTGACAAGCACTACCTCTGCATCGATTAGTAATTGGAACGGACCTAGCGTGCTTGACAGCAACTCATCCTTGCTTGACGATGCTTTTGAGGTCCCCGGCAATTCAACCGTAATCGATGCTTGGCTTCATGTAGATGAAAGCGGATATGAAAATGACGGGACAGGCCTAATATGGAACGAAGGTGGTGCAGGAGGGAATTTTACGAGTGGACAATTCAGTAACACTCTTGTTGGTAAATTCGAAGGTGCGATGTCTCTTGCTCCAGACAGCTCAGTTTCCAACGTTGATACATTCTCCTCTACAAATTTGCAGCTTCCCAATGGATGGTCCGAATTTGGTGGAGTTTGGAAACCAGTTAGTCCAACATCGATGAATGGAACGGTGTCTGGACAAAATCGTGTCTTGCCGCATGGAGTTGTTCCAGCCTCTGCATATAACGGTGCGATAATTGCAGCTACCCTTCCAGGCCAAGGTCTTCCTTCAAATTCATATGGCGCAATGATCTCCCCACAATATTCTCTACCATCACCAATACAAAACTTCAATCTGACATTCTCACACTGGCATCACTTGGACATAAACGATGGTGCGTGGATTGAGTATAGACTTGACAGCGGTTCTTGGTCACAGATTTCTCCTGTTGGAGGCTACCCTCATTCAATTTCCAATTCATCAGCGATTTCCAATCCTCTTAATCCAAATGGCTCCCTAGTGTTTGGTGATGGTAATCACAGTGGTTGGGTGACTACTAATATTAACTTGGACAATATTAGTGGTATTTCTAATGCCTCAAACCTACAGTTTCGATTTTTAGTCTGGACCGATTCCTCTAGCACATCAAGACCTGGATGGTTTATCGATAACATTTACCTCACAAATCTAGGGAATTCAACTGGATACTGGCATCATGGATGCGTTTCTCAAACATCTTCATCATGTTACTACAGCACCAATGCGTATGGAGCAATTGAAAGTGACATCAACTTATCAGCCACAGCGACTGGATCCAAAATAAAAACCAGGTTACATTTTGATTTGGAAGGCTCATATTATGACAACTTCTGTGTTGAATTATCAATAAACAATGGCACAAACTGGACGGATATCTCATCTGGATCGAGTTCGACAGTTCAAACATGTAGCGATCGCTCAAGTCCTATTCCAGGAAGTTCCTACACACTTCCGAACGGGACTTCTGTCTATGATGATTCAGGAGGTTTTGTAGAACTTGATTTTTCAATTCCAACCTCAATGTTAGGGAATAATCAGACAAGTAAAATTAGATATGTTGTGGAAACTGACTACGCTGTTAATTATGGGACTCCAGCAGATACAATTGAAGGTTTGACCGTTGATTGGTTTAAGGTAATCAACTCAAATGGCACTACAATTGACGAAAATCGATTTTCTGGACCTAACTCAGCAACTTCGTATGGAGTTGGGGGTGCCATAAATGACTGGTCATATATTCAAATAGGCTCAGGTGGTTATTCAGCGAGTGATAGTTTTGAATCATCGACCTCAAATTCTTCATTCCCATCAGGATGGACTACTACCACCCAATCTGGGCAGACTGGTTGGGAGTTTGGCTCTCTATGCAGTAGCTATAGTGACGGACCATCCTCATTCTCTAGTGCAAATGTTGGATTCGGGACAGACCTCTGTGGTGATTATGATTCCAGTGCAGATAATTCTCTAATTACACCAGATTACTTTGTTCCATTAGGAGCAAGCGCAAGTTTTGTCTGGAAACATTGGATGTGTGCAGAAGATAATTATGATGGTGGAGAATTATTCATTTCTACCAATAGTGGCCCATGGTCTAAAGTTTACGTGAATTATACTAATGGTTCAAACTGGTATGATGGGCAAACATATGGTGGAACAGATGTCTGGGATGGTAGACAACATCTGGGATTCTCATCCTGTTCAAGCAGTACTGTGACAATACCGTGGATGGATATGAGTTATGACGTTTCAAATATGTCTGGCAACAATATATCTTTCAGATTTCGGCATACATCGGATTCTTCAGTACAAGAAGCTGGTTGGTATGTCGACGATGTTGGCTTGGAAGTAGATTGGTTCGAAACTGAAGGTTCATGGAGGACGCCTCTTATTCCTGTTCATGATTTGGGTTATGGATTTGTAGATGCAGATATATATCTACCTACAGATACTTGGTATGGAGTCAACGTTTTAGATAGTTCAGGTTCTGTTATACCAGGCCATCAGAACTTGACGCTCCCGCTATCATTGTCAAGCATAAATCGGGAGATTTATTCCTCGGTTTACATAGAGTTCTTGCTTGGAACGGAGGATGAATATTATTCTCCCTTAGTTAAGGAAATCAGTATAGGATCTACTAGGTACTTCGGTGAGGATAATGGATGGAACATACCCGCCAATGTTAATCGTCTTTCTAACGGAAGTTGGGAAAATGTTGGCACAAGTTCTGTGATAATTAATGGTGAAACAGGGTATTCCTCGAGACCTATTTCTTCTTTTAACGTAACTGGAGCATTCACACAAACTACGGTTTCAGTGGTCACCTCAATGATGCAGAGTGTTTCTACAAGCACCCCAAATTCAATTCTGGATTTAGGAAAGATGAGTTCACAAATTGCACCTAGAGTGACAATGCCACCAGGGTCTGTCATTGAATCCCTGGCTTACAGAGGAAATTTCGTTCAGCCAACCACTGATGCTGTTGTGGATTTAGCTAATGATGGCGTTATTGATTGGAGTTTCAGTTCCAGCCCAAATTATGGAGCTATGGGCTGGCAAAGTATGTTTTATTCTACATCTTACACAAATTCTCTAATTGCGTCTGGAAATACTTCAACCTCTTTACTAATACCTGAGCAAGCAGTTGTTGATAACATTCTATTGGGAATCACTCCAGAAGGGCCAGTAGATTCGTTGATGATGACTAGTGGTTCTAACAATTTATACCAATTTAACTACCCAAACTGGACAACTTCCGTTATCTCTATCTCAAATCCCAATCTACACTCAACGGGGACAATTATAGACAACCATGGAAGGAATTGGTCGACCATAGATTTGGGCTTTGCAACATCAGTAGAATCCAACTTTTCGGTTGGTTCTGTTGCGGTTAGCTACAATTTATTTGAGAACGTTAGTGGGCTAGGACAGGTTGTAAAATCATACCATGATGCCAACTCAAATAACGGTCAATTATCTATTGTTGATGTTCCTATTGCGTGGGAAACTTCAGCGGGTGGGATTTCTGTTGACGGAGGAGTTTACCATGAAAACATGATAACAAACCATCCGTTTAGCGTTCCTGACACATGGTACCCTAACGGTATATTGCAAGGTTTCTCAACCCAGCATCATCATTTGATAGATAATGACTTAATTAGCGAAATTCACCTAATTGGAGAAGATTCCAGTGGTTCTGAGGTGAAAATAATTGTTGATAAATCAACTAGTCAAGTAGAGTTCCAACAGGTTAGCGGGAGTGATATTCTTCAACTATCTAACACGTCATCGATGTCCGAAGTTGGAGGTAGGATAATAGTGGACTGGCAGTTTGATGTTAGTTGGAGTTGGGATGATTCACAATCGATTATTTGGTATTCACAAGCGTTTGATTCAAACGGCGAGGGCCTCTCTCCTGCAAGTGCACAATCGGGCAGTTCTGCAACTCAAGCAAGTGAAAATGACCTTGAAATAGATTCATGGGAAATAGTCGATATGTTTGGTCATGAATTATCTGATGAATTTTCAGCGTCATATCCCTTTTACGCAAAGTCAGGGACTGCTGTATCAATATCTGGCACAGTTAAGTTCCAAAATACCGTAGATGTGAGACCACAATTTGACGATTTCGTAGTGGGTGTTTCTCTCGATGGTTATCAGGTCGCATTCAATTCAACAGGTGACGGAACATGGGCAGGTCTTGTTACTCTTCCATCATCAGGTCTTGAGACAACAATCGAACCGTTCATAGTCAGAGTAGGCCCAATCACAGGGGCGACTGGTGCCCAAGATGAAACTTCAATTAATCCAATCACTGTAAAACTCGATAGCGTATCACCATATGCTAAGGATCTTCTTGTTGACACGGGTCAGAGATTAAAGCCAGCAGATGGTTTCACTTGGGAGCCCTCTGCGCCTCTCAATATGCAAGTGACCATAATCGATGAAGAAGCCTTGGGAGATCAGGTATCGATGTATTACTGGCGAGAAGGGATAGACGACGTAAATCTTGATGGTATTGCAGATGCGTCAGAATATCAAAAAATCTCTAAACCTCTTCCAGAAGGTCAATCTGGAGAAAGAACAGTAAGTTTTGGTGGTATTGATGTATCCCAAATGAGCTTTAATTCCCAATTCTCAGTATTCTTTGAAAGCAAAGATTACGCAGGCCACGATCTGACATACGCAGGATATTCTGGTATCGATAATGATATGGCTACATTAATTATTGCTGTAAACGAACCGACAACTATTCCAATTGCTGGCATATCTTTAGACACACATAGTGAGCAATTACTCGCAGGACAAAACCACAAACTTACTATGAATATAAGCGATGCAAATGGCGTAAATTCAATTGATGTTGTGGAAATTCACCTAGCAGGATTAGAAGACGACGGGCTTGGATTGATGGTGTGGGAACCAAGAAATGGTGCCTTTTACACTGGAGAAAATTCTCAAATTATTCTGCACAATATATCAAACTCATTCACAGGAGAAAACCAATGGCAAGTTGAATGGGAATTTTCGATTGATTGGGAGTTTGACATAAGCAGGCTGCAGGAATATTCCCTTCCAAGTATAATCGTTTATGATGATGATGAATTAAACCCAGTCGTGGTGTTATCTAACATTGGGAAAATACGATGGCAATTAGATAACAACCTTCAGGTTGTTTTGGAGAATACTACTGACACTACACCACCAATATCACAACCATCTTCAGAACATATATTCGTTCAGCCAGGTGATGATTTGAAATTCACTGGGCACATTTCATACCAAAAGTCTGGTGTCAAATTGGTGAAAACACCGCCTCAAGGTTTGGAAGTCGGAATCTCAACCGTCTACGGATCTGAGGTCATTAATTCATACGCCGAGGTAATGCAAAATGGTGAATGGGAGTCCGGCATAATCTTGCCAACTCGGTCAATTTTAGAATCTGTATTGAGTGTTGATTATTCTCTAACAGGAGTTGTATCACCAGGGCAAGATGTAACAACAGTTCAATCCCTAATCACTGTTGATGAGGTCGCTCCATTAGTTCAATTTTCATATGTTCCGCTTGTAATTGATAATGAAGAACTCTCGACTCTACAATTTTCCTTGTTAGTCACTGATGAGGGTGGTATGCCAAGCGGAGGTTTACCTGTTAACTGGGCTTTTATGCGCAATGGTGTCAACATTGGCAATGGTCAATCTAATGGAATGATACCATTGATATCTTCTAATGGTGAATCATATTCTTATGCAGGAAACATAGATTTCACATCTGGCATCAATCTAACATTTGAGCAAGGTGACGAACTGATTTGGTGGATTGATGTTGTCGATATGGCTGGCAACCAAGCGATTGGGACAGGTCTGTCAATGATAGATGCAATGCGGACGGATTTCACTGTGCTATCTTTCGACGTATCAGTGACAAATATCGACATAAGTCTTGCTAATGGAAAGTCTCCCAAGGGTAATGAGGTTGTTGAGGGAACAGAAATAGGGGTAGTAGTTCACGTTCGAAACTTAGGAAGCAAAATTGGAACAGTGAACGTATCATTGATGGAAGATGTTGGCGAGGGAAGAACATGGATAAACCATGGAAGCTTTGAGTTGGTTCTTTCGCCTGCTAGAACTCAAAATACACAACCTATACTGTTTGAAACATATGGTTCAGGTTCTCAGGGGCTGTTTGTGAACATCACAGGGCATGATGCTTGGGTCATCAACTCACTTATGCCAAATTGTTTTGAAAATCAAGAAACAGTAAGTTGTGATTTAAACGCAGAATCTGACATGCCCAGAGTAATTAGTCAAGATGATTTCGAGTCAGGAATTAGTTTTATGACACTAACGATTTCAATACTCGTGATATTATTAATTGTTGCAGGGTTTGCGATTGTTATACTGGCAAGAAAAGATAACGATGGAGACAGTATCTTTGATGATGAATGGGATGATGAAATTGATGATGATGAGAAAGATACTCCCGACCTACCCCAATACACAAAAAATCCGGAAGTAGATTACCAGACGGTTGACTATTCCGTCCTAGACAAAAATCAGAGTGAAACTGCACACAGTACTGAGCATCCAGTGTCCGAAGAAGAGTAATCTAAACAAAACGCGCGTTTGTGCTTAGAAATAACCGAAATCAATTAAAGCCTATTTACTAAATTTTTCAATGAGAGCAAACCTCTCAGGATGGGAAATTGATGGGACAAAATAGCGCAAGCACAGAGACTGCAAAAAAAGTCAAGGAACTTCAAGAGCAAGTCAATGACTTGAAAGAATTAGTAAATACACTACTTTCAGTAATCTGTGAGGAACCAGATGGAGTAAGTAGTGGAGCATCGCCAGCATTTGGACAAAACCAAGCAAATTACTGTATGTGATCAACCTTTGATTACGGTAAATGGTGAAAGCCTTGCTACTGGTCTTGTAAGACCAGCGTTCGACGACAGTTCTATCACTTCATCCACATCTTTGTAAGCATCAGGTGCCTCTTCTGACATGATATTCGAGGTGTTTGCATGAACTCTTATTCCTTTGCTTTCTAAATTCTTTTTGACCAAATTTCCGTCGATTACCTTCTTTGCTTGAGAGCGTGAAAGAGACCTACCTGCTCCATGGCAGGATGATGCGAATGCACGGTTACCCTCAATCCCTTCCAACAGCCAAGATCCTGTACCCATATCTCCAGGGACGAGAACTGGTTGGTTCGGTAGAGCTCTAGTTGCACCTTTTCTATGTACTGCACAAGTACATGTTTTACCATGGATAACATGCTCTTCAATCTTAGCAATATTGTGACTTACATCGTAAATTAATCTGCTTTCGACATCAATTTCTTTCGCAATAGCTTCTCTAAGTCTGTGTGTAAGTGCACTACGATTTGCAAATGCAAAATTAGCAGCGCCATTCATTGCATCTAGGTAATTTTCACCCTCGCGACTATGAATCGGAGCTGCTGCTAATTGTCTGTCCATTATCTCAAATCCCCATTCATCACACGACCAAACACCATTCCGGTTGCGATATTTTTCTTCTAACATACGAACATGGTCCGTACATACTTGATGACCTAAGCCACGGCTCCCCGAGTGAATCATACAAACAACTTGCCCTTCATATAGGCCGTATCTATTGGCTATATCCACAGATTCAACGGTTTGCAATTCTAAAAAATGATTTCCTGAACCAAGTGTGCCTAGGGCCTTTAGCCCTCGTTTCAAAGCTCTTTCCGATACTCCTTTGTCATTTTCCAGCGCTCCTTTTGATTCTATATTATTGAGGTCATCATCATACGCAAACCCCATGTCGACCATTGCGTTACTACCTCTCGAAATAATTTCATCAAGGTCTCTTAATGATATGTCAAGGCCACCTTTACCAGAACCACCTGCTGGAATTCTTCCATTTAGCCTGCCAGCTAATTTATCGATATTGGGAATATCCGTAATCTTGCAATCTAGAGCAAGCATTCTAACACCACAATTGATGTCAAAACCAACTCCTCCCGGTGAAATAGATCCACCTTGCTCCCCCCACTCAGTGTCTGTTGCTAAAACACCGCCTATTGGGAAACCGTATCCAAAATGCCAGTCTGCCATAGCCCATGCCTCACCAACAACTCCTGGCATAGAAGCAGTGTTGATTAGCTGCGATATGGATCGGTCATCAGTGGACTTATTCATGTGTTCTGGATTTGATACTATCATTGCATCAACTTGCATTTTACCATGCTTACGAATTCTCATAATGCCTTGGCTCTCGACTTCCATGTGTCGTCGCCATGACTCCTCGCCCATGTTGTCCCGAATGGTTTCATATATTCAATTACGTCCAAAAATTATAGATGACTTGAAGATATATAGGTATCAGCAACAGATTGTCCGTAAGGGAGTGGAGGATAATGTCGTTACCACCAATCGACCTCAAAGTGTTCCATGATAATGGATACATGCGTAGAGTATGTCGTGTTACTGGATTATCCTTTTGGACTTGTGACCCAAATAGGGATACATGTGGAGATACTGAAGAAGATGAATATACATTCATAGGAAATCCAATAATTGCAGGATTTAGTGACCTTGGTCGAGACCTAAAAGACTCAATGAGAGAAGCCTTCATTTCATTTTTTGAACTTTCTGACCATACGAGGATTCAACCTTATCCAGTTTTAGCAAGGTGGAGAGACGACATACATCTGACCATTGCAAGTATAGCGGATTTTCAGCCCCACGTCACATCTGGAGAGGTAGAACCCCCTGCAAACCCTTTAGCGATATCACAGCCCTGCATACGACTGAACGATGTCGACGCAGTTGGAAGATCTGGTAGACATTTGACTACTTTTGAAATGATGGCACATCATGTATTCAATCGTCCCGATAAAGACAAGGTGATCTATTGGATGGAAGAGTGTGTTAGTTACTGCCATCAACTACTTTGTGAAACATTTGGTATAGACCCGATAGAGGTAACATATGTAGAAAATCCTTGGTCTGGAGGTGGTAATGCTGGACCGGCTGTTGAAGTTATAGTGGGTGGACTAGAACTTGCAACTTTGGTGTTTATGAATTTAGAGGAAAATCCAGATGGTGATGTGGATATTAAAGGTGTCAAATATGCAGAAATGCCGTTGCAGATAATCGATACTGGTTATGGACTAGAGAGATTTTGTTGGGCTGCTGCTGGAACGCCCACGATTTACGAAGCGATTTATCCAGAAACGGTTTCATGGTTAAAGGATTTAACAGGATTTTCGGAAGATATGTTTAATTTAACCAAGCCTCAGTTAGATAATTTACTAGGCGATATGAGCAGATTATTCGGAATTATGAATATAGAGGTAGGAAGCGATGGTGACAGGATGGAGCAACTATTCCTCTCAAAGCTAAGGGAAAGAGGTCACGATATCAACTCAGAGTTATTCAATTCGATTACTGAACCGTTATCTAGAATTTACGCAATTCCAGACCATCTTCACGCCATAATAAACATGATTGGAGATGGATTAGTGCCTTCGAATGCTAAAGCAGGTTACCTCGCTAGAATGATGTCAAGAAGAATTCTCAGAATGCGTGACGAGCTCGGAATTAAACTCAGCTTGAGTGACTTAGCCACCCATCATTTAGAATTCAACTATGATCCAAATAGAATGAAGCAAACATCAGAGGGTTTGTTGTCAATTTTACGAGGAGAGGAAGAGCGGTATGACGAAATGCTTCGAAAAGGACAAAATGTTGTGAGAACAGCAATCAAAAATATACCACAAGACTCAGATGAATTGCCAGATGATATACTGTTTACATTGAGTGATAGTCATGGTTTATCCCCTGATATTGCTGTAAAAATGGCAAAGGAACAAGGATGGTCAAAATTGGTTCTAAGGACTGGTTTTAATGCCGAAATGGCAGAAAGACATTCAGCCCAGGCCAAACTAGCGGCAATGACTTCAACAGATAACGAGTTGATTCTCGACATACCGGATTTACCAGCAACGATGACATTGTATTATGATGACACTTTTCAGCAAAATTTTGAGGCTAGTGTTCTGGCATCGATACCAATAACAAGTAACTACGCGAAAAGTATGGCGGCCCATGCAATAATTCTAGACAGAACTTGTTTTTATCCAGAGGGTGGAGGTCAAGAAGGCGATTATGGTAAACTGATATCTGAATCATCAGCACATACTGTTATTGACACAAAAAAAGTTGGAAACCTCGTAGTGCATATATCTACGGGTCCGTTTGAGATTGGTGACATAGTGCAGGGAATGATAGACTGGGACAGGAGGAAACAGTTGATGGATCATCATACTTCAGTTCATATCGTTGGCGGAGCTGCACGTAAATTATTGGGACCACATATATACCAAGCTGGATCCAATAAATCTGCGGATTCCTCTCGATTGGATATAACACACCATCGCCGTTTGACTCGGAAGGATTTAGATCAAATCGAGTCTATTGCAAACGAAGTTGTTCAAAATGTTCAACGGATAGAAAAGTTGACTCTTAATCGTAAAGATGCAGATAGAAAATTTGGCTTTGACTTATACCAAGGAGGAGCTCCGAAGGGTAGCGAAATCAGGATCATACGCATAGGGGATCATGACGTTCAAGCATGTGGAGGCACACATCATGATGAGCCGAGTAAAATCGGTCAAATTAGAGTTGTAAGGTCGAGTGCTGTTCAAGATGGAGTCGAAAGGTTGCATATTGTGGCAGGACAATCTGCAATGAACCATGCTAGAAGTCAAGAAAGCATACTGCGAGATGCAGCGGAGGTATTCCAAGTTCAAACTGAAGATTTACCAAATACGGCTACTAGATTTTTCACCGAATGGAAAGAACAACGCAAACGCATTGAAATTCTTGAAGCAGAGATAGTAAGGCTGCGCACGACTGGTGGTAGCAGTGATATGTCGGAAGTTGATGGTGTTAGAATTGTAGTTATGGAGGTTGATGGAGACCTTAAGCAGATGACTAAGATGTTGAAGGAATTAACTCTCGATGAGAACTCACCTACGCTAGCTGTATTGGCTAGCAAACTTGGCGGTGGAAAATTAATGGTTGCCATTACTGAAAATTCGATTGCTAGCGATAGATATAACGCAGTAGAAATACTGAATCACATATCCGGACATATTAGTGGTGGCGGAGGGGGTAGACCTACATTCGCACAAGGCGGTGGCTCCAATCCATCGGGTGTGCCAAATGCTATTTCTGCTGCTAAGGATTTGTTAGGCGTTTGAGTGCCTCAACATCAAATCCAGATACAGCTTGAAGGACGGCCTCCTGTGGAGAAAACCATGCAAATTCAGAGATTTCACCATCCTTGAGAGTGATTTGTGAATTATCCCCATTCCAATCAGCTTGGTATGTGAAAGAGACAAATGAAATTCCCTCATCATTGAAAATCCTTTGACGAATTATAGGACACTTCTCATTCAAAGAAATACTGATACCCATTTCCTCCAGTGTTTCTCTGACACATCCTTCCTCGGGGTTCTCATCATGATCCATATAGCCTCCCGGTAAAGTCCAGTTACCTACGAAGTATCCCCTTTCGATTTTCCCCATCAATACATAACCTTCGGAGTTCAATATCATAACCTTGGATACGAGCCTATGAATAGACCTGTATATCGCTTCCCTTGCTATTGGATGAACTGCATCGTCGCTTATACAGTAATCTTTCCACGCCCAGGATTCTGGCCAGTCTACATCGGGCATTGCCTTAATTACTTCTACCCCAAAAACATTGAATCGATTCTTAACTTCGTAATTAATTCCCATTTCTTCAGTTTCTTTCTTGGTTGGAAATCTGAATTTTGTTTTCCCTGTGTTGTTCATTACAGGCTTCTGCGGTCCATTTCCGTCAGAGTCCACGAGCAAGACCTTACCGTCATGCTCGAGATAGAATACGGATGATGGGTGCTCCATGGTAATCCGAACAGTCATTGAGATATAACTTTCAGTAAGTACTCATTCAATATTATTCACCTTTATTTTCTTCAGGATCAGGCAATTCACGAACCTCTACATCAATACTTGAAGGCTGTAGAATATTCTTGTTTAAGTCCTCGTTGAGCCTGATTTCATTTAGGCGTCTAACTTGTGGATTAATTTTAGATTGAAATGAACCAACTGATTGATTGTAGGTTTTTATGGCACTCTTCAAATTATCACCCACTTTTTGATAGTGTTCAGACCAAGTAGCGAATCTGTTGTATAACTCCCTACATACATCGATTGCCTCCCGTGTATTTTCTGCCTGCTCTACTTGCCTCCACTGGAACGCAATCGTCCTAAGTAATGCAAGTAATGAAACTGGAGAGGCTATGAGTATGTCATTTTTCATGGCAAATTCATGTAGATCACGCTCAAAGTCAAACGTAATTGCTAGAAGAGACTCGGATGGAACAAACATCACGACCGCTTCAACATCTCCTTCGACTGAATCTCTGTATCCTTTTGATTTCAGTTCCTTGACCCTTTCCTTCATCGCACTTGCGTGCTCCTGTAATAGAGAATCACGAGTTTCTTCATCCGATTCCTCAATCGATTCTAAAAATTTCTTGCCTGTGGCCTTTGCATCTATTGGAACCTTTCCTCCACCTGGAATGTTTACAACAAAATCCGGTCGTTTTCCATCCGTTTGTGTGTCCTGTTCAAAGTAATCAATCCCTTCTCTTAAACCGGACATCTCCAAAATGTTCGTCAGACTTACCTCTCCCCAGTTGCCTCTAATGTTTGCGCTTTTGGTCAAAGCAGTTGACATTATGTTTGCCTCTTTGCCCAATTTTTCTGCTCCAAGAATCATTTGTTGCACATGTTGCTTGATGTCTCCATATGCTTGGTTTCTTGCTCTCTCCATCTCTTTATTTTCAGTTTCTAACTTTGATATCTGCTGAGCTAGTGGCTGAAGCAAATTTTCAATTTCCTTTTTTCTTGACTCTAGTTGACTGTCTGCATCGCTTTGCTGTCTTTCAAACCGTTCCTTTGCTAGTGTCAAAAATTGTTCATTATTATTCGCAAGCGCCTTGTTTGCTAGTTCATTAAATTGATTCGAATCAAAATCTGAATCCTGGTTGCTTGAATATTTCATAGAACGAAGAATCAATATCTGTATTCCGACCAACACTAAAAATAACGCCCCAAAAATTAGCATTTCTTGAGTTGACATGAATCTTCTTTCAGGCAAGGGTTCTTGAACCCATTGATATTACAGAGTGTATGATTGAAGTAATACTACATTCTGCCAACGTCATGCGAGTTACACAATTGAATTCTGATATGTGGGCAATGAGTTATCTCGTCGTCTGTGAAAAAACTAACAAAGCTGCCTTAATAGATCCTGTGTGGGATAATCTAGACCATTACCTTACGATAATCGCCAACGATAATCTCACACTAGAATATGCTATGGCGACCCATACTCATGCTGACCACATAACGGGATGTTTCACGCTAGCTGATGAACATCATTGTGAATATGTAATGTGGAATGATACGCCATCTCTTGGCGTAACTATCTATGTAGATGAGGAGTCTGTAATATCAATGGGTGATATTGATTTCCACTTTCACCATTCTCCCGGCCACACAGGAGATCACATGATAATCGAATGTCCTGGACACATATTTACTGGGGACTTCCTATTTACTGGTGAAGGAGGGGTAGGTAGAGATGACTTACCTAGTGGCCGAACACACATGCACTGGCAAGCATTAGACGTTCTCGAAAGATTCTCTGGTGACGTTTTAGTTTGCACTGGACACGACCCTCCTGGCACAGAAATGCAAACGTTGGGCTGGAATCGAGAGAATAATTTAGTCTTGAAAATGGAATCATATGAAGAGTATGCGACATGGCAGGAAACCACATCCGCTAACTTGGGCTATGTCTCAAAAATCAAGACCGCACTGCCTGCAAATATTTTCGCTGAAGTACCGGAAACCATATCGAAGAAATCCTAAGACAGAGGATTTTCTGGTTGTTTTAGTATCTCTTTATGGGCCGTTGGTAAGTTCGTAAGGTCACTAAAAGTCAGGTTAGCTCCGGGTGCTATTTCTGTTCTAATACGTTCAGACATAGAACATCTTACGTTTAACAAAATTCGACCTCTACTTCTGATTAAATCATATGATTGCGGATTAAGTTTCTCAATAGCCTGCAATTCGAAATTCTTTCGCACCTTCCTCCCTCTCCACCAAGCATATCCCCACTGGAATGTTACG
>PAOW01000024.1 GCA_002710015.1 Methanobacteriota archaeon | reverse complement strand
CAGTTGTCCCGTTCCAATCATATAGAGTAAGTGAATTTTGTTTTACCTGAATACTAACATTATACTCCCCTCCGTTTAAGGAGTCAAAACAATGCTCGATTTCAAAATCCACCTCATCTCCCATCAGGCCACCGATGTTTGCTTCTCTAACCTCTGCAAAATCTGCTCCTGGGCGATTAATTTCTTGATTTACACTTTGTTTACTGAGATTATACCATCCAGTGTTAATGACCAACAAAGCCAATATCCACAAGACGTGATTTTTTTTCACTAATTAACCTCCAGAGAAAGTGTGTTTAACACTTTACTCATCCACTTCAACTTGATTAGTTTTCGTTTTACATCAGTGACTCCGGACCACGCCCCTACCTCATTGGTTGTGAAACCAATTAATTCGATTTCTTCTGCGCCTAGAGCAAGAGCGATGCACACGGCCCTGTCCCCATCCGTGAAACCTCCTGGATTGTGCATGCCTTCTATCTGATAGGGAGTTTGGTGTGTAAGGAACACTTCTTGGTCGTTGTCGATAAGTGAGAGAATCCTATTCCAAGATTCTTTGTTGTCTCCATGGGCATGCAGACAAATGGGTATTCCTTTGTTCAGCGCTTCTTCAATGTGAGGTGTTCCATCTCCATCTGTCACAATTAGTTTTACATTTGCGTAATTTGATATTGCCCCGATAGCTCCATCAGCAACTACTGTTGGGTTGGACAATACTAAGTTTTCAGGAGCTGCTGCCCCTACCACTGTTACTTTTCCCTTCAGGGAAAGGTTCGGCTCAGGGTTTTCGCAAGCTTTTACAAGTTTTAATGCACTATTGTAGTCATCTTCAAGGGACCAACCAAAATGCTCACGTATGTCGTCTTGGATCTTAACTAGGTCCAAGTCTATTGGTTCCATTGAACCTTCCAGTAAATATCCCCAAATGAAAGCGAGGGTTCAAATGCCTCAAGGATTAGAGTAGCCCCGTGCCAAAACCGTTGAACATTCCAGACCTCTCAGATGAGGTCACATTGGCAAGGTATCCATTCCTGCCTCAGGCTAAAGCCTGGATTGCACAAATGGCTTCAACTCATGGCATAGATCTCGATGAATTGCTAGAAGGCGGCATGATGGAGAGAGCTAGAATACGAGCTCGGTCTAGACTTGTCGATTCTGTGGACAGCAAGGATGGAGTAGGAATTGCCTCAATTGGAGATATCCATACAGAAGAAGGTCGAATTTTGGAGGCCTTTTCATTCTACTATGCACGCTTAGTCGTTGGTGCAAGTGAGGATGAACGCCTTATCTCAAGATGGGCACAAGCTGAAGCCGAAAGGGCACAGCACATTCTGGAGAGAGATCCAAATCTAGAAGTTATTGCTAAGATATATGTTAGTGAAGTTAGATGTGATAACGGAATTTGGAAGATTGGACTAGCAGATTTCATAGAATTATGTACGGGGATTACCGGTTCAAGATGGAGGCTACCCAATTGTAACATTAACCAAGGTTGGGTAACTTTGCATGATGAGGGGGATAAATATCCCTCAAGGAAGAAGATGGCTCGTCTCTTGAGGGAGAGAATGAAAGACGAGATAAAGAGTGACGCAGTAGAAAAAATGGAGAAAATGGACACCAGCCTTCTCATTAGGTTGTCTGAACCTGTTGGCATGATAAGAGGTCTTGTCGCTAGCAAAACAGCAGAAACTATCGCATTAATTGGCGCTGGAGAAGATTTCTGGCCTCCGTGTATGAGGAAGGCTGTGGCTGAGCTGGCGGAGGGAGTAAATTTGAATCACTTTGGTAGAGTGTTTCTAGGTTCTATGTCCAGATGTCTTGGACTGCCTGTTGAAACGACTGTTGACTTTTTTAGAACTGCACCAGACTTCGATGAAGGCACTACAACCTATCAGGTCAACCACCTATACGAACGGGAGTATACTCCATCTGGTTGTTCCAAACTGAAGGTGAATCATAACTGTGCTGTCAAACCGGGAGATGACAGATTATGTGATCAACCATGGATGGACCATCCGCTAAAGTATATTCGAGCCAAGCAGAGAAGACGAAAGCAGCAACAAAATGTCGAAGTTAACTTAGGTATACCCAAGACAGGCGATGCTTGATGAACTGGAAGCGCGTCAGCGCTATCGTAGCCGGGGTTGGGAAAGATGACAAGGACACTTGTTTTGACGGTTGATAGAGACAATGATCTTGGACTGAAAACCGCAATACGCGGCCCTGTTGTTGGGCGTAAACCTGTTCTAACCGCTGCACTAAGGCTGGGCATAGCAGACCCCGAGGAAAGTGATACTAACGCAATACTCGGAGCACTCCATCAGCATGACAATCTGGCTGAAAGTGCAAGTGAATCTGACGAGGTTGAGATTGCAATCCTTACTGGTGATGAAAAAGTTGGAGTTCGATCGGACAGAGCAATTGCTGCCCAGCTAGAGGAAGTTGTAACCGAATTTCAACCAGATCAGGCAATACTAGTTACAGATGGTGCTGAGGATGAGGCAGTTATGCCGATAATACAAAGCCAAGTAAGAATCGATCATGTAGAGAAAATCATAGTTAAACAATCTAAAGGAATTGAAGGGACATACTACTACATTGTCAAAGCGCTGGAAGATCCAAAGTGGAGAGCAAAGATGCTTGTACCTCTCGGAGCAATAATGGCAATATTCGGCCTTGGCATCATGTTACCTGATGCATTAGGTGGAGTTGTAATTGGAGCACTACCATTGGTATTTGGATTATTTATCCTCTCCAAAGGATTAGGATTGGAAGCAACTGTGGGTAGAATTGCACAAGAAATGAGAGAAAACGCAGACGCTGCGATGTTTTCCTCTCTATTGTGGACAACGACAGTCTTTAGCGCAATCTTTGCGGTAGCAACAGGATATGATTCATACATAGATGCGGAAGCTACATCGAACTATTCTGTGGTGTGGATTGGTGTTGTTCATGCTGCTTTAGCATGGATTGTTATCGCATTCCTAACTTCAACCGCTGGTTTCATGTTATTGAGATTAAAGAAGGGTTCATTCTCAGGAAGATTGGTTGTTTTGAGCGTCTTCGGTATGGTCGTATATTCCTTCCTAAATCAAGGATTGAGCATAGCAGAAGAAGTGCTAACTGGAAAAGGGTACGAATTCTCTGTAAGACAAATTTGGGCAGATATGTTGGAGCCCTTGATGTGGATTGCAGTTCTTTGGGTAACGTCTACAATCGTAAGAGCTGTGCAAGCTAGGCAAGCTCAGGCTGAGCGATACTGGGGCATTTGATTAAGAATAAAACACCGCTTCATGCATGCACTGCGGGCATGTCACTTTGATTGGCCTAACATCAGGAATACCTAGTGGTGCTGAGCATTCTGGACAGATAATCGCTTGCCTAACTTTTGACTGATTACTTATTCCTGCCTCTGATGGATTGTATTTCATCCTATACTGATCTGGGTTATCGATGTAATTTGGACCGGTTTTTAGAGGCACTGCAACATCTAAGTCTACTACCTCTTTGTTGGTTACTGGAGAAAAATCTGGTGAAATTGCGACGTCATCAGATGAAGGCTTGCCTGACTTGTAAGTATTGATTAGTGTCTCGATTTCACCAAGACTAAGGTTGTAGTTCCTACTTACTGAATCCATTTCTAACATTAGATCATAGCCTTCTAACCTTGCAAGACGTCCTATCACCTCGGGTGGAAGAGCCATATTACGTCCGGATACATCTTCCCCATTGAAGGTTCGGAATTGTTGATTACGAAAATAAATATTTTCATGAATTCGGGAGTTATATTCCAATTAACTGCAATATTTGGAGTGAAAATATCGGTTTGCGGGGAATAAACTTCTTGATAACCGTAATTTTACCTATGCTAGAATATGATGGATTCAAATAGGTAGAGCGGTCGGCCGCCGTTTGAGAGTGACGGGGGATGGCACAAAGCAGTTACAGAAATTCAGAGGGAGATAGGAGATCCAGAGCGGCTCGCACATTGACGTGTGGAAGAGTTATGGAATTACCGAATATCATACATAGAGACGCGTCAGTTGCAGACGTTTTGGAAAAAATCACAACAATGAATTGGGACCATTTATTCTTGGTAAACTCTGAAAGAGTGCCTATTGGTAGAATTCACGCAGTCGATTTATTGAAGTTAATTGCTAAAAAGACAGTAAATAGAGAAATTGCTTGGATGCATTCGATACCTGCAAAGCAATTAGTGGTGCAAGAGGCTTTCTTTATGAAAGAAGAAACACCTCTACTCAAAGCAATTGCCCTTATGCTTAAACATGATTTGAATAATCTAGCTGTTGTAAATTATGAGGGAGAAATCGTTGGAACAATTTCACATTCGGCGGCAGCACGTCATCTTCCTAGATTACTGTTGTAAGCAAATTTAAACCACTTTGCGCCTTAGGATAATTCGTGTCAACTTCACCGAGGTTGTGGCCAAATCCACCAAGTAATTCGCCACTTCCTTTACCAACAGGGCCAGTTTTCTACACAAGTTCGGAATTGCAGGAATTGGAATTCCCAGAGATGCCTGATGAATCTAGTTTAGATTTAGAAAGCCTTCAAACATACGTTGGTAATTTCAAGTTACCAAACGGGGTTCTTTTGAAGGACGTTATTGATGTTACAAACAGACGGCCTATTTTAGTTGCAGGAGAGCTTGCAAATCCATACAGGTTATGCGATATATTGGCCCCAGACTTGCCGCTTGTACCAGTGAGACTTGAGAACATTTGTAGAACATATTCTGATAACTTAGACTCAAGAGAGGTGCAACCTGGTATACATCATGTTACTATTGCTAGATCGGTTGGATGGTGGGAAATTAGCTTCATCGCCCTAGTTGAATTGTCTGATATGAAAAAGATGGTAGGATGGTTAGATGGACCTAATACTAACACATGGGCTCCAAAAAGGCTAGATGAGGGAATTATCAGACTCGAGAATAATATGATGCTAATGTCTCCAAAGCCGGAAGATATCAGTTGGGATGGCGATTTGGAAAACGTAAATTGCGATATGCCTGAAGCAAATGGGCCTTGTTTGGATTTGTCAACATTAATCGTTCCAATAAATACGAGGCAAGGATGTTACAACCACCGTGGTAGAATATTGAGGTGCAAACACTATCCGCAAACTGAGTTCCATGATAATCTATTTCGTAGAGGGTCCTCCTTCAAGTGGGATAAGGTTCTAAATTGTCTGTAATTCAAATGCAATGTATAACAACGGGACAAAATTGTATGGGTCCCCGTGGATATCCCTAACGAATACTCAAATGTCTTGTAATGTAATTATACATCATGAATGGAAGAGGATCGCAAAAAGTTGCACGGTTGGAACGATTGAAATTTGAAATCATTGAGTATATCACAAGCAATCCGGGCTGTTCGGCTGCTGACATCGTAGATCATCTGTCAAACACAAAAAGAATGAGGAACCATGGACTAACCTCAAGAAAGGTTGGATTCTTTATTCCGAGATATCTGAAAAACGCTGTCATGTTTACTCTCGACCGCTCAACAGGCAAGAGAATATACAGCGTTGCATGAAAAGGTCAAATCTGTATTGGCTGTGGGCCTAAGCAATGGCAGGGCCTACTTGGAAAGACTTGTGGCCTTCTCTCAGTGCCATGTCAGGAAAATTACCAGATTTTCCTGATGGCCCGATCTGGGAAATTTTAACGAATCTAAAGAGTCAATTAGATGAGTTGCTCAATGAGCTGGGTGAAAAGGGTAGAGAAGGTGTTAGCATCGATTCCTCTAAAGGCCCAGTATACATATCAGATTCAGCAACTATTGGCCCGCAGGTACACATTATTGGACCTTCATATATCGGGCCAAATGTTGAGGTTAGACATGGAGCCTACATTAGAGAATATTCTTGGATATGTGACTCGTCTTTAGTTGGACATGCAAGCGAAATTAAACACAGCGTGCTGTTACCAACGTCCAAGGCACCTCATTTCAATTATGTTGGAGATTCTATTTTGGGACCAGGCGTAAATCTTGGAGCGGGAGTAAAGCTATCAAATCTGAGAAATGATGGCTTGGAGGTTCACACAATAATTCAGGGTGAAAGGGTTCCTACGGGTCTTAGAAAATTTGGAGCAATAATAGGTGAAAATTCTCAACTAGGATGCAACGTGGTTACAAATCCAGGTGTGATATTAGGTACTCGGTGTAATGTTATGCCGAACACAACCATAACGGGAGTGCATGGACCTGATTCTATGATTGGGTGATGTCATGCTCTTTGGTACCGATGGGATTCGTGGAGAAATATGCCTATCACCGAATTCCTATCAAGAAGCTGTTGAGTTACTGCTGCAGGAAAGAAAACTCTGCAACAAATTGATGCATTTAGTAGGCCTAGGGTTGGGAGAAATTTCAGGCGACGGATCAACGGTAATCATAGGTTGGGATGATAGACCTTCTAACACCGAAATTGTAAGATCACTTACATCTGGGTTACAAAGCAAGGGATGCTATGTCATACATGCTGGAATGTGTGCGACTCCCGGATTACAGAACGCTTTACTAGAGACGAAGAGCGATTTTGGTTGTATGATTACGGCTAGTCACAACCCAGTCTCTGATTCAGGAATCAAGATTTTCGATTCTCAGGGATACAAGACTTACCCTGAATTTGAAAATGATTTTTCGAATTTGATATATGAAATAAGTAGCAATGAAAGCGAAAATACCTGCACAATCTATGATACAAAGACAGTGTCACCCAATTCCACTTTTGATGCAAATTCAGCTCATCAGGAGTTGCTTCTCAAAAGATTCAAGGAATTTAGCGATATGTTTGCGTTACCAAAATCTGCAAACATTATCATAGATTCTTCTAAAGGTATAGCCCATCAATGGATTTCTCCGTTCTTAGAAAATCTAGGAATAAACGCAACAGAGGTTTCTTTGGATGCAAACGCGTTGAATGAGAATTGCGGTGCTGGGGAACTAAAACCAACTGACTCATGGAAATGGGAAGAAATTGAAAATGAGAGTCACCTCCTAATTAGGTCACTACAAAGGACTGAGCCAGGCAAAATTATTGCTGCTGCGCTGGATGGCGATGGAGATAGGTGTCTAATTATTGAGTCAACTTCTGACGGTTGCAGAGTCGTAGACGGAGATGAAATGGCGGACCACATTCTCAGATCTGCCAAAGGAAACTGGCACCTAGCAGCGAGTATTGAATCTGATTTGTCGCTAATCTCATCACTTGACAGGTTACACTGTGATGTCTCATTCACCCAAACTGCTGTCGGTGACCGATGGTTAGCAAATGCTTTGAGAGATAGTAAATGTCAAGTCATAGGCGTTGAAGATTCAGGCCATATTGTTCTATCATCGCCTGCTCCTAACGGAGGTAGGACCCTAGTCGGTGATGGGATTGCAAGTTTACTCATGGTTCTGTGTGCTATGTCATGTGAAAATCGTTCGACTAAATTGTCTAAAGGCTTCAAAAAGCGAGTATCAATTTCCCCATCAAACCGTTCGAAATGGACGGGCGATAACGATTTAGCAGATGCAGTAGAAAAAATTGCTAATCAAAGCATAAAAGGTCTGCATAGAAGTAGTCTTGAGGGTGAATCCAACCTAATGCTGCTGGAGAAATCTGGTCTCTCGATCGGAATTAGAAATTCTGGAACTCAAGCAAAAACAAATGTGTCACTAAGGGTTTCCTCTGGCCTTGAAACTACGGTTGCAGAAAATGTTGCAAATGCAATTTTTGAGATGTTAAGAGACAAAATTTCTAATTAGGTCTCAGCGATTTCTTTCTCGTATTTCTGTCCAAGCCACGTGACTAATCCCAGTAGCACTGCTGTTGCTATTAACATACTCAAAATCATCAAATTATTTACCCCCGAGATTACAAGAATCCCGGCTATTATCCAAGACAGAACAAGATCTAGTGCTCCAATTACTCTCCATGAGCGCCTCAGTGTTACAACTCCAATCAGCCATGATGTAGTGGATACTGCAAGCAATAGAACGACAAGTAAAACCGAAGTTTGCTGATAATATCCAAATGCTCCTGCTGGCATCAAGAGGTGGCTTATCCATAAACAAGATGATATCCAAAGTCCTCTCTCAAAGTATGTACAAACAATAGCTACACCCATTCCAACAAACCCTACTGCAATCATAAACAGTCCTGTGGTATTATCGAATATGGATATCCAATCTCCTAGCGCTGTCCAGCCAATTGGAATTATTATTGATACACCGAGAGGTACTGCTGGTTGTGTACATTTTATTGAATTTTTAACAGAAAATATGACTACCAATAGGCCTGCTAAACCAAATGAGGAGATTATCACTAAAGTGGCCCAAAAGATTCTTCCCGCTGACCCTCGATGGTCACCCAGCCCTCTTTTCAACCTCTCATTTTCAACCCATTCAAACAGAATTACTGCTGCTATCAAGAAAATCTCGATTCCCCAAACCGGAACTATCCATGATAGGCCATCATACGAATTGGGTATGTGTTGTATCTTGTCAACACCCATTAGAGCAGTGAGTATTCTTGAAGTCATAATTAAGAAAACTACGCCTTCAAGAACTGAAGGTATTCGCAAACCTAGGTCCTTCCTGCCAACTAATGAAATACAAGAGAGTAGAATTAATGATCCAAGCAAAACCAATGATTCCCATTGAGACTTTGCCTCGACATTTGTGTCACCTAATCTACCTGCAATCTGAATTAGTGTCAATCCAACCATTGTAATTGCAACTGGAGACTCTATTCCCAAAATATCAGGCAACTGCAAGTTTACCTGTTCCGCTCTCCACCGAGCGATTCCGATTAGCAGAACTGAAATAAATGAGGCCATCGATATCGCAAGCATCGATTCACTCAGGTTCCAAGCAATGTAAATTCCAACAAGCAATGTAACAACAATAAACGAAATTACAACTGTTGGTTTATGGTGAATATCGCCTACGATCAAATCATAATTTCCAGATGATGCTCTGCGTCTAGACCGTTTCTTTTGCAATTCACTTAACTCGATTAATTCTGCATCAACCATCCTGATGCCAGTGTTCTTATCTTTTGCAATTTCATCATCAGGATTGCTATCCTTCCTCGCTGCATACTTGTTTATTCGTTGGTCTCTAATTGCGACCTGTTTCAATCTTGAACGTATCTCTCCCTGAGCTGCAAGCCAGGCGCCATTTGAAACGAAGCATATTCCCGCAACATAAATTGTAAAATCATCTGAGAAACTAAACCCAGCAACACCGATTACAGTTAGAATTGCAATACAAGCAATTGCAGAGGGGAGGAGTTTCTCTAGTTTTGAGGCTCTTGGAAGATATATGATTGACATGGCCACTATCGCTGAAAGAGAGCCAACACGTAAGTTTAAGATGTCATTTTTCCAAAATTGCCCATCATTTAGGGTTGATGATATTGGCTCATCCAAAGCAATTAGCATCAGCATAATGGAAATCATTCCCAAAGTTAGTGTAATCAATTTCTCAGGAAGTATCGCCTGGTGAGAAAGATTCTCTCCCCTACTTTTTCTATCTGCATTTTCTTGGGACCAATTCAAGATTATCATAGATGATATGGCAAATGCCGTAATCCACAATGCACCATAACCAAACCTCCATTGGATTATAATCGCTGCTATTGCCCAGGTTGTTAAAATGAATCTTGGTGTCCCTTGATGCCTATCCAATCTAATTGCGATTGCGTGCGAGAGAATTAAACTACACATTGCAATGATAACACCGTAAGCCGGAATGATTCCTGGGCTAGTAACAAACAGGATTGCTAGTAAAGCTATTATGAAATTAATATTCCACAAACGCATCATTCCACTATCTCTCATCCTGGCACTTAACTCTGACATGCCAACTAATCTACCAGCTAAATTTACACCGCTTTCACCTAGTTTTAGGTTCAATGGGATTTGCATTAGAATTAGTGACAATATGTAAACAGAAATATCAATTTCGGAGATATTTATCGGTATTACGTCTACTGAAACCAAGCGGTTCTCAATATCACTAGCAAACATAGCTAACCATACCCAAGGAGCGATTGACGCAGTTCCAGCAAGAGATGGTGAGTCTCTATACACTGCCAAACCTGCTAGACCAAACCAGACAACTGATTGAGACAATAACATAACTCTAGAATACTCAGACGTCTCTGCATTGATCAATAACGTGATTAGGATTACTATTACTATTGAACCAATCCAAAGTACCTGATCTGATACAGCGCGCTGGTGATTCAATATCGCAAAAGTTGTAATTGTTGCACATATTGCTGCGAATATCGAGTATGGGTCTGAGATTGGAACCGATATCACGTTGCGAACCATGAGTATTAGCACTGCTAGTAAGATCGGAGCGGGCCATAATGTGTATCTTTGTAGTCTTGACCAACTCTCTCCCCTAACAATCAGATATGATGGAGCAAAAGCAGACAGCAGAAGTGTTAATTGTGCTAAGGCATAACCCGTCTCGAGCCTATTTGATGCAATCGCAAGTAACGCTCCAATCATACCAAGTCCAACAGAAACGGACCACAAACCTGGTTTGCCAAGTCCTATCGCCTTGAATGCCGAGGAAAACCAATTTTCCGCAGAAGCAAATTTTGTTGCCATTACAGCATTTATTCCTGTCACTCCGAACATAAGCAAGAACAGCAATAATTCATCCGCAAATGATTGAATCCTTATCCCGAATATGTCCCAACCATTACTAATTGAGTGAATGCCAATCCATAGGTAAGATACTGCTATACCCAAAGAGGCTAAATTACCCGAATTTCTTAGATAAGCTAAACTATGGAACAATAGTGTTCCAATGGCTATCATTAGTGCTACACCTCTCTCTCCGTATGGCTCTCCAGCAGCCGAACCTATTACCAGCAAAACCAGCGTTGCTTGGGTCGCAATGGCGTCTTCATCGTGGTGCTGAGCTATTCCAATATTCACACCAACTAGTCCAAGCAGCAATAATCCGAGTTCATTTTGACTAATCCAGTCCCATGAATACATAGAAATTGCAAGGCCATACAAGAGTTTCATCGAAATAATGACCCAAGTTACACCCAGCAGTTGCATGCTCTTTCTGGGAATCCATATTTCACCTAACCATAATCCAAAAACTGCCATCAAGAATAAGCCGATTGCAGAGAACAAGGTACTGAATATGGGAGACGTGCCAAGTAATGTCCCTATCGCAGACCAAACTACAATCATTGAAATCATTAGGCCGTAATGTAATCTTTTTTCGCCCTCAATTTTAGTATCAGATACTGAATTGGTTTTATGCGAAATTAGTTTGTCTTTCACAATTTTAGATTGTGACGTTTTGCCGCGAGAAAATATTTCAGAAACTTCGCCAATTGCGATATCTCGATCTACATCGATGGTCTCCTCTGATTCCTGTGATTTTTCTTCCGGTTCAGAAACCAAAAGGAAATCATCCAAGTTAATTCCTGAAGCTTTTTCAAACTTCTGCTTGGAGAGAATATCATCCTCAATATCCTTCTCCATATAGCGTCAATTATGATTTTTGATTTGAATGTCTCCCTTTGATAACTCGATTTAATGGGATTGGATGATAATTTGCCAATTTCCGAACCGACAAGGACAAAGACGGACCGCGGTTGGGTAAATCATGGCGACCAACATGGGCGCTCCTTCGGGGGACTTGACCCAAAGCGGTATTTCGTGTGACGCAAACGTGTATTGGAACCTAGATTCTGAAGTTTTAGTTGACATGGCTGTTCAGCGAGGAGAAGGTTTCTTCACAGCAGATAATGCCCTTGTTACAGAAACTGGAAGTAGAACTGGTCGCTCACCTAAAGATAAATTCATAGTAAGAGAAGATTCCACTAGCAATGACATTAATTGGGGTCAAGTCAATGTTGCAACGAGCGATACTGCGTTCAATAGGTTGAAAAAACAAGTTATTGATTATCTGTCTGCCCAAGACACTTTATTTGTCCAAGACCTATACTGTGGTTCTGAAGAAAGCGAGGCCCTGTCAATAAGAGTGATCAACCAAAATGCTTGGCATAATGCATTTTCTAGAAACATGTTTGTGAGACCCTCGAGTGATCAGCTCAAATCCCACGATCCTCAATTTACAATATACCATGCTCCAAATTTTGAAGCCGAAGATGAAGATTTGAATTCAGAGTGTTTTGTCATAGTCAATTTTGCTACTGGCGAGGTTATTATTGGGGGGACAAGATATGCTGGTGAAATCAAAAAATCTATTTTTGGAGTTATGAATCTAATACTACCAAAAAAGGGAATATTACCTATGCACTGCTCTGCTAATACAAATGGAGAAAATACAGCTGTATTTTTCGGATTATCCGGTACTGGAAAAACAACATTGTCGGCTGAC
Source organism: Methanobacteriota archaeon (assembly GCA_002710015.1). Classification (GTDB taxonomy): domain Archaea; phylum Thermoplasmatota; class Poseidoniia; order Poseidoniales; family Poseidoniaceae; genus MGIIa-K1. The sequence goes on along the minus strand of PAOW01000024.1, from coordinate 13,384 downwards.
CCAAAGCGTGCTCTGATTGGAGATGATGAACATGGCTGGGGCTCTAATGGTGTGTTTAATTTTGAAGGCGGTTGCTATGCTAAATTGATTAATCTTAGCGAGGATGACGAGCCTGAAATCTTTGCAACTACGAAGAAAAAAGGAAGCGTGCTCGAAAATGTTGTAGTCAAGGAAAACGGAATCCCGGATTTTTATGATACATCAAAAACCGAAAACACAAGAGGCTCCTATCCAATTGAAGCTATTGAAAACAGAACCTTGGATAGTAAAGGCGGACATCCAAAAAACGTAATTTTCCTGACATGTGATGCTTTTGGCGTACTTCCACCGATTAGCAAACTTACCCCCTCTCAGGCCGCATACCACTTCATTTCAGGTTATACCGCTAAGGTTGCTGGTACGGAAATCGGAGTAACGGAGCCTGAAGCAACATTTTCTGCTTGCTTTGGAGAGCCTTTCATGCCAATGCACCCCGGAGTTTATGCAGATTTGTTATCGGAAAAAATGGCGACACACAATTCTAATGCTTGGCTGATTAACACAGGATGGTCAGGAGGGTCTTTCGGAGTTGGAAATCGGATGAAGTTAAAGTATACCAGAGCGATGCTAAACGCTGCATTAGACGGTAAATTGGATAACGTGGACTACATAATAGACGAACGTTTTAATTTCCAAATTCCAACATCCTGCCCAGATGTACCGGATGAGATCCTAATCCCTAGACAGACTTGGACTAATCCCCTTGAATATGATGAAACAGCAGATAAACTAGCAAAGATGTTTAATGAAAATTTCAAAAGATATTCGAATGGAGTCTCAGATGATGTCAATTCAGCATCACCAAGAATAAACCAATAATCGCATATTTTGCATCATTGTTTCTAATCCGTACTTTCATAGCGGAAGATGGTCACGGACATATGTTGAGGACGATGTGCAAACGTAGTATCTTTCTTGCTGGCCTAATGTTAATTATGATGTTTTCACCACTTGCTTCTGCAAGTTTCGAAAAAGAATTTGATAAAAAGGAAGACCTCGAAGAGTTCGATATACCTGCACATCCCGCAAAAACAATCGATGCTTTTGGTCCAAGAATTGATACTAGCACCTCTGGACGTGCACCATGCAGTGCTGTCCAAACAGATGGAGGAACTGCCGGGGATGCAGGTAACACAACTAGCACAGCTAGAAGCCTAGGAACAGACCCAACTAATGGACCGACCGGTGTTACAGGATGTGTCGATTCTTCCGATTCACAAGACATGTATGCAATTACAACTACTGCAGGTAAGGAAGTTGATATTGAAATTGTGGTACCTGCCAGCGCTGACTTTGATCTGTATATCGTCGATTCCTCTTATGCAGGAAACCCGTCGGACTGGTATACTTATGATTACTCTGAATATAATGATCCACTGGAACAGGTGAGTAGCGCTGGAACATCTCTAGAAGGACAGGCTGTTACTTTCTATGCGCTTATCAATGCTTACAGCGGAGATGGCCAGTATACACTTAGAGTTTGGACTAACAATTCTATCCCTAAACCAGATATGACTATCTCAATGGTTGAAGGCCCTCAAAAGGCGCAGGCGGGAGATACTGTTACTGTAAATTACACTGTTGAGAACCTTGCTAACAACTCTTCGGCTACTACTGGAGCATTCGACGTATTTTTCATATTGTCAACCGATACGACCTATAGCGCAGGCGATAGAATTCTTGATGATGTTTACGTTGAAGCTGATTTAGCGGCTGGTGCATCCCGTAATACCAGCACAACGGTAACAATCCCTGCGAATATCACGAATGATTCCTACCACTGGATTGTCTGGGCAGATGGATATGGAAATATCACTGAAGCAGATGAATTAAACAATAATATGGCATCACCAGATATTACGATAATCGGAATTGACTGTTCGGACATTACTGGTGGAGTTCAAGATGATGCTGGTTTGGGATCAGATGCTCCAGACAATACTGCGAACGCCACCAACATGGGAAGCAATGTAACCGCACAGTATACTGGGTGCATGGATGAGGGCGATGGTGCTGATGTGTTCGCATTTGATGTGCCGTCTGGATATTTCTTGGAAATAATGTTAGATGCTGAAGACCAAAATTCTGACATCGACATTTACATTGACTATGAAAATGGTTCGCAAGTTGATAGAGGATATACCTCCTCATATCCTGAAACTGCAACTGCAAAACTAACAGATTATGAAGGTCTTGCTGGAACTTATTATGTGAATGTCACCCACTTTTCAGGCATTTCAAACTACACCCTCAATGTGTGGACAAATCAAAGCATACCTGCACCAGATTATGTGATTGAGAGTATCACAAGTGCAGAGAGCGGTCAACCAGGAGATTCATTTGAAGTAAATGCCGTTTTAGCAAATGAAGGGACTATTGACGGTGCCTCTAATGTGGAACTTACAGCAATCATCTCTGTTAACACTGGTGTTGATTGGTATGACCACATCATAGGAAATGCAGTGACATCAGGCATACCTGTTGATACTAACACAACTGTTACTATTTCTTCAACAATACCTACTGATTTAGTTCAAGGAGGTTACTACCTATATGTAGTAGCTGACCAAGATAATCTAATCCTCGAAAGAAGCGAAGACAATAACGAGCTTAGGCGAACAGGACAAGTTACCTTTGGCACTGCTGAAACATCTTGTGTGTCACAAAATGACGCAGGACTAGGAGGAGATGCAGGAAATAGCACCGCTCAAGCAATGGACTTAGGGAGTTATACTGATGCAGAATATAGAGGATGTATTGATTCTAACGACAATGGAGACTATTACATAATTTCGATGGGGTCCGGACAAAATCTCAATGTCACGTTAGTCGATCCTCCATCTGGTGCAGTCAACCTTGCAATTCTGGACTCGAACGGTGTCCAAGTGGACTCTGATAGCGGATGGGTATCTGATTCTGAAGCATCGACTGCTGGAACAGACATGGACGGAGTTGCAGGCACATACACAATTATTGTCAACCGATCTACCTCATGGCTAGAAGATGGTGGAGCAGGCACATACAGGCTGATTTTAGGTAGCCCCACTGAATATATTGCACCATTTTCATGTGTAGGGTTCTCTGACGGAGGAACGGGAACCGATGCTGGAGATGGCCTGACAACGCCGATACCATTGGGCGCCAACCCACAGTTAGAAGGCGAGGGTTGCTTAAGTGAGCAAGACGCTTCTGACGCATACCAGTTCACACTTGCTGATTGGAACAATGTGGAGGTAATGCTTGATATTGGTAACAACCCATTGTTTACATCAAGTCTACATGATGAAAACGGAACAGAGATTTCAACTTGGAACGGTTCAATGTGGACTTCAATGGGAGATTTGGAGTTTGAAGGTAGAGATGGAACCTTTACTTTAGTCATCAATTCTCAAGGTAGTGAAGGATATTACAATCTCTCAATCATACCACTCCCGCCAGCACCGGCAGACTTGAGTGTTACAAACCTAAGTTGTGGGGCTGATATGATTAGCAATGAGGAATTATTCTATTCCTTCGACATACATAACCTCCGCGGACCACTAGATGCTCAATCTTTCTCATGGAGTCTTGAATTGATTGATTCTAATGAGATGATACTTGAGGAGATTGATTCTTCAACGATGACCTCATTTGCAACCTATGGAGAAGTTGTTCTAGAGAGATCGTCGTCTACATACATCAACTCGGCTACACCTAGCGGTCTTTACTCTTGTAGAGTAATGGTCAACATGGATGGAATGTTGCATGAAGATGAGATTATGAATAATGAATTAATTGGAGAGCCCTTTGAAATTCAAAATGAAGATCAACTCTGGGCAAATGACCAAGATAGAGACGGCTATAATACCACAGATGTTGGAGATGGTATTGTCGATGAATGTCCTGACAAATATGGAGAAAGTTATGGTGACAGATATGGATGCCCAGACTTAGATGGAGACGGATGGTCAAATGCGAATGATATCAATCCGTTGGATGAATCACAATGGGTTGATGAAGACGGAGATGGCTTTGGAGATAATATAACTGGAACTGACGGCGACCAATGTCCGGAAGTTGCTGGAGTAGAGAATGGTGATGGAGGAGATGGTTGTCCACCTCCATTCATGGATCTTGATGGTGACGGTATCCAAGACTCTGAAGACGCATGCAACAGCCCCCCTGGCGTCACTGTCGGGTCTGACGGCTGTGAAATTGACACCGATGGGGATGGAATCGCCGACTCTCTAGACCAATGTGAGTCGACTCCAAGCGGAGTCGAGGTGGATTCGGAAGGATGTGAAGTCGAGGCCGTTATCGAGGATGATAATGACGGAGACGAGACTTCTTCTGAAGAAGAAAAGAAATCGACTGAAGATTCAACTAAGAGTGGGATGGACCCAGTGATGTTAGGTGGAATCGGCGCAGGAGTCATTGCAATAATCATACTATCCCTGCTTGTTATCAGAAAGGGCCGTGGTGGAAATATAGCAGATGATTCATTTGCTAATGCGGCATTTGACGATCCAATGGCAGGAATGGCAGCTAATGATCAAAGCATAACTCCAGAACAGTTGCAATACGAACAACAGTTGCTGGCCCACGGATACACTGCTGAACAAGCAAGAGCATATGCTGACCAGCATTTCCGACCTTGGCTAAATCAGTAATTAAACGACAGTAAGGGTCATCAACGGGCTTAGTTTAGGCCCAATTATGACCGAAGTCATGATGCAGACTAGTGCCGGAGATATCAAGATACGATTGTTTACGGATGAAGCCCCAGATACGACAGCGAATTTTCTACGTTTAGTAGACGATGGTTACTACAATGGCCTACACTTTCACAGAGTAATAGAGCAATTCATGATTCAAGGTGGATGCCCCAATTCTAAAGACCCGATGAGTAGAGCAGCCGGAACAGGAGGACCCGGCTGGAAAATTCCTTGTGAAGCAAGCGCACTTGCAATGAAGCATGACCGCCCCGGAATTTTGTCGATGGCAAATGCTGGACCAAATACAGGTGGTTCGCAATTCTTCCTAACAACAGTTGCCACTCCATGGTTAAACGGTAACCATGCTGTATTTGGTGAGGTTGTTGAAGGAATGGATGTTGTCAAAGCCATTGAACAGTGCAGGAAATTACCTGGCGACAGGCCTGCCCAGCCTCAACAAATTATCTCAGTTTCTAGAGCATGAGGTGAGATGTTGGTCAGCCTCGCCATTCACGGTGGAGCTGGCGGTGATGGCCCTTGGAAGGGCCCAACAGATTTGGACCCACAGCGAATCGCTTGCATGCAAAGTGTGCTCACAACTGTAGGTTCAATGTTAGAAGGAGGAATTGATGCCCTAGAGGCAGTAACTATCGCTGTCGAAATGATGGAAGATGAACCGCTCTTTAATGCTGGAATAGGCTCGGTTATCGCTGCAGATGGTAGTGTAACGATGGATGCAAGCATCATGCGTGGCAGTGATGCTGCCGCAGGTTCAGTAGTCAATGTCAAAAAAATCAGGCACCCGATAAGAGCTGCAAAAATAGTATTAGACAACAATTGGCCAGTCATGTTAAATGGTTCCTCAGCAGATGATTTTGCAATTGGAAATGGGGTTGAGGAAGTGTCTCAAGATTGGTTAATCACTGATTTACGAGAAGCTCAATGGAAGAAATGGAAGGATGCAAAATCAAGACCTGGGTCTACCGATGAAGACGATGGAGCAATACTCGATCACGACGGCGAGGGAATGGGTACTGTTGGTGCCGTTGCAATAGATTCCAAAGGTGTTCTTGCCTCCGCAACTAGTACGGGAGGAATGACTGGAAAACCAAATGGAAGAATCGGTGATACACCAATTATTGGTGCAGGGACCTGGGCTGATAAGACAGTGGCAGTGTCTTGCACAGGCGTTGGTGAAGCGTTCATCAGAACTTGTGCTGCTCACGAAATTTCTAGTAGATTGAGAGCAGGGGAATCACTCGCAGAAGCTTGTGAAAATATGTTAGAAATGGTTGCACCGCTTGGTGGTCGAGGAGGGGTAATAGCCATAGATTCAGATGGCAATATCGCTATCCCATTTCANACAATGCTAATGTATCGTGGTTATTGGAAAAATGGAGAAGTTATGACCGGTATTGGGCCGGATTTATTCNCGCAGTGAATTGTAAATTTGTAAATCNCCCTGGTTTGATTCTTCAATTTTTAATTCGCTAGGCGGCTGGAATTTCTTTTTCTTCAGATAATTGAAAAGTCTGAACCATCTAAGTTTAACAAACAAAATCATAGCTCTCTTGGAATCTCCAAATGTAGGATGGGTTGTGTCGCTTTCCTTTGCCCACCCAAGTTCATCTAACGCAGCCATGCCATCCTCAGCAACTATTACGTAGTCGAACAAATCGATATTTGCTTTCGCTTTATTGGAATCTAATTCTCCGCGTGCAAAAATTTTCGTGTAATATTCGGGAGATGAATGAAGGTGGCCTTCTGCAATATACTCTTGATATGATGTGGCTTTTGTCCACATCCAATAGTGGTCATAATTGAAATTTGAAACCAGTCGCTTAATTGGATCTCTCAGGCATGTCAGCATAGTAACTCTCTCATCATTTGCCAGTGTTTCATAGTCGGGTCCTCCCCACTCGCAAGCAACAAATGTTACTCCCTGCTCTTCGCACTCATCGATAAAAGATGTGAGTTCTCTTGATTCCATTTCCCAAAGAGGTATCACCTTGCCATTACTTACCGGATTTCCATTTTCATGATTGGGCCAAAATTTCTCTCCGTTGGCCTGTGCTCGTCTGATTACATACGTTCCAGCCGCTTTATGCAGATGTTGAAACCACACTAAGCGATAGCCCGCCATCGGCCATTCCTCAAGTCTTACACTTTTGATAATTGTTGGAGGGAAAGGGACATGGACATCCGAGTTTTACGTTGCAATATGGGAGATGTTCGCATAGAGTCAGACACCATGGGGGAACTTAGTGTTCCTTCTGACAAATATTACGGCTGTCAAACTGCTAGATCACTAATCAACTTCGATATTGGAACAGATACGATGCCCGACGAAGTGATACGGGCTTTTGGTATACTGAAGCAAGCTGCTGCCAAGGTCAATTGCGATTTGGGGCAACTTGACGCAGAAATCTCGAACCTGATAATAACCGCTTGTGAGGAGGTTATAGAGGGCAAACTGAACGACAACTTCCCTCTAAGAATATGGCAAACTGGCTCAGGAACTCAAACTAATATGAATGCAAACGAAGTGATTGCAAATAGGGCTATAGAGATGGCTGGAGGCGTTTTGGGGTCGAAAAAACCAGTTCATCCAAACGACCATGTGAATAGGGCACAGTCCTCAAATGATACCTTTCCAACAGCAATGCACATTGCAAGTGCAGAAGCGATCACAAACGACTTGCTTCCAAATTTAGTATCGCTTAGAGACAGTCTAATTCTGAAATCTGAAGATTGGGCTGAAATAGTGAAAATTGGAAGAACGCATCTCATGGATGCAGTCCCTCTAACTTTAGGTCAAGAGGTAAGTGGATGGGTTTCTCAATTAGACGCCGACATTCGCAGAATAGAGTTCGCATTAGAAGATCTACATGAACTAGCCTTGGGTGGAACCGCAGTTGGAACTGGTTTGAACACACATCCTGAATTCGCAAATAGAGTAGCCTCTGCAATTTCTATTAAGACAAACATGCCTTTTGTTTCAGCGCCTAACAAATTTGCACAATTAGCAGCACATGATGCAGTAGTTGCTGCCAGTGGGGCAATAAATACGCTGGCGGTCAGTCTAATGAAAATAGCAAATGATGTCAGGTGGTTAGGTTCTGGCCCAAGATGTGGATTGCAGGAACTATCTCTTCCGGCTAATGAGCCAGGTTCCTCAATTATGCCTGGAAAAGTCAACCCAACCCAATCAGAGGCTATGACAATGGTCTGTTGCCAAGTAATGGGAAATCATACTGCAATTACAATTGGAGGAAGTCAGGGGAACTTCGAATTAAATGTATTCAAACCCATGATGATTCACAACTTGCTACATAGTATTCGAATTTTATCCGATTCAATGAGATCCTTTAGAGAGAATTGTGTGGTTGGAATAGAACCAAATGAAAATGCGATTCAATCTCACTTAGAAAATTCATTAATGTTGGTCACTGCGCTGAATAATCATATTGGTTACGATAAATCGGCTAAGATTGCAAAGAAAGCTCACGAGGATGGGACAACCTTGAGAGAAGCGGCCATGGAATTAGGATATCTGACTAGTGAAGAATTTGACAACTGGGTAAGACCCAAAGATATGGTTGGAAATTAGAAACCAGTCAATAAAACATGGTGGAGGGAGGAATTTGACCCTCAACAATCATAAGCGAAACGCACTGGCACCAAATTACCTGTGAAAGCAGGATGGGAGAACTGGCAGGGGGGTTTCATCCGGGTGGGATTTCTGCCCCCCTGCCAGCCTCCGCTGTTGGCTGTTGAGTCGTCGTCACTCTTTTTATGTCAGAAGACAAGAATCAAGATCGTCGATTTTTTGTTTCCAAAAAACCTTCTTCTCAACGGCCGGGGTTTTGTAAAAAATGCACCGGAGTGCTTTTTTTACAGGTGGGACGATTTATTTCCGAAGAACTAATTCAATCCCGATGCCGAATACTTACTCTTGCGAGTAGCTTTTCGGCTGGTTGCCCGTTTTGACTAAGATTAGTCAATCGGTTTCAACCGGTGGAGGTCCGTTTCCACTCATTTCCGAGGAAATGAGTGGCGCGGTTTCCGTCCGATGTCGTCCGTTTCCTGTTAACATCTCGAAAGATGTAGGTCGGCTCGGTTTCGACGTTTGGTCTCAAAGCCGAGGCTTTTCGACCTTAGCCGTTATTTGTGACTGAGGTTGTCCCGAAGAACTGTTACTGTCACTTATCCCGGCTTAGCACAGTCGTTGGTACGTCTACACAATGTGTAGCCCTCCCTGTCCCAATCTTGTTTTACCAAAATTGGTGATTTTTTGCCGAAGCTCCAAATCTTCCTGTGGGCATTCGAACTTATCTCTCGAAAGAGATCTCTTCTTACTACCTCACAAACTTTGTCTCCATCGTTTGTGACCAACACTTTACTCGGTTTGAGCAGGCCGGTTGGCAAGGGTCCTAGAGGTGGTCGGATGACCGCCTCCACCACTCCTAGGGAGCGGCAATATCCCCGTGTGGGGAGGAGGCAAATAAAGTTTACTCTTTTTTCACCCAATTTGCAGCGGAAATGAGGGGTTGAAAGGTTTTTTTCCACTGCTTCCTTTGGAGTTTTTACACTAAAAATAACACTATTTACGCAATGATCTGAGTTTAGCTGCAAGATCTGAATTATGAGATTCTTCATGAGTAGTATTAGAATCTCTCCTGCGAATAAAAAGAGACTTCTCCCACAGAATTACTTCTCCGCTTTCAAATCCGAATACAACACGATCTTCAATAGCGCATGATGTTCTAGGCCTGGAGGTTTCTAGCTCAGAGATTTTCTTACCATCCATAGCTCTTACCTCTATTGTCCCTGACAATCCGTTCCATCGGCCGCACCAATGTAAATTATCAAAACCAAGCGTATGGGTAGACACGATATTCCCTTTCGTGTCCCACAATTTTTTGTTATCTTTTCCAAGGAATACTAGGTCTCCATTTTCCATAGCTACTGCCATTCCATCGAGAAATGATATTGATTCAATACTAGTTTGAAATCGAATTAATTCTTCTCCAAACTCATTCGACATAGTTCCATCTGCATGACCGAAAATAACTCCTGATTTACTAGCAACTCCGCACGTGACTGGAGAATTTGTCGCAAGAACTCTATGTTCTGAATCAAATATTGCACCGCATCGTGGTCTTCCAAGACCAAGAATGAGTTCTTTGCCTGAATAAATATACCAGGGCTTTTCATCGATCCTAGTGACAGACTTTAGTTCACCATCCAAGGTGAACTCCCAAATTCCGCTTTCCATAAAATCTCCATGCTCTATATCATAAACGCTAGAAGTAGATACTATCTTTCCATCATGAAATTCTAAAAGATCGGCTGAGCCTTCCAATTTTTGGCTCCACCTGATTTCTCCATTTCTAACGCATGCAATATCTAAACCTGAAGTTACAAAGATGTCCTCTCCAACACACATTATGGATTCGATTCTGTCCGAACATTGGACCGACCATTCACAATCTCCTTCTGAGTCCCACTTTCTCAGTAATCCATTCCAGCCACCTGCAATAATGGATTGATTCTTATCTATCTTTAAGGCGCTTACAGGCTGTCCTAAATTGCGAACCATCCAAGCCGCCTGTAGTAAATCCATAGTATACCGGTGATAAATCATAGTCAATAGTATACCGGCTTTAAGCATCCAATATTACCGACTTCCGAGGAACTGTGAAGGTTAGTGCGAAAGCTATTGTCGAAAATATACAGGCGCTCCAATAATGTCCTGCTGTAAAGAATACCAGCACGCTAGAGGTTTGAATAAGGCCTCGTGACCCTTTTCTAATTCCCAAGACTGCAAATCCACAAGCAATGACGGATAGGCCAATCATAGCCCAGCCAACCATCACATACATGCCTGCGGCGGATTCGTCAATTAGTGGAAATTTCATTTCTTTACTTGAATAATCTATTTCACGCATACACGAACCATTAGCATAATTTCCGCTACATTCAAGATTGTCGAATTCTTCTGTTGGAGGCATATCAAAATTTATTGTCGTATATCCTACTTTTTCAAAGTATGATGGCGGGTTCAAAATTATACGATGAGTAACTTCGTCATGCTTGCCATTTTCATTATACCTCTGTATTGTGATTGAGGTTAAACCTGGCGTGGCTTTCTTGATTTCAAACCGACCCTTTTCATCGGTTTCATTTGTCAAATAGATATCAAAACCATCAGAATTCTCGCTTAATATAACGACTTTTGCACCCACTACTGCCTCACCACCTGAGACTATTGTTCCACTAAAATCCGCCGACTCGGCTGGAGCGCCTTTTGCTAATCCATTAATCCATTCATGTGGCCTAACCAAACCAGATTCTGGGCTAATAAAATCCAGACCGTTAACAAAGCCCAATCCACAAATTACTATCAGAAATACTCCAATCATTTTCAACACTGGGTGGCCATCTTCACTCTTGACTTCAAAAGCTACGCCACTTGATTGGAATACCGGTTCTTCCTCGGGAAGAGCCGACACCTGATCTAGGATGCCCGCCACAGAACACCCACGATGTATTTCCTACTTGAGTGAAATGCGTCCACCAGATTTTGCAATCAAACGCTCGAGCTCCCTATTGCAACACCACAATGTAATTTCATAACCTGCTTTTGAGGTTACAATTCCAGCATCATAGATTTGGCTTACATAAGCTTCAGCACTTCTCTCACTAGCCTCTCCTTTTGATACAATTAGAGTTTTTTGAGGTCCAAACAAAGACATTAACATTGATTCGCGCAATTCATCCAAACCTTCCTGAGTATGCGAGGATACAATTAACGGCTCAGAGAAACCCATAGCAGAAATGACTTGTTTGGCATTCTCGTGGCTTTCCGCTCTATCTGATTTTGTAAGAACTACTTGCATTGGCACTATACCATCAGGACTTCTATCGAGAACCTCCCTTCTAGAGGTTGAAAGTTTTCTTTCAATTTCCGAGATCGTATCACTTGAATCAACTAAGATTAACAATAAATCGCATTCTAAAGATTCATCCAATGTTGCATGAAAAGCATCCAGCAAGTCTGATGGTAATTCATCGATAAATCCAATTGTGTCTGCTAGTAAAACCCTAGGACTCATCTCCATACGACCAATGGTTGTTTCAAGGGTTGAAAACAATTTATTCTCAATAAGAACTTCCTTACCACAAAGAACTGAGAACAAAGATGACTTACCAGCATTGGTATAACCTGCTAGACCCACGGTCCTAGCACCGCCTCTGGTTCTTTGACGGCGTCTCTCCTTACGAGCAAGGGCCTGTTTCTGCTGTTTTTTTCTAAGTTGGGCTAGTTCCCTTGAAACGGTTGTAAGGACACCTTGCACGGCTTGTATACCGCCACCACCAAATCCTGCCCTCTCGCCCGTTAGTTGGCGATTTACTAATTCGCTAAGCACGGTTCTATCTGCTTTCAATTGGGCAATCCTTACTTGAGTTCTAGCCTCAACACTGTTCGCATGTGATATGAATAGAGACAGTAGTAATCTCACTCTATCCCATACTTCAACTTGGACTAATTCGTTAATGCCTACCAATTGACGCGGGGATGCGTTCGTATGCAACAATACCAGGTCGACTCCGTGATAGGGATGGCCTGTAATCGATGCTGAAATTTCATCAGCTACATCCTGCATTCTCCCTTTACCAAAATACGTTCTTGGATCATCCTTCCCTTTTTGATGTTGGATATCGACAATCTCTATTCCCATAGTTTCTGCTAAAGCAATCAATTCTCTTGGATTGCCCTCTCGATGTAAAAGGATTGCACGTCTTCCAAAATGGTTTGTTCGAGCCTCTCCAAGAGCAACCCCCCCCGTACCGGCAAGGACTCTTATCGGCTCATCCATACACCCCCCCATGCGATGTAGTTGAAAGATTCATTCTCAAAGCAGTAAATCTAATCCGCTTGCGTTTGTTACAAAAACCATGTCGGAGAGATTCCACACCACAATTGAGTGGCAGGGCAATAGCAATGTAGCTGATAGGCTCATTGAACAAATTCCCGATACCGTGAGTTACACCATCGAAGAAAACCCGGATTATGTCAAACTATTGATATTAGTGGATGCGGATGATATGAAGTTGTTAAGGGAAGATGTTGACCGCTTACTAACATTATTCTCTGATTATGATGAATGAATGTCAAGGATAACCGGGGCGTGGTCGCTAACTTCTAGGCCACCTTGCCTGTCAATTTCGACCGACTTGACTGCATTCTTTGCAGCCGTATTACCTAAAACATAATCAATTCTCCATCCTCTATCTTTAGCTCGTGCTTGACCTCTATTAGACCACCATGAGAATACCTTCTGATCTGGCCCGACATATTCCCTGAATAGATCGTGCCAACCATCTCCCAATAGCTCACTGAACCATGCTCTTTCATGAGGCAAAAATCCACTAGAATTTGAATTTCCTTTGGGATTCCATATGTCATTCTCTGTATGGGCGATGTTCAAATCGCCTGCGACTATTACAATGTCTTCTGACTCAAGTAACGGATGTATGTATTCTCGCCACTGTGCCATCCACTCTTCTTTGTAGATTTGCCTTTCTTCTTTGGAGGACCCACTAGGGAGGTAAGTGTTTACCAGTGTGATATTCCCATGTTTTGT
>PAOW01000023.1 GCA_002710015.1 Methanobacteriota archaeon | reverse complement strand
GAATCAATAAATTGTTCATTCTTGACTTTCCGATTTTCCAAAAATTCTTCTTTTTTAGCAGCGACATTTTCTGCAACGGATGATGCTAATTTAGAGGTTGCTTGTGCTGCCTTTGATGAAGAATCAGCGATATATTTTCCAGCAGATTCAATTCCTGATTTTATTTTTTCCAGATGCTTATTTTTTGCAGGCAAATCATCCTCAACTTTCTCTTGAGAATCATCTGGCATGCTTACATCTCCTCTTCAGAGCACCATGATGGCGTTTCAGACTCATATTGGCCTGCATCGCTAGGATAAGACTTCGAATCTTTGATTAACAAAATACAAGCCACCTCGGAATCATATTCCTCTCCATCAATTTCTTGGCTCAACCAGCTCATCCACATAGCCTGCTCGTCAGCGGAAAATTCGTATTTCAAAGTCTGCTTCACAATGACTTGACCGTTGTTTCCGCTTATCTCACTGACTATGGTGACCTTATCGTCATCAACCTCCCATGTTGCGTCATTTCCCGTTCCGTCGCTGAATGAGCCATCGATATCGAACTTGAATATCTGCCCGTCAGCCTTTGTCCAAGAACCTTCAATAGCGTGAGTTGATGCTGGAATTTGTAAAACGATGTAAATCAGTAACAGGGCTGCAATAGCACTTGTTATCCCTATTGCCAACTTTTTGTTTTCTTTTACTGTATCAACAGTCAAATCGAAATATTGAGCGGTTTTGAATTTAATACTATCGAGATTAATTACTGGATTTTCAACTACAATTTTTTCTTCCACTGACTTTGGTTTGCTAGGTATCGCTTCAAAGCCGGGCGGAGGCGCTGGATCTGGTTTCCTGCCGTCCAATGAAAATTCAGGAAAATACCTCTGAGTATGCTCCAGAGCCTCCTCTTCGGAATAACCCTGTTCGAGCAGACCATTGTGATATGATAATGCCCCATCCATTTTACCAACTCTCTATGAATTTTCTATCATCGTTTCAATTTCTTTAGCATCAATTTCATCCGAGGGCTGTTCCTCGCCATCGGGTTGGTCAGCTAGTTCTAATATGTCCTCAAGAGGATCTTTTTCTTCATCACTGCCGTCGACAATGTTCCAGTGTGTGAAACCGCTGAGACCTAACATTCCCCACAGAATAAGTGGTGGCGCTAATTCAACGTTTAGAGAGATGCTGTAAATAAACGGTGGAGTCAATTCTGCTTCGATTTGGAAGCCTTCACCTTCTGCAACGACCTGAACTAGGATTGTGTATAGGAAAACGCTTGTTCCCAAGAAAGCAGTCATTCTTGCTAGTGGGCGGCCCGAACTAAACAAGTAAATGCTCAGAAGCATCACACTGGTTACTAACCCATACGAAGCAGCGCTAAATTCTGGTGATCCATTCTGTGTTTGATACATTGGAACTATTGCACCGAATAATGTATGTGGAATTAGGACAATCAATAACCAAATATTTGGATTCAATATACTTTTAACATCTGCATCTAAAATTCGTTGCATCCTACCTGTCATTATACCTCAACCTCCATTGTTTGGGGTTCCTCACTAGCTTCGTCATTAGATTTGGATTTCTTTGCTCGCCAGACAATTGCGAAAGTTACTATCGAAGAAATCACAATGAGTGCTAATATTATATTGGTATCAATCGAAACGGTTCCCTTGTCATTTGATTTCGAGGACTTCTGCTGATTATTTTCAACTGGTATTGGGTTCACTCCTGGTTCAAGTGGTCTCGTATCCAATATGTCGATTACGCCGTCGCCATCATCATCGATATCCAACTTGTTTCCAACACCGTCTCCGTCTGTATCCCTCCACTCTGTGAAGTTTTGTGGGAAAGCATCGTCGACATCATTTACGCCATCATTGTCATCATCGGAATCAATGCTATCTGGCAGGCCATCCCCATCATAGTCAGCTGTATAGTTAGTGTTGAATGGGAATGCATCATCAGAATCTAGGATACCATCGTTGTCATCATCATCGTCAGAATTATCTCCAATTCCATCTCCATCGTTATCTCCCCATTCTAGGGAATTGTAAGGGAATGCGTCATAGAGATCAAGAACCCCGTCGTTATCATCATCTGTGTCTGAGTTGTCACCCAATGAATCTCCGTCTGTATTGTTCCATTCCTGTGGATTTTTAGGGAATTCATCAACGATATCATCGTATCCATCGTTATCATCATCGGTATCATTCTCATCTGCTATGCCATCTTTGTCATAGTCAAGAATAATCTCTACTTCGTCTTTGTTAGAGTCCTCATCATCAGGAACTCCATCATCATCATCATCATCATCAGCATTATCACCAATGCCGTCTCCATCGTGATCATATTGTTCACTTGCATCCAGAGGGAATGCATCCTCCGAGTCTGTAACACCATCTCCATCGTCGTCAACGTCTGTATTATCGCCTATGCCATCTGCGTCAGTATCCTTCTGTTCACTACTGTCGTAGGGGAAATCGTCATCGTTATCAGGAACTCCATCATTGTCATCATCAGGGTCAGCATTGTCTCCAATGCCATCTCCGTCTGTGTTATTCCATTCTCCGTTGTCATAGGGAAAGGCGTCTTGTGAATCAGGGTAGCCATCATTATCGTCGTCGTCGTCAGCGTTGTCTCCAACCCCGTCTCCATCATAGTCTCGCTGTTCGTTGGGGTCGTAGGGGAAGTCATCTTGCTGATCATTTACTCCATCATTGTCATCATCTGAATCTACATCGTCGGTTTGGCCATCGTTGTCAGAATCTTGACCGGAATTACCGTTTCCACCACCACCGTTTCCGTTTCCGTTGCCACCCTGATAGTCGTCATTGTCGTCACACTCATACTCACCGTCATCGTATTCGACTTCACATCGAGAATCGTTTCTACATCCCGCCTCATCATCTTCATAGGCATCCTCGCAGTCGAATTCATCGTCATCGTCGTCGTCGTCATCATCGTCCGCTTCTTCACACTCATCATCGTCCCATTCACATTGAGGGTCAGAGTTACAGGATGATTGGTCCTCGTAATTATCTTCGCAATAGTCATCATCGCGCCCTGAGGTTTCGAATTGATCATCGCTGTCTAGAGAATCCATCTCAATAACAGATACTGGAGCTAAGGAGAGTATGGCAATAAGTAGCCAAACAGACAACACTCTCCTCATCATTGAACGTGGGAAATAGTTCAAGTATATATTTCGGCCGTCCTAAATTTACAACAAATTTAGCCGTTTCTTAGATTAAATTGTGAGTGGTAGTCTCTCTCGGATTCGAACCGAGGTCGGCGGGACCAGAACCCACCATGATGGACCACTACACTAAGAGACTATCAAGGTGGGCGAAAAGCCACCTATTCTTGAATTAAGCGGTTGAAGATAATTATCCTCTCATTGAGGCAATCACTTCTTCTAATTTTTCAGCGGATGGTCTTAGCAAATCTTCTCCCATTTCCACCAACGGGGTATCATGTAAGTCTAAATCGACATCTAAGGATGGTTTTTCTCCGTCAAAGTATAGTATTCCTGTAACGTGTTTTTTATCCGCATCTGCCTTGTGAAGTGCCGACAGAGCTTGAACAGCATCAGAAATATCATGGTCTTCTGAGATGGTTTCTAGTCTCATAGTGGATCCATCGTGCAATGCAACATCACGGTAAGATCCTGCGGGAACCTCTACCTGTTCTAATGGTGAAAAGTGAGGTATGAAACCAACAGAGTGTAGTTCAGCTTGATTATCCTTAACATATCCATATGACCTTAGTGATTCATCATTATTGTTGAAGGTTACACAGGGGCTAATCACGTCAATTAGCGCAAATCCTTTGTGTGACATAGCTGCTTTTAGAAGTGCTGTCAATTGTTTTTTTGAGCCGCTGAAAGAGCGTGCTACGAATGAGCAACCAAGGTTGATGGCCATTGCACACAAATCGATTGGCTGCGTTTCATTGATAGGTCCTTTCTTTTTCTTTGACCCAACGTCAGCGGTTGCGGAATATTGTCCTTTTGTGAGGCCATAAACACCGTTATTTTCTACAATGTAGACCATGTCTACATTTCTTCTTATTGCATGGATTAATTGTCCTATACCAATAGATGCAGAATCTCCGTCTCCTGATACTCCAAGGTATGTGAGATCTTTGTTCACTACATTCGCTCCGGTTGTTACAGAGGGCATTCTTCCGTGAACTGTGTTAAATCCGTGAGATTGACCTAGATAGTATGCAGGAGTTTTCGATGAGCAACCAATTCCACTCATCTTTGCGATTTTATGCGGCAGTATACCATTATCCCAAGCGGCTGAAACGATGACATTTGAAATCTGGTCATGCCCGCAACCGGGACAAAGGGACGATTTCCCTCCAGTGTAGGAGTCTTTGGGCTCATTAATGACATTGAGTTTAACGACTTTCGCCCTCCTCTCTCTCATATCTTAGCCTCCTCTAGTGCTTGCACTATTCGCTCGGCATATAATCTGCCTCTTGGTGGCATGCCGTCACTGTATGCAACGCTTAACAGTTTGTTCAACAAGTGCACAGGATATTCTTTTCGCATAATCCCGTAGAGTTGGGCATCACGGTTTATTTCCGCAACTATTACAGTCTCATGTTTTTCAATAAATGCTTCAACTTCGCTGTGGAGTGGTAGTGCTCTTACTCTGCATGTGCTAATGAATTTTCCAGTCATCTCTTCTACAATATCTTCGATTTCTTTTATTGAATTCTCCATAGATCCATAGAATATTACCCCAATTTCTTGTTTTTCATCTTCTTTAATGATTGGTGCGGGGAGGTAATCTCTCGCTCCATCAATTTTCCTTCCTAGCCTCTGCATCAGTTTGTAGTAAACCTCAGGTTTTTCTGAATAAGTTCCATCTTCATCGTGGCCAGTTCCTCTATACAAAATCGGGTCAAGGCCTGAACCGGGAAGGGTTCGATATGGTATTCCATCACCATCAACATCTCTGTAACGGCCATAGTTTTCAATAGAATCCATCTGCTCTTGCGTCAAAACCAATTTACCTCTGTCCATGGGTTCGTCAGGATATTCGAATCCTCGGCAAGCCCACTTGTTCATACCGAGGTCAAGATCCGAAAATCCAAAGACAGGTGTCTGGAATTTTTCGGATGCATCGAATACTTTCCATCCAAATTCAAAGCATTCCTCTACCGTGCCTGGCATGAATACTATGTGCTTTGTATCTCCATGACTACTTTCATACAGCATTGCTAAGTCGCCCTGCTGGGTTCTAGTTGGTAGCCCAGTGGATGGGCCTACTCTGTTGATGTCCCAAAATACGCAGGGAACTTCTGCAAAGTATGCAAGTCCGATGAATTCTTGCATAAGTGAGATTCCAGGTCCCGAGGTTGCAGTTAGACCTCTTGCTCCAGCCCATCCTGCGCCGATAATCATCCCTGCGGCAGCAAGTTCATCCTCAGCTTGTATTATTGCATATGTGGCCTTTCCTTCATGAGTTCTAAGCTTCGGCAACCACGATATTATTCCTTCACAGACACTGGAAGAAGGCGTGATTGGATACCATCCCAGCATTTGTATTCCGCCAAAAATTGAGCCAAGTGCAATTGCTTCATTACCCTCAATGAAGAACCCACCTTCCTCTATATCTCTTGCCTCAACAAAGTAATCGTCTTGCTTCGTCAACTCTTCTGCACAGTATGATCTACCTAGACGCGCAGCCTCTGCATTGAGTTCGATTGCTTTTGCTTTACCACCGAATTGTTTGGCAATGGACTCTTCAAGAACTTCTTGATCCATTCCTAATAATTCTGCTAAAACGCCGACATAAACCACATTCGCAATCATTCTAGCAAGTTTAGGGTTGAGACCCCTCGCAATTTTAGTCATTGGGACTGGATAAGAAACCACATCTTCGCGGTTCATCTCCATTTTGGAGTCTGTATTCCAAATAACGACGGTTCCCGGTTCCAATGACGCTAAGTCGTCCTCCCAAGTTGCAGGGTTAACCAAGATTTGTATGTGGGTCCTGTCTCCCGGTGCTTGATATCCTTTATCTGATAACCTGACGATATACCATGTTGGTAGGCCAGATATGTTGGAAGGGAACAGATTTTTACCGCTCACTGGAATACCCATGTCGAATAATGTTTGTAGTAGAATTAAGTTTGCAGACTGGGAACCTGTGCCATTCGCAGTAGCGATATTGATAGTAAAATCGTTGACAATTTTGCTCATCTTGTTTCGCCAACTTCGCCTGCCCCCCTCTTGGGGGGGTTGCCACTGCGGGTCTTGCGATAGACTAAGACCTTTGAAGTTGTTGCTGTCGAATGTCATGTTGTTACGAGGGCAGTCCTCAAAACCGTGAGCAACTTGGCCTGCATTATGGCGGACGAGGTAAAAGCCAACTCGTGGAAAGAAGTTGAGAAACTATTGACCAAAGGAAAAACAACTCAAGCTTTGTCAATTTTGAGAGAAATTGACCCGGAAGGCAAAGAGTCAACAACTCTGAGGCTGGCCGGTGAAGCAATATACAAACAGGCATCAAAAAGCGGCTCTAAATCAGAATATCGCAAAGCCGCCGGTCTACTAAGGGACGCAGTAAGAATGAACCCTAGAGACAAATCAGCCAACGCTCTAAACAATCAAATTCTAAACGAGATGCAGGACAAGGGTATCTCAACTTCTTCTATACCAAGATTGTTTAACGAGGGCACTCCAACACCAGCTGGTTTATTTGCAATCTTCGCAGTATTCATTCTAATAATAGCCTCGATTCAATTTCTACAATCATCAAGCGGTTCGAACGAGGATGTTATGATGAAAGTGAAATGGACAGACAGAGATGGAGTTGAACATGAAGGCACGATTTGGATCCAACTCTATGATGATGAAACTCCAATGCACGCAGAATCGTTCAGAGCTAATGTGGAAAAAGGAAGATACAATGGTATTCCATTTCACAGAATAGTTGACGGATTTATGATACAGGGAGGAGATTTCGTCAACCAACAAGGAACTGGTGGATACGCAGGTGCATATTTTGGGTATTGTAGTCCTTCAATGAGTAAAACTGATGATTGCGCAGATGACGAAACCAAATGGGTAGTTCCAGCTGAATTTGGACAAACACATGACCCCGGCGTTATTGCTGCTGCTCGCTCTCAATCAGAAAATTCACACGGATCTCAATTTTACCTAGTTGATTCGACCGGCGCATATTCTCTGGATGGCAGCTACACAGCATTCGGCATTGCATACGATGGTGAAATTGATGGTGAGAGTACAAGTGGTGTAGCAGTGATAGATCAGATATCACAAGTAGAGTGTCAAGGGCATACTGGGCCTTGTTCAGATTCCGCTGGTGCAAAATCGGTCTATCCAGCCATTGTAGTTGAAGCAACATTACTGGAAAAAGAATCAGAAGACCCTTGGTATCAATTCTGGTGAAGTAGACTATACTAAGTCACTTTGATATGGGCGTGCTATCCCCGTCACAATATGGGCGGCATGGATACTTTTTCTTCAAAAAGAAGGTTCAGCCGTGGAGGGCATTATCATGCGCTGGATTCTCTAGATGAATCTGGGCTAGACACATCCAAACTTCCATATTCAATTAGGGTGCTACTGGAGGGTGCTTTGAGAAATTGTGATGGATTTTTAATTACAGAACAAGATGTTAGGAACATAGCAGGATGGAGTGCCAACGGTGAGAGAGGAGAGATACCTTTCAGACCCTCGAGAGTTATTTTGCAGGACTTTACTGGGGTTCCAGCCGTTGTAGATTTAGCCGCTCTTAGAGATGCTATGGTCGAAATGGGTGGCAATCCAGAGAAAGTGAATCCACAGGTTCCTGTTGATCTTGTCATAGATCACTCTGTTCAAGTTGATGTATCTGGCACCAATACGCAAGCTCTTGATATGAATTTAGACATAGAGTATTACCGAAATATGGAAAGATATACCTTTCTCAAATGGGGCCAACAATCATTAGAGAACTTCAGAGCAGTGCCTCCTTCTAGAGGAATTGTACATCAGGTTAATCTTGAGTGGATAGCCACTGTCGCAAGGCAAGAAAATGGAATATGGCTGCCTGATTCCCTTGTAGGGACCGATTCGCACACAACTATGATCAATGGGCTAGGTGTATTAGGTTGGGGTGTAGGTGGAATTGAAGCCGAGGCTGTTATGTTAGGACAACCAATTTACATGCTATCTCCGGATGTAATTGGATTTAGACTGAAAGGGGAACTCAACCCCGGTGTCACCGCCACAGATATGGCGCTCAGGATAGTAGAATTGTTACGAGAACATGGAGTTGTAGGAAAATTTGTAGAATTCTTTGGAGAGGGTATGGCCGCCTTATCGCTGCCAGACAGGGCAACCATCGCAAACATGGCCCCCGAATATGGAGCTACTTGCGGATTTTTCCCAGTTGACGGAAATACTCTAGCCTACATGAGGTTGTCAGGAAGAACAGAAGAAGATGTGAAGGGCGTCGAGGAATACTGCAAGGCTCAAGGACTGTGGTATGATTCAAATGCACCTGAGAAAAATTACACAGCATTGCTAGAATTGGATTTATCAACGGTTCAACCTGCATTGGCTGGACCCAAGCGACCCCAAGATAGGGTGGATTTGTCTGAAATGAAATCACATTTCAATCATTCATTGACTCACAAGCTGGGGCATCATGGCCACGGCCTATCAGAAACAGAACTTTCCAATTCGTCTAAGGTTGGTGAAGATTTTGAATTAAATCACGGCGACGTTGTGATTGCTGCAATAACATCCTGCACCAATACTTCCAATCCAGGAGTAATGTTAGCAGCAGGACTTCTGGCAAGAAATGCCAGAAAAAAGGGCCTCAATGCCAAACCTTGGGTAAAAACCTCCCTTGCTCCAGGCTCAAGAGTTGTTACTCAATACTATGAGGCTAATGATTTAGGTGATGATCTTGCAGCACTGGGGTTCAATAATGTTGGATATGGTTGCACAACTTGTATCGGTAACTCAGGACCGCTGCCTGATGAAATCGAAGCAGCGATTGATGAATCAGGCTTAATAGTCGGGTCGGTAATATCTGGAAACAGAAACTTCGAGGGTAGGGTTCATCAAAAAGTGAAGGCATCATATCTGGCAAGTCCCCCTCTTGTAGTTGCATACGCAATCGCAGGAACCTTGGATTTAGATCTTACAACAGAACCCATAGGTTATGACAAAGAGGGTCAACCTGTAATGCTAAAGGATGTCTGGCCCAGTGATGAACAATTAAACGAAGCATTGAGCAAAATCTCTCCTGAGATGTTTAGAGAGAGGTATTCCACAGTAATGCAGGAACCTAGATGGGACTCTATTCCAAGCGAACCTTCTCCCCTCTATCCATGGCAAGACGATTCAACTTACATCAGATTACCAAGTTTCTTTCAGGGTTTATCCAAAGAAGCCGAACCCATCAAGCCCATTCACGGAGCGAAAGTTCTTCTAAAACTGGGCGACTCTATCACGACTGATCATATCTCTCCAGCTGGAGCCTTCCCTGCTGACGGACCAGCAGGAAAATGGTTGACAGAGAGGGGAGTAAAACAAGGAGATTTCAATTCCTTTGGAAGTAGAAGAGGAAACCATGAGATCATGATGCGGGGAACTTTCGCTAATGTGAGAGTTCGCAATCAGATGGCGCCCGGAACAGAAGGCGGTTATGCATTGAATCATAATACTGGAGAAATAACATCCGTATTTGAGGCAGCGATGGATAGTGATCATCCAATGGTTGTTCTTGCAGGGTCACAGTATGGAACTGGAAGTAGCAGAGATTGGGCTGCAAAAGGAACGTATTTGCTCGGTGTAAAAGCTGTAATTGCTACTTCTTTCGAGAGGATACATCGCTCAAACCTAGTCGGCATGGGAGTCCTTCCACTTACATTTAAGCCAGGAGAAGATTCAGAATCTCTAGGATTAGATGGCACGGAATCCTTTGATATTCCAGTAGATGATGAGGTAAAAGCTCTTCAAGAGATGACAGTAATCGCCACAAAACCTGATGGTAAAGTAACAGAATTTGTTGTTGATGTTCGACTTGATACACCTGTTGAAGTAGATTACTATCGCAATGGTGGAATATTGCACACAGTGCTGAGAAATTTGGCTCAGTAGGACCGGTGGATTGATTTCCTAAGTCGCTTAGGGCAAGGACATGGCGGAGATAACCGGATATGTTCGGTATCGTTTCAGAAGTGACGACGATGATATCGACGTCATGTTAGAAGGCGATGCGGATTGGGTCAAATCCATAGTCTCTGAGTTAGGATTGACAAAACTTGGATGGACCATGCCCCTAGCGGTTACAAGAACTGACCTATCCAATTCTGGCATTTCATCGCCTGTGATGGATGATTCATCTGACGAGGTCATGGATATGGGGCCAGAGCCAGATCCCTCTCGCATCCCTGTCGTAAGAAGACCAATAGGAGAATTGGATTTGAAGAAGAAACTAGACGAAGTGGGTATAGAGAAACCAATCCCTCCAACTGCGGACCAGTTAAGAGAGCAACTTGAGGAATTAGAAACTCCTCATCCCGCTCAAGGACCGATGGTCAAAGATCCGATGGCGGAAGCGTGGTTGAAAGAACTATTACGACTCGTTGTAAGGAAGCATGGAACTACTGCAATTACAACTGAAACAATAGCTTTAGCTGCATCTGATTACCTAGGAGATCGTGAAGGTATGGAATTGGAATTATTCCTAGAATCTCTGTTTAGGGCGGGAAAAATCGTAAAAGTTCACGGTGGAGATGGCGTAGGTTGGGGGCCTTCCCCAGCGTGGTTGGCATCAGGTCTCTAGGTATTCGCCCTAAGAATTCTAAAAAGTAATAATTAGGCATACTGCAAGCCAGTTTTTTATTTTCGAAAAACACACCTTCCCAAAGCAATTAAAGTGGTAGTGAGAGTCCGGATAAACGAGTGATGATGATGTTATGGAATAAAATGAATCAAGAGGGGCGAATGAAAGCGCTTTTGCTTGTTCTAGTTATGTTACTGTCTACAACTGCTGCAAATCTAGTTTCAGCTTCTACGTCAAGGACCTACACAACAGATACCGACCCGGTGGATGTTGCACTAGGCGACTTTGATTGTGATGGAGATCTTGACATAGTTACTGCTAATGACAGAAGTACAAAAATTTCTGTTCTATGGAATGAAGACGGGCATTTCCAGAAGCGAACAGATGTCTGGACATCTGGAAACCCTAGTCAAGATGCCGACTTCGAAGATCACTCAAACACACAACAAGTAGAGGTTGGCGAGTTCACTGGTGACTCAGCAATTGACATCGTTATCTACGCAAGGAACCGTCCATTACGTCAGGATGCCACAGGGGCAATCGTAGTAGACAAACCCGGAAACGTCACAGTGATTGAAAATGACGGATGTGACGTTGATACATTCACTATTGGACAGCAATTTGACGTTGTTTGGATGTGGGACCTCGCAGTTGCAGACTTAGACCAAGACGGCAATGATGATATTGTTACTCTTGAGCTGTTAGCCGACTTGAAAAACCAGCGAATTGTAACTTATCGTGGCCCAATCACATCATCTACACAGGGCCAAATTACTAGCCTTGGAGATTCAACTCAAAACGCATACAGAGAACTGGAGTTAGGAGATTGGGGTGAAACCAGTCAAACTGGAATCACAGGAAGTTGCGATGATAACGACCTATGGCTAGTTAGGGCTGAAGGTGTAGACTATCTGACCAACGCAGTGACTAACCCTGGAAAGTCAGACAACGTCACAGTACTTGAATACGATTGTCAAACAAGAAGTTTCCCTGCCACGTTTACATGGACTACTGCGGGTGGTCCTGTCGGAACTGGAAGTGCACTTCACGTCCATGCTATCGGTCCAGAGTTCGGAGGTTTCGATATTGCGGACATAGACAATGACGGTATCATTGATGTTGTAGCAATAAACGATGCAAATACGGAGAATGTTACATACGCTACAATTAATCCAACCACGCATACTTACAGTCAGTCAAAAACAGTCTACTTTGGCCCATACATAGCGTGGGAAGTCACTGTGGGGGAGCTAAACGGTGATGGTGAGCCAGACTTCGTCCATGCTGCTAAGTTCAAGCAATCAAACTCGACATCGTCTACTGGAGATACCACATCAAATTACTATCTAAATCTACCAACAAGCGTTCAAGTAACGCTATCTAACGGTAATGGTGGACACATGAATCCGCTGGAATACTTTGGTGCAATGAGACCTACAACCGTTGCAATAGGACAGGTAATTGGCGGTCCAAACAGTGCTCCTGACCTGATTGTTGGGCATGGTGCCTATGATCAATTCACTTACGATGACAACTTTGGGTGGGATGGTTCCTATGATAGAATAGTTGTAATTGAAATGGATAACAAGGATTTGGCGGTATCAAGCATAGATATATCTCCAACTGATGCCTATGTGGGCGTGCTAGGAGAAGGAAACCGCGAAGTCGAAGTGACAGTAACAAACACAGGAATGGATATACTAAACGGTCAAGCTACTTTGGATGTTGAAATTAAAGAAGTAGACGAGACTTCCTCAAGTAACTTAACAGTTTATGCAATGGACTGGGATAATCCAGAAGATAAGTCTGGATGTGGATCTGGATGTTCATGGACTACTGAAGCATACTATGGAGTAAGCCATTGGCACGAGGAGTTTGCAGCAAACAGTACAGTAGGTCACACATCAGGCAACAACGCAGCGTCCCAAGCTGCAAATGCCAACAACCCGACCAACTTCATGTGGTCAGGTATGATGAAAACCAACTCTTCAGGAGACACATGGTCTGGATATGGACCAAACTGGGACGAAGGATTAGTTCTCAACGATGTCGACTTAACTGGAGCAGACAGGGCTTGGATGAGTGTAGAATTATTCAGGCATCTAGGACTTTCTGATTTATACGTCCAAGATCAAAACGGATTTGTGCTCTCCGAGGTATGGGATGATGCAGCAATGATTGAGGTATTCTCTGACGACACAGGCTGGGTAACCATCGCCTGTCCGACATCAGCTTTCTTCTCTGGCCAGTGTGCATCTGGTACAAGCTATTGGGGTGGATATGATAACGGTAGACAGGAAAGTGAGCAAAACACTGGATTGGATGCAGCGATATACCGCTATGGAGGCGCAATACCTGGAACACAATATGGATGGGGCAACTTCACAGAAGAAGACCTTGGTGCATTTGAACTGTCAAGCTTTGCAGGAGAGGTTGTTGACATCAGATTCAGATTTAAATCAGGATGGGAAGGTTCTCTAGGAGCAAATGAATCGCGATGGTCTGGAAGAGATGGATTTGCGATTGACAATGTAACAATATGGAAGCAAAACACAGCATTTACTTCCAATGTCCAAACTCAATCATCTAACATAAATATGAACAATCTCGCGCCAAATGAGGACTACACAACTGCGATTTCTGCTGACTTTGAAAACGGGACTACCTATCGAATATCTGCTGTTTTGAATTACGCAGATGATGAGCAACCAGCCAATGATGAAATTGTCGGCTACATAACCGCATTCAACATCTACGACCCAGCAATAATGAAGATTGATTCATTCAACCCGGGGGGCCTGTATGCTGAAGGTAACTTCCCAGTTGAGGTTAAGGTAGAGCATCTAGGTAACACAAACGTTACATTCGACATTGAAGCTAAAGTTTACAGCGCTTTACCTACGGATGTATATTGTGGCTCACCTCTAGTTGTTTGTGAAGAAGGATTTGAAGGAGGATCTGATGGCTTCAGATACACAGATGATAGTAACTCCAATGGAGGTATAATCGACGATTCTTCATGCGCTGAACCGATATTCGGTTCTCATGCATACTGGTTCGGACACCCATGTGATACACCGAACAGTTTCGGAGATGTTTGGGAGAATGAGACCTTGACAATTCCGGGTATCGATCTAACAAACATGTCTGGAGATTACGTTGCTCTTAACTTCGAATACTATGCTGAAACATGGTTCGAAATTCAGCAATCCGGAGCAACGACTTCAGTTAACGATTATGCAGCAGTTACAGCAGATTGGACCAAGGACGGCTCGGATTACAGCGGATTGATTTATGGACAGTGGATTGATTATAACGAGGACGGTTACTGTATAGTGGACGAGGATGGAAATGGATTTATCGATCCAGTCAACGAAACCACACTCGACAACACTGAGATTGAATACATAGGTGATCCAACCAATGTCAATGGAGGCTCAGGTTCATACAACGTATTCTTCAACACTGATGGCTTAGTTCAGAGCAGAAGCATAGACCTAACACATCTATACATCGTAAATACAACATCTTCTGTAACAAGTCTTTGGACTGATGAATGTATCAGTCTTGCAGGTTCGGTTGTCGACATCAACTTTGAGTTCTTATCTAATGATGATGGCCACAACGGTCAAAACGATGGAGTTAGAGGTGTAGGATTTGACAATATCTCCTTGCAAGAATTCACCTTCTCGCAAGATGCCACATACACCACAAGCATAGTAGATTTAGATGCAGAAGAAAACCGAACAGTAGTCGTTTCAAATCATGACTTCGAATCCGGAGTATACAAGATAGAGGTAGAATCAATATTTGATAATTCAACTGTTGGCACACCTTGGTATGGTTACGAGGAGGTGTCTCTCGCAAACAACCTTGCAAGAGTTATTTTCTCAGTTGAAAGCGTTGACATCACTCTAGGTAAGCCAAATCAACTATCATGCCTATCAGATGTCGTTCTGGATTGTGTTCTACCAATTGATAGCGCACTGACTCATGATTGGTCGATAGCTGCTACGAATGGTGTCCTCCAAGGAGATTACACATTCCACATGTCGGTTGTAGACGATGCGGACGGTAGTCAAGTGCACACTACAACTGCTGGTCCAAGTCAAACACTTGCTCCACAGGAGAGAACAGTTGTTTCTTACACCCCATGGAATGGATGGGTTGATGGACATACATACAACATTAGTTTCTATGCTACGCTACCGGATGGCACGCTTTCGGGCAATGAGAGGTATTTCCATGCAACCTTTGCGGACAATGTGGATGTAGCTATACTATCTGGAGACACTACTAGAGTAGCTTCAATTAAGGAAGATCTGAAGATATTGGGAATGACTTATACTCAATTTGATATTAATGATTGGAGTGACTATCTCGACCTAGGTTGGATGACCCACTACGATAAGGTCATAATGCCGTGGCAAGAAGTAAATACTGCTAAACCAAGTGATGAAGGTGGTAAAGGATATTATGAGTTGATAGGATCTTCTTCCAATCAAAATGTCCTGAAGAACTTCATGTCATCGGGTGGAACAGTACAAGTCCACCTGGCTGGTTCAACAGACTATTACGAATACTCCTCGTCCACAGGCGAAAGTTTACTTCCGTTTGATATGGATGTTCAACCTCGTAACACTCCTGAAACTAGAGTAACATACAGCAACATGGAGGTTGCGGATCCATACCATCCAATAATGGATGGTGTTGACTTAGCAGCGTTCCAAGGTTTCGACCAATTCGGAACCGTAACTGAGGCGATCATCAACACAAAGAGTGCGTCTGCAACCTCGATTCCTAGGGCGTGCAACGGTTACTCAGAGGAAGGTGGCTCGTTCCAGCGCCTACTACAATCAGAGGCAGACCCTCAAGATACCGTCTTGGGAATATGTAGCTATGTTGATGGCGGTTTAATCGTTACAACAATCGATGTTGCAGGAGTATCAGAAAGGGCAAACAGTAGCACTTTCCCACTGCTAGGAAACATGCTGTCCTACCAAGTTTCTCCATATCCTGCCGGATTTGGAACATTAGGAAACGGTCTGGATTTGACGATAAACGGTGAAGTGCCAACTTTCGACCCTTCAACAGGTGGATATGCATTCCATTACATGAAGAGTAATTCTGAGGTAACCTTCTCTTACACAACCACAGCCACTGAAGTTCTTGAGACCGATTGGGTCATGAGTGGTCCAACTGATTGGGAAGGGTCTTCTATGGCTAGTGGAAGTGACCATACCGATGTTGCAAGTCCGACAGCGAGCTTCTGTAAGATCGATATGTCATCTGCCACCGGATGTTTGCAAGGAGCAACATGGGAAGTTACTCTTTACCTGCACGATGCTGCTGGTCACTCGAGAACGATATCTGTCACGGTTATGACAGATGATACTCGAGCGGATGAATTCCGTCCAGTAGCTGATGTTGTGGTAGACATACGAGACACATACGAAGATCAGATAGAAGACAGAGGTGTAAAGACTGTTTCAGGAATTGACTGGCCTTTGCAAAGGATCAAGCTCGATGATACAGGATCTTTAACAGTCCACTTTGATGCAGGTAACTCATCTGACGCAGACGCTCTCTCTGGCAACGGAATTGAATCATATGAATGGACCGTTCTGTTCGATAAACCATACAATGAGGATAACTACAAACTAGATGGTCATAGCTTCATCACACCAGAGACAAGCGATGGCGAATGGGCTTACACATTTAGTAACGTAACAGTAGATCCAAGTGGCCAAACTGAATCTCTAATACGCCTAGAATTGATTGTCTATGACAAAGCAGGTAAGAGTTCTGATAAATACAAGATGTATTTCTCAGTAGTTCCAGAAGGATTTGGCGATGCAGAACCTACAGTCCAAGTTAATCTGACATTAAATGGCAGTACTGTTGATTCCGATACTATTACCCTGGTAGGAAATGTAGTAGACGGTGCAGAGCAAGGAGATGTATACGTTGAAGCAGCGCTTACAGAGTCTGCATTTACTGCAAACCCTGTCCAAAAATACACTCTAAAAGAACTACAACAGTGGGCTAAGTCAGATCCTCTAGGTGATGGCGATGGCTTCTCTTTGACGTTAAAGATCGACCATCTATATGATAACACGACTCATGTAGAGAGAGTATATCTCAAGATATACGAAGGAGATAATAGGTTCCCGATAATATACTGGATAGAGATTTACCTAGATGAGTGTAAAGGAAACGGTATCAATAGTGTTGATTCGAAGGTAAGATTAGCAGAGCCGGATGCATACATGATTTGGAATGATGAAACTAAGACATGTGAATGGTCAGGTGAATATACTGATTCGGATGCTGATGGTTTACCAGACGAAGCACCTGCAAAAGATTCTGCTGAATCCGAAGACGACAATATGATGTTGTATGTAGGAGGTGGAGTAGGTCTACTAATAATCGTCTTGCTATCTCTATTCTTCGTATTAGGTGGTGGCAAGGAAGATGATATTGTCGACTCAGGTATGGCCGGAGATTTCGGAGCAACTGCAGCAGGCTATGGCGGTATTGCGCAGATGGATCCAATGGAGCAATATGTCCAGCAATTAATCGCTCAAGGATATCCTGAAGAAACTGCTCGGGCTTATGCGCAACAATACGCAGGACATTTCCAGCAACAGCAATGACAGCTTCAATCGCGCTCAAGTTTGTAAAAACTTGAGACCGATTGACATATGAGGTACACTCTACCGCCCCCGGGCATGGATAGAGGCGAAACCTATACTGTTGCTGATTTGAGCCTTGCTGATGAAGGAGCACTTAGAGTAGATTGGGCTAGATCAAGGATGCCAGTGCTTGCAGAATTACGGGCACAAGCAGAAATTTCCAAACCTCTTGCAGGAATGAGGGTTGCAGGTTGTCTGCACGTAACCAAAGAGACAGCAGTTCTGATTGAAACGATTGTTGCAGCAGGTGCAGAAATCTCTTGGTCGGGATGCAATCCCTTGTCGACACAGGATGATGTAGCTGCATGGCTAGCAAGAGAAGGCTATTCAGTTCATGCGTGGCATGGCCAATCCGTAGATGATTTTTATTGGTGCATAGACAAAACACTGGAGTTCAAACCTACTTTAACATTAGACGACGGTGCTGATTTGATAGTTAGAGTTCATGGTGAGAAATCGGAGTACGCAGAGACTGTAATCGGTGGAACAGAAGAAACTACCACTGGTGTTCACAGATTAAGGGCTATGGCNGCTGCTGGAGATCTAAAATATCCTGTAATCGCAGTTAATGACGCTATNACAAAATGGGATTTTGATAATGTATATGGCACAGGNCAATCTACCATTGATGGGATATTAAGNTCGACTAGTGTNTTAATTGCAGGCAAGACATTTGTTGTCGCAGGATATGGTCACTGTGGCAGAGGACTTGCAATGAGGGCTCAAGGAATGGGCGCTAATGTGATTATTACAGAGATAGACCCTTTACCCGGTCTCAGAGCGGTCATGGATGGCTTTAGAGTTATGAAAATGGATGATGCAGCCCCACTTGGAGACATTTTCTGCACGGCAACAGGCATGAAAGACGTAATTGTTGGCAGGCACATTGACAAGATGAAAGATGGTGTAATCATATCTAACACCGGTCACTATGACTGCGAGATAAATATCGCTGAATTAGAGGATTTATCAGTATCAAAAAGGACGATTAGACCGGAGAACGATGAGTACGAATTGAAGGATGGAAGGAAGATATACCTGCTCGCTGATGGCAGGCTAGTAAATTTGGCAGCAGCAGAGGGCCACCCGTCAGAAGTAATGGACATGAGCTTCGCTAATCAGTTCTTATCATTATGCAGACTTGCTAAGGATGGTACTGATATGGATTCCAAAGTTTACGATATAACTGAAGAACAGGACATGGAACTTGCAACTACAAAACTTTCAACTTTAGGATTTTCAATAGATGAGTTGACTCCTGAGCAAATTGAGTATTCCACAGATTACACAGCAGGAACGTGATCATTCTTCTTCAAAGGAAGATAATTCAGTTTCTTCTTCCTCCTCAATGAAACCAATTTCATCTAGGTGAGAGTCAAAATCTGGTAATTTCATCTTCCAATTCTTGGGTATTTTTCTGTTGGATTCAATGATTTTTTCCAGTCTTTGTTGGAATGCAGGAGGGTGCCTTGAATAAAGGAAATTGTACAACCTCGAACCTCGAATGTCATCAGGAATTACCACACATCCACTACTTGCTTCAAACTGTATTGCTCGTAGCATGTTAAATCCTGGCTTGTTCACTTTCTGATACAATTTTCTAGTCACAGACATTCCAAGAATAACAGTCACTAAAATTAGCAAGCTTGTAAGACAAAAGCCACTCCAACCATCTCCGAAAATAGAGCGCGATAAGAAAACCTCAAGCATAAGAAAAGGAATAGTAGTCATCATAAACAGTAGATTTTCTGAAACCGGGGCTCTGTTTGTTCTCATTTTTATCGCAGTCCAACCTGCATGATTCTTTTGCCAGGGTTTGAAATGAACAGCTTGATCCTGTTCTGCTGATCTCTCCAAAGTTTTGTGTAGGTGTGTAATCTTAGCGAGTTGCGAATTTGCAATATCTAGATCTTCTTCGAATAGACTGGAGAGTCTATCTCTTGCCTCAGCGTACATTCCCATGTCGGATAGAATAGTAGTTTGCTCGATTATCGGCACAGATTCAAATGGTGTTGCTTTCCTACAATCTTGCCACCAAACTAGAGCATCCTCATACAAACCAAGGTGGTCTACCATAATCCGCCCTCCTTTTACCCATGCATCCACACGAGAAGGGTCTAGTTTGACTACCATAGTACATGCAACCAATGCCTTTGATGCCTGCTCGAGGTCTGGATATTTCCCGTCTGGAGCTAATAGGTTTGCAATCATCCACCAAGCATTTGAGTGTTCGGGATCTGCCTCTACCGCTTTCCTAGCTGAGGTTAGAGCATTCTCAATTTCGCCATTATCTTCCGATTCTATAGCATCTAGGTAATGACTTTCAGCACTCATCTATTGTTCCTCCTATTGCTCTTGCCATACTTAGTTGGGTGTAGTGGAGGTGGGTCTTTCAGTTTTCTGTGATGTCCTCTCATTCTCGGACCCCCAACTCGTTTTTGCCTTCCGCATCCAAAACAATCGTTTCTTCTTGCAAAGTTTGACTTACCACATTGGGGGCATTCCCAGTCGCCTGGTCTTGGAGATGATTCTTGTTTTCTATCTCCTGCTCTTCTGTCATTCCCTTTCCAGTTATTTCGAGGGTTTCCTCTAGACCCTTTCTTGGCACCACATCTATTACATTCAGTCCTAAATGAGAAATTTATGTTTTGACATTGGTTACACTTCCAATCATTTTTGGAGTGATTTCCCGATTTGTTATCACGCTTGTCCGAGCGATTATTTCTCCGGGATTGATTCCTTGTGTCGCTACCCCTTTGCTCCCGGCGGTTATTGTTTCGAGATTGATTTCTTCGTCTATCGTCACGATTTTGCCTATCTCCTGTGCGTCTGCGATCGTTTTTTTGAATCTGACCCGCCTTTCTAGTCCTAATGACAATCTCAATACCAATCATGTCTTTTGGTTTTGAATTTCTATCTAAGTGTGCAACATGAACTAGGGAGTTTTTCAAATTTCCAATTACAGCATCAACCTTTCCTACATATTCATGATTTGAATCGACCATTACAGAACCTAGAGCAGGGCAAGCACCGGAATAACTGACCAACAAGCCCCCTTCATGGCTGATACTTTCAACACGGCCTTTGAACACTGTAACACCTGAGTTAATCTATACAATTTAATTAATCTCTACGGATAATTATGGCCGCCCCAAGCATTGCGATAATGGTAGCAAACATTCCGATTGAAGGAAGGCCGCTGTCTTCACTCTCAGAATTTACGATGGTTGGTGTAGAATCTTCGGTATATGGGTCTGGCACAGTTATCTCGATTGTTGCAGTATCCTCTAGGGAATCCTTCGCAACCAAAACTACAACATATTCAGTTACACCAAGACTTACACATCTCGCGGTTGGAAGAGTAACATCCCACCTATCCCCTACTTGTGTGAAGCTGTTTGTAGTTTCTCCACACATCTCTGCTGAAAGTGTTACTTCTCCTCCGTCAGGATCCCTAGCTTCTCCAGATAGACTAAAGGAGAAGTAGTCGCTTGACCAAGTAGCATATGTTCCCTCTATCTGATCCATGTCAACAGTAATAGTCGGAGGAGTGTTTTTCTTTTCTAGGCCCAAGTCAACGGTTGCAACCCAATCTAACATGCCAGGTGAACTTGCAGTTACGTGAACCATGAAGGCGCCAGGCGATAACCCATCTAGAGTAATTGAATTACTTGACGTGGATGATCCCAAGTTTACGTTAGTTTGAATTCCTTCTTCTCCATTTTGAGTGGCCGATAAAGATAATGCCAAATTTTGCACGAGCATAGTTGGAGTTGAGTCAATAGATGCTATGTCGGTATACTCGCCGGCAGCTGCAGAGAAGGTTGCAGGTTGTCCAAATCTCCAGGTTTGGGTTTGGTTACTTACAGCTCCGTATGGGTCGATTAGTCCACAGACAGCAGTTCCGGATTCTGAAGAACCCGATGTGACCAATAGTTCACCGTTAGAATTCATTCTGCTACTCCAACCTGCTTCGTTAAAATTACAATCAAGACCCCATGCATCATTATCGCTTCCCCAATCAGCCATTGTATCTGCGGTTATTGCAACAACCTCTGTTCCATCCTTAACAATAGGGATAACAGTGTCATCTGGAGGTTGGTTTGAGGTCCACTCGGGGAAGTCATTAGTTTGTGGAGGACTGGTTGTCATGTCAAAGAAGACGTTTCGTATCATTGGCCATTCAGATTTGTCATATCCTATTGACATGCTAACCCTTACGCTACCATCTGGCAGGAATATCTCAGTTATTGTTCCAGCTTCAAGGTTCTCAACGCCATTGTCTTCAATAGTCCAGTTTGCAACACGCAAGCCTTCTATGTATGGGAAAGTAAACATCATTGTTGCAGTAGTTACATTTGTTGCATTCATAGCAACTGTGAAATTGCTTTCTCCGGTATTAGGTAGTTTGTTAAACCGAGTGTTGTGAGTTTCCCCGTCTCTAGTAAACATTGAGATTTCTAGGTTGTTTGTAGCAGTGACAGGTACTTCTCGACAATCATCAGATTGTAGTCCAGTAGGGTCGTATCCTTGACAATCTCTCTCATCTGGATGGCCTTCTGGAATTAGGTTAACCTCGTCTAAGCCGATTCCTTCTTCAACGAAGGTTGCGTTATTCCAGTTTACACCGCCACGATGTGGGATTCCCTCTCTGATACCAATTCTGGTATACATATCCGCTATACATTTTGGACCAATCTCTCGAACAGCTTCACGTTCGTCAGTTGAAATCCAATCGTTATTACCTCCAACGAAGCCCTCGAATAGAGCGTCTAGGTTATCCCTTACAACGGATGATTTTGATTCATTGACCCATGCATTCGCATACAAATCGGAAGTAGCCCAATCATCTAGTATCTCAAACATGAACAGTGCATTATCGTATTCGAACAAGTCCTCAAATGAATAACCAGAACAATCAACATCGTCCATTTGTCTTCCTGAGTCTTCAGCAGTCACAACATTTGTCATCGACATTGTTGCCATCATGACCACTAGTATTACAGCGGAAATCCTTCCCTTCATGAACTGCCCTACGGGCAGATACTCTTAGTGTGTTTCTATTCTTTGTCATGGATGGAGGCGTTCCATTCTACGAATAAGTAATTGCAGTGGTATGATACTCCAAGCTATTGCTGCAACGCATGTAAACAGCGGAGGAACTCTCTCAGTATCATCAAGAGGCATTTCTAAAAGGTGATTATAGACACCGTTGGGTGAAAATAAATCAACAATTCCTGAGATGCCAACATACTCCTCAGATTCGAGATTTTCAACCCCCACTCCACTTAATCCAGCAACAACTGTTGTTAGGACTAGCCAAAGTAGTGTAAACAGCATCCAAGCACCCAAGCCAATAGCTATTGATGACCCTATATCTTTGGCAACCGATGAAGCAAGCAATTGTAGAGTTGTCCACCAAAGCAAGAGTAACGCAGTTCCTAGATTGTAAATGAAAATTTCTTCTATACTTGGAAATTCGTCCATACGATAGTATAATACAAATAAACTTAGAATATTCAAAGCAATCACAGGAATGAAGATTGCTAGCCAGTGGCCAATTAGTAAAGACCTAGCATAGATGGACCTAGGGATTGGTTGTGACAGTTTTATTTCCAGGACACCGGATAAACGATCTCTGCTTATCCCATCAAATGATATCAGGACTGCACCCATGGTTGCTGCAAAGACAATTATTGCAGTAGAAGTAAACATCACATCATATGCGGAATCAATCATTATCTCTGAAGGTAAATTCACTTTAGGATCAGACAAACCCCATGTAGAGAATAATATGAACATAGCAAGCAATGGCCAGATTACTAACATTCTCCCAGCCGAAATGCGTTGTTTCATAATCTCATAACCTAAGGAAAAGGAGTTCATTCTTCCTCACCACCAATTTTTTTGAATGGTAGCAGATTATCTTGTGCGACCTCTAGGCTAACATCTTCTGGATTGATTCCTGTGACAGAGCAAATCATCTCCACCAGATCAGAATCTTCACCAAGTCCTAACTGTTCTCTTACATTTTCCATACTGTCCTTGATCAATAATTGTCCATGATGCATAAGTGCAATCTCATCAACAAGGTGTTCTAAATCCGAAACTTGGTGTGAAGATATTACTATTGCCACACCATTTGCAGCAAGTTGTTTTAGTAAATTGCAAAACGCTCTTTGTGCTAATGGGTCAAGGCCATTGAGGGGTTCGTCCATAATCAATATCTTAGGGTCGCCAATTAAAGCACATGCAAGCGATAAGCGCTGCCTCATACCTTGAGATAAGTTGTCTAAGTAGTCATTTGACTTTGATGATAGTCCCACAGTCTTGATTATCTTTTCAATGTCGACAGGATTATTTCTCATAAGCGCGATTGAATTAAGAGCATTTTTCACGCTTATCCGCCCTTCCCATCTAACTTGCTCGGGCATGTAACCAATCCCGGTTCTTCTTACTGAGCAGTCCTTGTCAAACCCATCGCAGTCATATAATCCTGAAATCGCTCTTAAAAGAGTAGTTTTTCCTGCTCCATTCGGGCCGATTATTCCTAAAATTTCACCTGCCTGAATCCTCATGTCAACATTGTGAATGCCGGGGCCATCCTTTTTTGCCCAAGGCTTCCGAGACGAGTGATTCCTGACTTTGTGCCGCCAAGAAACCGCACTCAGAGTGAGCAGGACCTGCATAGTAGTGGACCAGAGCCTCAACCATTACAACCTACCGATTGTGTGAGATACTAGGGGTTGGACTTATTCGGACTAGTGGATACGCCATTGCGTGCTGGGGGGGATTGTTTCCACTATTTTTCTTCTCGTTGCTTTATTTGTAATGTTTAGAATAAAATCGGAACAATTCGACAAGCTCGGGTATATTTGTTGTTCTNTGGGAATCATCTTNCTTTGGGTTGTACCGTGGGGCGTATTTACAATTCTACCCATATTNCTGATAATTTCCTTTGCTAGTCCAGCAGGNAGAGAGGANTGGACTACACACAAAAAACGTCGAAGCGCTATNCTANTGGCTACACTNTTGTTACTCAACATNTCTGCGTTATACCCAGTATCACAGCCCAGTGGTCCTGAACAATGGGGCAATCCTATTGCAACNGAAAATGTGAATGCNGGATTTTGGCCTGCAAGTGAGCAATACACATGGCTACATGAAGGAGCTGCAGTTAGNCTCCTAAATATTCGCACNCCTCATACAATGTCTGCATGGTCACAGGATACATCAACAATAACTCTAGGAGTCATTATTGGAATGCATAATGAAAGAATGCGACAATCTATTGAAGTGATGAATTCAAATATTCCAGGAGTTTCTATTGATCCAAATAGCTTCTCGCTAGTCGAAATAAAAACCGAAGGAAGTCACAACTACAACGGAGAGGAATACTTTGTTGCTAGGTTTGATGTGAAAAGAGATGGTTTCGACCCAACAATTGCCAAAGTTTTGATTGTTGGCTTCCCAGAGTTCGGAGGTGAGTTATCGGTGTTGTCGATAACCCGTCCAAATTCTTTCACAGAAAACGATGTTTTTGAGGAGAAAATTGTGCTTCAGTATATCGACTTCAGGCATTAAAAAACCAAAATTATTGTTTTTTTAGGGTAACCTAAATATTATGTATGGTCTACTTTTCGGGCACCCTAAATCGGGTGACAATATGACGAATATACGATTAAAATCTTTGCTAATGATACTGTTGATGTGCTGTGCTGCTCTTGCAGGGTGCCTGGACAGTGACGATGATGACGACGATGACACAACTGACGACACCAGCGTTACGGACAATGGTTACACCTATGTTTCTAACGTTGAGAACCATCGAGCATTAATGCAGGACTTGTGTGACATCAAGGACGCTGCTAGCTCCACTGGAGGATATGACTTTGCTACTGCAAAGACCATCTATGCAGATGGTAAGAACGCTCAGAAAGATAGTGGCGTCTATCGAACTCTAGGAGGATTTGCTTCTGCTGCTGATAAGAACCACGAGTATGACAACTATTATGGAGCAAACGGATCTATTGGTGAACACATAATGGCAGCAATGGATGGAACTGGAGATTTCGAAAACACCTCTAACACAGTTAGATATCAGGGAATCGCTAAACTAACTGTCAACATGGGAATGGTAGGATACACAATTCACGAACTCAATGCTGCAATCGCTAAGGCTGAGGCAGGAAACTGGGGAACTGATGATGCACAACACGCATGGGACGAAGGATGGGCATTCTTCCACGGTCCAACAGAAAATTACGGTTGCTCACCTGCTAAGGTAATGGAAAAGAGAGCAGCTGACTTCAACACAGCTGATGCTGACGGAAACGCTGCAACATTCCTAGCAACACGAACTGCAATGAATGATGGATTGACTGCACTACAAAATGAGGACATGCAGGGTGTAGTCGACGCACGTGACGAGGTTTTGAAGAATCTAGTTATCGTTTATTCCCAAGCAGTTCTAAAGTACACATCAAAGATGGATAGTAACGATACGGCTGAAAAATACCAAGCAGAAGGATACGCTTTCTGGAAGGCTATTGAAGCATATGCAGGTCCTTACATGCACGACGGATGTTACAACATGGCAGTTGGACACAAGGTAATGATGATGGGAGAGATTGACGCAACTACATGTGATGCATTTGTTTTCACTCCTGACGAAGAAGGCGGCACAACTGGCACTTGCACTAACACT
Organism: Methanobacteriota archaeon; assembly: GCA_002710015.1. Classification (GTDB taxonomy): domain Archaea; phylum Thermoplasmatota; class Poseidoniia; order Poseidoniales; family Poseidoniaceae; genus MGIIa-K1. The sequence goes on along the minus strand of PAOW01000023.1, from coordinate 30,261 downwards.
GTAACCGAGGCAACATCTCCAGATGCTACAACCGCTGAAGAATGTGATGGCTACAAATCTCAATACTACATGGACAACTATGCAGCTACATTGATGAACAACGTATTGGATCTAACAGACGCTGACCAACTAGGAACATCCTACGATGTTGCTCCTTGGTTACAACCCGTTTGGGACCACTACGGAATCACTTCTAGCGACATTGGTTCAATGTCATGAAGGCTAAACTAAAGATAAGTCAAGTTTTAACTTGTCCCCCTCTCGGGGTGGCTGGCTATCATGCCAACCACTAGCCAGCCACCCCACTTGGAGTGATTTAGATGAAATACAAATCCCTTGCTTTATGTATAGTATTAGCATTATCAATGCTCCCTGCTTCGATAGCAGATGAAGCTCCACAGGAAGGCCCGCAGGATATGTTTACTCTATCGGGTAATATCTATGATCAAGAAGGAAATCCCGCAGGAATGACCTCTATGAAACTAGACTCCAGAGAGTCAGTTTGGGCGAGTGACGGAACTTATTCCATTAACAACATATCAGAAGGAGATCACACCGTAAGAGCTTATTTCTTGAACAATGGCCATACGGCAGTCTATCGCCAAATCTACATTGATTCAAACACAATTCTAGACTGGCACGTAGGCAAGAATTGGGCAACGAGCAAGGTGTATGACAGTGCGGGTGAACTCATAGAAAACCCGACTCTAACAAGTGTAAAATTAGTTCAGACTAATGAGTCGGTGATACCTGAGAATGGTAGAACAAGCATAGGCCCTCACTCTATTGGAGAATACTACACAATGCGTGCATATTATGGGGATATTGATCATTCAACCCAATACATCCATTTCAAGCTACAATCAGGGTCAATGGATAACAAATTTGCAAACGACTTCGAGTTCCACCACGGCAAAAACAGCCTCTATGGCTACTTGAAAGATAGCAGCGGTGCAGCTATGGAGGAAGTCACAGTCAGTGATGGTGAACAATCAGTAACTACTAACAATGACGGATTCTATCTCCTCCAAAACCTTCAGGTCGGTACCGAGAAGACACTCACATTTGTTCACGGTGATAGTGAAGTTGCTCCGTCCCTGACTCACACTATTACTACTGGAGAGTCATGGCTGAATCATACAGCAACTTCAGAAGTTAACATGCCCGGTAATGCATCGTTCATTACCCAAGTTCAAGTCATTCCAATCAATGAGCCATTTATGATTGAGTGGCAAGGGGGAGCTTATACAGAGGGATATTCACTTCACATGAATGAAGTTCAAGTTCTCGATAATTGGCCTGCTCCTGAGTATCAATTTATTCCAACAGAAACTGGTAATTACGAATTTTCTTTGACAGCAGAAAACGTGAACGGATCAACACCTACGTTCCAAAAACTCGTTCTCATCGTTTTACCAGAGCAGTCTGACACTGATTTATGGGCGGTGGGCATGGAGTGGAATTATGAAATCGATTACTATCCTAGCGCAACCACTAGAGAAGTATCAATGACAGTTGTAGGAAAAGAACCTATTGAGGACGCTTTTGGTTTAATGCAGGACACTTTCTTGGTTAGAATGAATGGACCTCATTACGATCCCGGAGAGAAATCATACAGGTGGGTTGACAGTGAAAACTTGCTCTATGTTCACACCTACTGGGTTGCTGACCCGGACATATCATCATACTTCACTGAGGGCACGCTTGGTTGGAACTTTACAGATAGTCAGGGCGATGAAGCGGATTTACTGAGTGCAAATGAAGATCTTAACATGCACTTTAACAGAACTAACGTAATTGGTGTACCTGGACATCCGAATGGTTATGATGATACTAACAACATCGTCACAATAACTAGAGATGTCGAACTAACAACAACTGCGGGAACTTTCATGACGACCTACATCTGCATTACAGATGTAAATGACGGTGTAAAGTCTTGGGAATTATGGTATAATGACACGGTTAGAAACTGGGTCAAGAAAATAGATAGGTTACCTGGGTCTCACTCAGACTATTTTGTGTCTGAGTTGACCTCATTTGACGTTCCAATTACTCCTCAATTTATGACAGAAGAATCAAATTTTGATACAAATGATTTCGTGTTGGAATGGGCACCTTTCCAAGGTGCAACCTCATATGAGTTGTATGAAAATGGAGAGCTGATTTACACCGGTGATTCTACCTCTATTATGTTTGAAGACAAGCAAGATGGTAACTATGTCTATCAGTTGGAGGCAGTTATGTCAGAAAACTACAAGATAAGCAGTCAAACCAAATCTATCGATGTCTTTTACGTTGTAAAACCCGTAGTTGTTGATGTTACTAAGTCTGATGAGGGATCTATGGAGGCAACCACAAATTTAGAGGTTGATTCAGGTGATTCAGTAGTCTTGTCATGGAGTCAAATTGAATCTCCAGCATATTATTCAGTTGTAGTTCAAAACGGAAATAGTTCAAAAGAGATATACAACGGGACCTCGAACAACCTCACTAGTGATGATTTTGATGTCGGATTAAACCGAATAAGAGTGATCTCTATGGATACAGATGGGAAAATATCTGAACCATCAGACTCCGTGTTTGTAAGAGTTAACGATGTTGACTCAGCAAAGGAAGCTGAAGATTTATTTTCGAATATTCCGACTGTTGCAGTGGCAGGAGTAGCTCTATTAGCAATATTTTTGTTAATACCAATTTTAAGAAGGGAGTGAAAAAATCGACTACAAACGTGCAATTTCAATATTCCAAGCTGTTCTAATAGTGGGATGTGCAGTAGGCATCTACTACTATCTCTACTCTGATTCAACAGATAGTGAGGATCTTGGTGACATTGTTGTAATAGATTCAAACGGCAAGGAACATACATTCTCAGAATATCCTTCTCGTGTCGCAATTACTAACACATATTCTGCTACCGTGATGCGGATGTTAGATATCGACCCCAGTGTTTTAGTTGGAGTTTCAGGAGATTTCTACGATGAAACACTCTGGCCTGAGTTATCAAAGGTCGATCAAGTTCAATACTCAGCACACTCTGAAATTGATTTTGAAGCACTGCTGGATGCTCAACCCGAAATCTACATTGTGTTTGCAACAAACGGGATGGTAGATACTGGTGCAATCAGAGAGAAATTGGACCCTGTTGGCATCAAGGTTGTAGCACTAGACTTTTACAAATATGATTCTCTAAGGTATGAGATAGAGGTCCTAGCCACAATGTTTGGAAAGGAGAATGAGATGAACGAGTTGTTTGCTGAATTTGATGAAATCGAATCGATGGTCGCTTCAAAATTTGAAAATTTTGATGATTCTCAAAGACGCACAATCGTGATGGAACATCATGCTTCTTTGACCAGAGACCCTGTTGTCCTTACTGGTACCTCTCAATGGACAGATGTAATCTATCGGGCTGGTGGAATTAACGTGTTTGAGGATTTACCAGGTCACACCACTCATGTTGATATGGAGGCGATAATCGACAAAAATCCTGATGTTATCATGTTTGATGGGATAACATTTGATTTAGGATACAACAGCTATGACGAAGAAGGTAACACTTGCAAAAACCACATGGAACATATTGTAGAGAGACCTGGTTTTGACAGCATGCAGGCTGTGGTAAACGACAAAATGCTTGTCATGTCGGGAGAATTTGCTGGACCAATGATGATACATGGTATGCCAACCTTGGCTAAGTATCTACATCCAGACCTATTTTCAGAGGTTGATGCAGAGTCATACCTAGACGACTATTTCACTAAATACCACGGAGTGGAAAGAATAGGAAAATTTGTCTGTGACTATGCCTTGGAGTGATGTCATGGACTCTCTCTCGCAAAAGCATATTGAGAGTAGTTCTTTACAGATAACCATCATATTAATGGCAGCACTTGCGACTACCGTTTTTGGTTTTCTAGCCATTGGGATAGGCTCGTCCGAAAAATTGGGATTCCTCAACACAGCCAAGATTATTCTTGGATACTGTGGCGGAACACCGACTGATTTTGATATTATTTGGAGATTGAGATTTCCAAGAATATTGATGGGCGTAGTGGCAGGAGTTTCTCTTGCAGTCGCAGGCGCATTAATGCAGGGATGTTTAGGCAATCCCCTTGTATCGCCTCTTACTCTTGGTGTGGCTTCAGGAGCATCGCTAGGAGCATCACTTGCCATTATAGCAGGTGTTTCAATAGTTGCAGTGCCCGAACTTGCCATTGTTGCGAATTCATTTCTTTTTTCATTGATTGTTGTTGCAATCATAATTCAGTTAGGCAAATACCGTTCTGTTTCAGCAGAGTCATACATTCTTGTAGGTATTGCAATAACCTTCATCTGTGGAGCTATCGTATCTACTCTCACCTATTTTGCTAGTGATGCTGAGTTATCTCAGTTAACTCATTGGTCATTTGGCAGCCTTTCTAGAACAAATTTAGTTACTACTGTTTTGATAACCGTTGCAATAGTAATACTCCTACCGACTGCGATGGTGTGGGCATGGGATTTGAACGCTCTTTCGGTAGGGGGAGATGAATTTGCCATTACTACTGGAGTAAATCCAGCAACAATGCGAAGAAATATCTTAATTTTAACAGCCTTCATGACTTCCCTGATAATTGCTTTTACAGGCATGATTGGCTTTGTTGGTTTGGCAGCACCGCATATGGCTAGAATAGTGGTTGGAAATGACTTTAGAAAACTGATACCCTGTTCAGGAGTATTTGGTGCATTTTTGATGCTATTCGCTGATACGGTCGGGCGAACCCTATTTGCTCCAATCGTGATTCCAGTGGGTGTGATGCTTTCAGTAATTGGCGGCCCCTTCTTCATGTATCTATTACTAGCTAGGAGAGGTAGATAGAATGACAGATTTTCTCTCTGTTAGTGGCCTTAATTTCTCTTGGGGAGAAAATCATGTTCTCAAAGATGTAGAGTTCACAATGCAAAGAAATGAAGTTGTAGCAATTCTAGGTATTAATGGAGCAGGAAAGTCAACTTTAATCAAATGTTTAAACAAGATTCTAACTCCTAAATCTGGAAAAATTTTGATAGAAGGTAATGACCTATCTAGCCATGATTTGGTATCTCTTGCAAAGGTAATGTCTTATGTTCCCCAAACTGTTCGAAGCAGCTTTTCTATGAACGTTTTTGATGTTGCCTTAATTGGTCGCAGGCCTCACATACGCTGGCGAATTAGCCAAAGAGATCGTGATTTCGTAAGCCAAACATTACGCTACCTTGGATTGGAGGACTTTGCTTTTAGAAGATTCAATCAATTATCAGGTGGAGAGAGACAAAGAGTCATTATAGCCAAGGCGATTGTTCAAAATCCAGATCTTTACTTATTCGATGAACCAACAAGTGATTTAGACTTGAAAAATCAGGTAAGCATAATGAAAAGGATTAGACATTTGGTTTCTCCTGAAATGGGTGATAAATCCGCACTGATAGCTATTCACGACATCAATCTTGCTGCAAGATTTGCAGATAAGATAATACTATTTGATGATGGAAAAGTAAAATCTTATGGAAAACCAGAGGATGTTTTGACCGAACAAAGTATTTCCGATGTATTTGGTGTAAGTAGTATGATTATGCCTAGAGAGGATGATTCTTCAAAGATTCACATAATAATCAACAACGAAATTGAAGAAAGGGAGTATGTAATGCCCAAAATAGATATTATAAAAAGTGCTGAATTGAATATTAATATCGGAGACAAGGAGGAGTGAGATTGAGCGAAAAAGACGAGGACAATCTGCCACGACACGGCGTGCCAAAGGGACAGAGAGCGAGACAGCAAGAGTTACTGTATGACCCCGATGTTGCTAAACCAAGCCATGCTGAATATTCTATGACAATGGCTTGTAAACAAAGCACAGCTACCTTGTGTACCCTTTCTCAAAGGAAAGACGACTACCCGTATGGGTCGTTCGTAACTTACGTAATTTTCAAAGGCAACCCGATTTTTTGTATAAGTAAACTAGCTGAACACACGAAAAATCTTGAAAAATCTCCAAAATCATCACTACTAATTGCAGAAGGAGGAGAAGGCAATCCACTCGCTCTTGGGCGAGTAACACTTGTAGGAGATTGCACCAAATTACCCGATGAAGAATTTGATAGCGCAAAGGAGGCTTTCTTAGAAAGACACCCAAGTGCATCCTTCTACGTAGATTTTGAGGACTTTTCCTTTTATAGATTGGAAGTAGAATCTATCCGATATATTGGTGGATTTGGTAGAATGTCTTGGGTAGGAACAAACGATTGGTATGATGCAGATCCTGACCCACTTGATTCATCAGCCGATGATATAATTGAACACATGAATGATGATCATAGAGATGCGATGATCCTATTCTGCCAAAAGATGAGTAAGGCCACAGATACAACCGATGCTGTAATGGTTTCAATCGATAAATACGGATTTGAAATGTCAGCAACAACTGGAGACGGGCCTCGCCCAATTAGATTAGCATTCAAGAACCACGCTTACACATCAGATGATGCGCGTAAAGAACTTGTTTCAATGGTAAGGGATGCAAGGAAACTTGAGTGATTCAATCTGACATGGTTTGGAGGAATTGAATTGTCTGATGATTTGATTCTAATAACTGAAAATCTCTCAGTAGGATATAATGAAGTTCTGATTAGCGATGTCAATTTGAAGGTAAAAAAAGGAGAAATAATTTCTATTTTGGGTCCATCAGGAATTGGTAAAACCACTCTGCTGAGAACCATTGCTAGACTCGTAAAACCACTGACAGGTGGAGTATATCTTGACGCAGCGAAAAGAGGAGGTCTGGGCTACATTCCTCAAATGCTGGGTCTAGTTCGACACGCTAGTGTATACCACAATGTGGATCTTGGTGCGAGGGCTGGAGTTAAGCTATTTGCAAATGGAACATCATGGTTCAAGATGAGAAACGAGCGAGTAATTTCAGCGATTGAGCGTATGGGTTTGAGTGAAAAGTCGCAAGAACCAGTACGAAGATTATCTGGAGGTCAGCAAAGACGAGTTGCAACAGCGAGAACGCTTGCTCAAAAACCAAAAATTATCCTCGCAGATGAATTTCTAAGCGAATTAGATGAGGACAATATTTCAATGGTACTTGGAGCTGTAAAGGAATACATTGCTGAAAGTGGAGCAGCAATGCTTATTGTCGAACACAACATAAAACGTGCATCATCAATATCTGACAGAATGTTCCAGGTAAACAATGGTAAACTAATTCCATTCCAAATAGATGACCTTGAATTGGAGGTCGATTTATGAATAGAGCACTCAAGAGAATCTTAGTATTGACAGTAATCCTAGTTATACTGTGTTACATTGTTCTAGATGACCTTTTACAAGGAAATTGGCAGGTGTTTGATGATGGGTGGGACAATTTGGGAGTTTTTTGGAGCGAATCTCTATGGCCTCCTGAGTGGAAAATGTTAGAGGCGAGAACGTACCCAGAATGCACTGCAAGTTTTGGATTCTTTTGCTCAAAGGCATACATTGGTATGCTTGAAACCATCAAGATGGCATTTGTAGCTACAATTCTTGGATTCGGTATGGCAATTGTGCTGTCACCATTTGCTGCTAAGAATCTCACATCGGGATGGGTTTACATTCCTATGCGAATTTTGTTAGCTGCAACAAGAAGTCTTCCAAGCATAATATGGGCTCTTCTGTTTGTGGTCATAGTAGGTTTAGGACCTCTTGCCGGAATCTTAGCAATGACCTTCTACACTGTGGGATACCTTGGGAAATTACAATATGAGGAAATGGAAGGAATTCAAAACAGTCCTCTAGAAGCGGCTAGAGCCATGGGTTTATCGCATCCTGAAATTGTAACAAACGTAGTGATACCTGAATCCAGTAATAATCTACTTAGCCAACTAATGTTTATGTTTGAGTATAATGTTAGGCATGGTACAGTATTAGGTTTGGTGGGTGCAGGAGGGATTGGATATTACATCGATTTCTACTGGGACTTTCAACAATATAGGCACGTGATGACATTCTTGATCGTGGTATTTGTTGTAGTTGTAATCATAGACTTAATTTCAATGTATATTAGGTCCTTTGTAACCGAAGATGGAGATGTTAAGAGACCTAGCTGGTCAACGATATTCCTATCTCCGAATAAGGCTAGAGAGGTGCACCATAAGGATGTTTCAGAGGATTAAATCCCATTTAATTGGAATACTTGTCCCGGCCAACTGAACACCAATAGTTCTCCATTGATTCCTTTTCCAAATCCAACTATCATAGTACCTAATGCTCCTATTTCTTGGGTTGTCCAAGTTCCGTCCGTGTTGCTGATTTTCCAGACCATACCACTACAAAAGTCTCCGTAAATATAGCCATCTCTGAGCACCTCAGGACCCCAGTCCATCCAAAATCCACCGATTATAGAACAGTGGAATTCATGTGAGTATTCGATGATAGGATTTGTGAATTCCAAATTTTCTGCTGACATGTTTTCATAACATTCCTCTGAGCTTAAATCGTGGAACCCTTCTCTCTCAGACCAACCAAAGTTGGAAGATTGTAATACAGGGACCATATTCACTTCCTCATAACATAATTGTCCAACATCTGCAATCCATAGATTTCCACTAGGATCAACATCCATCCTGAATGGGTTTCTAAGTCCGTAGTGAAGTGTAGTACTCTTATTGGTAGAGTCATTTTCAGGTGGTATGATTTCCCCATTTACGTAGTTGACTAATTGAATAGTTCCCAGCGCTGAAGATTTGTTCTGCCCGTTGTCATATGGGTCGTAGCTTCCGCCTCCATCACCAATGCTCCAAATGTATTGATTATTCCCGATCGATAGGACATTCCCACCATTGTGGTTACGATTTAATTTCTTTACTTCGATTAGGACTTCGATTGTGTCCATGTTTATCTTATCGTCAGTAACTGTTGCATGTGCTAGAACTACATTTGAGTCCTTTGCGTCCTCACATGTTTTGTTCTCAGTGTAAACGAGTAATATTCTACCGTTGGTTGCGTATTCCTCTGTAAATGTCATTCCAAGCAATCCTTGCTCGTTGTGGCATCTAGAAACGATCTGACTTAGGTCACCTACAAGCTCAGAACTGGAATTATTTAGATGATTAACAGTCGAATCCCCACTAAATTTAGTAATTATACCATCTTGTGTCAAGAACCAAATTGAATCGTCCAAAGGATTGTCAAGCGTCAAAATCGGGGTTGATTCAAAATATCCATATGGCTCACAGATTAAACCTGAACTTTCGTTGATATTACAACCATAGTCCTCTTTCGCAGGCCATTGCCATCCAGGTTTACTATCATCGTCGTCATCCCCAAAGCACCCAGATAGTGCTGACGCTAGTATAACCAACGACAATGTAATCGATGTGTAGAAGCGATTATCAATCATATTTCTCATTGAAGTAAGCTTCAATTCCGGGGACATCTTCGATTAGACTTCCGTAATTGCCTAGGTGATCTTCGGTATTGATGATCGTTATTCCTGGTGTGCTTAGAACATCTTGGAGTTCATCATCGCCATTCTCAGTCATTACTGTGAAGGCATTCTGAATCGCTACAACCAACTCTGCATCCATGTCCGGATGGTACATGATTGGGTGACTTGGCGCTTTACCAAAGGTTGGGAGTGCATAGAAGTCTTCTGTTGATGTAAATTCTCCCTCAAAGCACCAGTCTTCTGGGTCTTCACCGCAGTAATCAGGCACTGTTGGATCCTTTGCGAATGAGATTACATCCTTTCCACCTTCAGCAAGGCATCTCAATGAACCAATGTATTTGTGATACTTAGTTCCGCTGTCAGGAATGCTTGATTCATCGGAGAAGTAGTTCTTCACCGTGTCGGTAAGTGACTCAATGTCGTCGGGATCGCCGACAACCTCGATGTATCCTCTGTCAATCATCCATCCCATTGGTAGAAGCATACCCGAACTACCCAAAGCGGATGTGTGGCATGATTTCTTTCCTTCCATTAGCGCAAACGGGTCAGTTTCTGGGTCATCATCCATGTCAGCTTTTGCCATGTCTGAGTCCTTGTGGACCCACGCAATTGCGTTGTAGAATGGTCTTCCATCCTGCTTTTGTTCAGCCCCTAAAACTTGCAGGCCGTGTGTTTGCCAGCTGAGCCAAGCGGCTCCTCCGTCAAGGAAGCCTAAATCCGCTTTGCCGAATCTTAGTGCTTCAATAGTTGCACCTGCTCCGGATACAGGATAAATCTCGACATCCATATCGAGTAACTCGGAGAGTCTGTCGGCGAGTTTTTGTGGATTCTCTTCAGTATTCTTGTATTCTTCTTTGGTTTCAAAAGCTATTGTAAGACAGTTGTCTGGATCGTCACATTTCTTGAATGTAACAGCATCATCGGAAGACAAACAGCCAGGCATAGTTGCGGTTATGAAGAAAATCATAACCAACAACGCTTTGCTAAATTTACTTGACATAAACATCACTCTTGACCGTGCCTTAGAGCGGTTGTTTTTATATTTTAGTACAGCCTAAAAAATCAAAATCAGATAACTTACAACGATTGTAAATTCAAGAAAAAATCTTGGTTAGTCCAATCTGAATTTCCGAGTCACTCAGCGGCGATATGAACCTTTCCATTTTCGTAATAAATTTGAATTCGGTTAGGAATTTTTTTGGTTAAAGAAGCAACTCCTGCATATATTTCGGCCTCTTTACATTTAAAGGACCTTGCCGCGGATCTTGTTGACCAGGGAACGCTTTCAAAATCTGATTGTTTTATCCATTCAAACAATCTTAATTCGAAGTTTGTCAACTCTGCCATGGTTGCGCCAGTAGGACTTAGCAAATCAATACTACTATCAAGAAAGTGCTACCATTCTGCGACAGCATTCCTCCGCCTTTATGTAACCGTCAAGAAGTGTATTGAGTGCCTCAACGAATGGGACTTTAACACTCATATCAACTGCCCTGTCCCTGAACATTCTTGCTGCTCTAACACCCTCTGCTACCATTACCATCTCTTCAAGAGCTTCATCTAGAGTCAATCCACTTCCTAATTTTTCCCCCATTCTTCGGTTTCTTCCATGAGGGGATGTTGCTGTGACATACAGATCACCCAAACCAGCAGGACCGAACGCTACCTCTGCCCTGGCTCCTAATTTGGGTAGAAACAAGCAACCCTCTCTAAATCCAGCATTGAAAATAGCAGCCTTTAGGTTGTCTCCTCCTAGGCTACCGTTGCTTTTCAGTCCATCTACAAGTCCGCATGCAAGAGCTACAACGTTCTTGAATGCGCCCCATAATTCAGCACCTGCAGGGTCAGATGCTGCATGTAGAATGAATGTAGGAGTTGTCAAAGTTGTTGCCAAATTCTCAGCGACTGATTCATCTTCACTCGCTACTAAAGCAGTGGTTAAAACACCTCCAGCTGCTTCAGGGGCGATAGTTGGACCGGTTAGGACAGCGAGTGGGTTGTGCTTCTCGCTATCATTTAGTAAGTCATGAATTGCTTGACTAATCAATCTTTTACCAGGAGCGAGTCCTTTTGCAAGGTCTAATAGTACATGACCTGGTCTAAGGTGTGGAATAATCTGCTCCACTACATTGAGAATCACGGAGGAAGGTAGAGCTAATACTATTATTTCACTACCTTGGAGGGCTTCCTCTACATGCATGGTTACTTCAAGTCCGTCAAGTGAATGGTTTGGCAAATATTTGTGATTCATCCCTTCCATAGTTATTGATTCGTAGACTTCTTGTTCAATAGTCCAGCCTTTCACGTTATGTCCATCAAGCAACCACAATCGCGCAATGGCACTACCCCAATTACCAAGACCAAGAACAGCAATATGAGCCATATTTACTCTAGGCAATAACTTTCCCTTTAGGCAGTTTCGCTATTATTTCTTGACAGACCCTGTTTCTGTAGGTTAAATTTTCACACGATAATCTCTACAATCATATAGTATAAATCATTGAGATTTCTGGAACAGTTTGGTTGGTGGTTGCGTGAGCAATAATGGAAAATCAGAATTCAACCAATAGAATCTCTACTTTTCTAAGAAAGAATTCTGTTTTCGTGATTATTGCAGTAATGCTAGTTCCTCTTTTGTATACTGGGACCTACATTTATGCCAATTCTCCCAATCCAGAGGGTAGTATACCTTACCCTTCGAATGTAGATAGTGAATCTGAAGGATTCGTTCTAATAATATTAGATGGAGTAGGGAACGACTATCTGATAAATCCGGAGCAGATGCCCAAAGTAAATCAGCACAGGGATTTGAAATCTGCTACACTGATGGTCAGAACGGGTCCACTTACTCTTTCGGCCACATGTGTTAGCGAGATGATGACAGGAGTCCCAAATTCTCCAATTAACGGACTCAGAAATTTCGATTTACCTCACCCAGGAGGTGAGGATCCGTGGCTGCTTGCAGCGGACGATCCTAGATACAACGTCGCCATGGTGGGAAGTTATGTTATGGGTAACATATACTCAGATAAATCAAACATAACTTTTGAAAACACATTCAAAGGACATTCAGATTATTATGAGGGTGATAACGAAACCCTTGATATAGCCAAGCAATGGATCAAAGAAGAACACTTCAATGTCATGGCAGTCCACTTCTCAGGCCCCGATAAGGTTGGACATAGTTTTGGTCTCGGTTCGGAGTATGACACAAAGATTTCAAAAATTGATGACCAAGTAGCAGAATTGGTTGAAGAAATACCTCCATCTTGGTCGGTTGTAATAACAGCGGACCACGGTATGACAGAATTCGGAATACACGGTTCTGCCGAAGAAGAAACAAGAAATGTTGCAGCAATTATTTCAGGGCCAGATATCGATATTGGAGCAGAAGCAAAATCCAATCAAAGAGACTTGTCAGCAATAATGCCTCTAATTCTAGAACTACCATTTCCTAATCAGCTACATGGCAGAATACCCCTAGAAATATTTACTCACGACCAAGATGAAAAAGAAGAAATCGAAAATTGGAATTGGAAGGCTGCATATCAAAGACAGAAATTTGTGAACGAATTGAACGGGGTGGAGGATTCTAATCTTCTTCCAGATGAACCAAATTGGGATGCTATAATTATCGAGGGAGAATTCTCAAGAACTTCTGACAAAATTGTATCTCTAATAGTTTGGATTTGTATTGCTGTAATATTCATACTCGCTAGCGGGTTAAATTTCAAATATGTTCATGAAAATTGGAATCTGCTACTTGGTTTTGGAGTAATAGTCTCCTTATTCCTGATGAGCCATAACTTCCTGTCTTATTCAGCAATGATACCCAGGGCAATAGGAGGACTTTGTGCAGTTTTCTTAGTCGGCTACTCACTTCAAACGTCTGGTCTAAATCCTAAAGTCAACGATTCAAAAATCAAAGCAATTATGAGTTTTTTAACCTACAATTACAAGTTTTGGGTAATACTATCAATATCGTTACTCCTCCTACTACAATCTCTTACTCAGGTAGTAGTGTCTATGCTATTGTCATACTCTTTGGTGTTCTCGATCAATTCTGGTTTTGGAACGGATTTGAATAATCGAAATCATATGTCTAATGAGCAACCAATTGTTTCAAAGAGGGCAAAAGTTGGAACACATGATTCAAACCTCGTGATAATATGGGGTGTTGCTTTACTTGCATTTACATTTGGAAGTATTAGGCTATGGTTTGCATTGATTCCATTAATATTCATCTTATTGTCAATCATTATACGTAACCTAAGACGGGATGCAACCGATTTGGAGAAACTCCCGGTATATGCAATGTTTACACTTTGTTTGTATGCAGTCCTTTTCGTCCATAGAAGAATTTTAGGCGAAAATTATGTTTTGGAAGCTGTAAAAATCGGTTGGCCTGAAAACCTCGTTACTCTTACGTTGTCAGCAATATTGCTTTGCATATCTTCAGGAGTTGCAGTATTTGTGGTTCATGGTAAGACTATCTCAAACAAATCCAAATATGCTGAATCATTAAAATTTGCAATTTGCCTTAACACCTGTTTAATTGCAGTATGGTTATCAAATTCCATAATTGATTGGTTACTAATTAGTGCAATAGGTGTGTTTTATCTTTTTGCGATTTTTAGTAAAATAAAGTCGAACGCATTGAATGCATTCAGGTATAGTTTCCTTGCCCTTTCAATGCAAATGGCTCTTACGTGGGGCGCCTGGGCTGCATTTGTAACAGTAATTATTCTGTCCTGTTGCAACAAAATTTGGAAATATTTCCATGATAACATGGATACTGAAAAATCATTTTACAATCCAAGATTTATTTTGTCAATGGCAGTATTTCCATGGGTAATTTGGATACTTTGGTGGACATTACTGGGCCAAGTAAACGGGTTACAGACGTGTTTTGAGGGATTGTGTCCACACCCCAGGGAATTAGATCCTGGTTCAGTACTTGTAAGAGGAGGTTATGTTGGATTCAGGGAAAATCCTCCGTTATTATGGATGATATTTATGGCATCTAGTCCAATAATTATCTCCTCATGCATGATATTGTATAGAATAGTGGAAGAAGAGTTTTCTCCAAGACCTTATCTTATCTCCCAGATGTTGATAATTTTAGGTTGTGTGTCAATTTTGGCTTACTCTCCAAAATATCCAAGGCTTATGTTTAGTTTGACCTGGAATGTATTTTTTGCATTGCTCCAAATATTATTCATTATTCTGGTGATATTATTTGACAAGGTTGTAGGCAGTAAATTATTCAACAAGCCTACTCTTGTATCCACTGAGGGTATTTAGTCATACATTCTTTGAATTCTACACTTGATAGGTTGGCATCTAACCATTGATGCACATTGTTCCAGTTTTGAGAATCAAACCATGTTCTGTCGTGGTTAGCAAATTGTCTGACAAACGGAAAAATCGCATCACTGAGGTTACCACTAGGTATATCTGAATCAATATCGCTTAGAAATTTACAAGCCATCTCTCTGTGTAGTATATGGTCAGCATTCTCATACCTGTTTGGATACTTATACCGGTCTAAATGAAATTTGAACTCATTATCGTTGCGGTTTATCCATTTTCTTTCTTCAGAGGTTAGTTTCCATGGTCTAACGTATTCCATGATCTCTAGGCTTTCCTCAATAACTCTCCCGTCAGTTAATTGTAGGACTGGAACAGTACCCTTTGGTGAAATCTCCATCATGTGGTCTGGCCTATCTCGTAATATGACTTCTCTATGCTCGACTTCAAAACCACTACGAATAATCGACATCCTGGCTCTCATTGCATACGGACATCTTCGAAAAGAATACAGGATTGGTAATTTCATACACTCCAACTCATTTCAGAACAAGTCTTCGTCGTCTTCCTCTATGTCAAAGAGGTCATCGTTGTCCTCTTCTGTTTTCTTCGTAGTTTCCTTTGCTGCGGGTTTTTCAGCTTCTGTTGGAGTTTCAGCCTTATCCTTTTCATCTTCCTTAGGTTGTGAGCCAGCGAGGGCATCCTTTGCCCTAGCAGCCGCAATTTGAGCTTCCTGTGCTGCTATTTCTTCTGATGACATATTGGCCTGAGCGGCGAGTGCTCTCCTTCGATCCTCTCTTGCCTTTCTCTCTAGTTGCCTGTGCCGTGCTCTTTCGATATTTTGAACCATATACATGGCGTCATGCTCTAGGAGTGGGGAGTCTGAGATTATGGTCATATCTAGCCATGAGCCTTCTTCAATGATGAATTCTGCCAAAGGCTCAAAATTAAGGTCTGATTTCTTTATTTGAGTGTAATGGGTTGCATTACCCATTCTATGTTCCACACCCGAAAAGTGACAATAGAATTCTTTGGTTCCAATAGATTCTCTAACTTGGTCGAAGAGTTCTCCATAATCTTCAGAAGTTCTCAATCGTCCATGCCCTCTTGCATGAATGTGTGCAAGATTAAGAACAGGAATAGTCCCTTCAACGTGATTTACGACCTCAAGTATCTCCTCCAAACTACCCCACAGTTCTTGCCTTCCGCTATTTTCCACACCGATTTTTGCGGGGCTACCATCTTTCAGCCAAGGGAATACTGGATATTCATCGTCATCATCTTGCCAGATTTCGTGAATACGCTTGACAATTCCTTTGAAAACACTAGCAACCTGTTCGTTGGCAGCCTGTCCTCTGCCTAACTCTCCATAATGGCCGGTATGCAGAGTGACATGTCTTGCGTTGATTGTTTTTGCAGCCTGCAAAGCCGCCTCAACCTTCGCCAAGCTTCTGTTTCTTTGTAATCGATCTCCAAGAAGTTCTGCATAGTATGGTCCGTGTATGTTCATTTCAAAACCAGTTTTATGTGCAAGAACACCTGCTTGCCAATATTGTTCAAAGTGCTGAGGTGCGACCATACGTACGGTTTGAACTTCCATTGTCTCTAATCCTAGAGAGATTATATCGTCCATACCTTCAACGATTGTTCGCCCTTTACATGACAGAGGAACTCCCGCTGGACCCAATTTAACCGGCATTTCCCACTCCCCGCAGAACAGGCCGAAGGGCTGTCCTATGTTAACCCCTTTCCGTAAAATGGTCAAATTTAGTGTTGAATAGGTAGGGGTTGGGTTCATTTGAGATAACTTTTCCCACCGTTCATGGAGCCACATCTAAAGGCGGCGGTCGAGGCGTTCCGCGCAGGAAATCCAGTTTGCCTTTTCGACGCAGAAAATAGAGAGGGTGAGACAGACTTGTTATTTCCCGGGGAATGCGCTAAACCAGCTACTATGAGACAACTTCGATTTGATTGTGGAGGGCTTCTATTCTTGGCAATAGGTCATGAAGTAGGTGAGAGATTTCAGTTACCTTATCTCCAAGACTTGCACATGGATGAAAAGTTGATGCAACAGCATCCTGTATTGAGTCATTTGCAAACAGATGACCTGCAATATGATACACGCAGCGCTTTTACACTATCTTTGAACCACAGGGATACTTTCACAGGGATAACCGACAGAGATCGAGCACTGACAACAAGGAGATTCGCAGAATTATATTCAGAACTGAAAGAAGAAGATAATGCGATGGAACGTCTTGGAATAGAATTTAGAACGCCTGGACACATTCCTGTATGCAGGGAATCTGAGGGTGGCCTTTCCAGAAGGCAAGGCCATACTGAATTGGCAGTTGGCCTAGCAAGGTTATCTGGCATGACACCAGTTGTTATAGGAGCAGAAATGCTACAACCGGATGGTGATCTTGCTCTCCCTGTTGAAGACGCGAGAAAATGGGCTGCGGAGAGAAATATTCCTTTTGTAACCGGTGAGGAGTTAATTAACGCCCTAAATCTCTAATTGTTTGGTCTATGAGGTGATTTATGTGAAACGAATAATGGCGGTGGGAGTCTTCGATTTACTGCACGCAGGTCATCTACATTATCTTGAACAGGCCAAATCTTTGGGTGACTTTTTGACCGTTGTTGTTGCACACGATGATACTGTTAGAAAGCGCAAACACGAGCCAGTGACTGGACAAGACCTCAGGAGGAGAATGGTAGAGGGGCTAAAACCCGTCGATGAGGCAGTGGTTGGTAACTCACCCGATGTTCCAATTTTTGATATCCTCCCCAGAGTTAAACCTGACATTATTGCTCTTGGATACGACCAAGAACATGCTGAAGAAAAAATACGCTCTTATTTAGCAAATAATGGATTCGGAAATATCAAGGTAACCAGAGTTGAAGGTTTAACGGATGACTTGGACGGGACTAGAAAAATAATTGCAAAAATACTTGAAAGGTCAAGATCGAATTAAAATTGAGGGAGAATTATGTTCACAGGTATTGTTGCAGGTGTGGGAAAAATTGCAGCAATAGAAGGGCAAGATGTTAGGCGGATTGTAATAGATTTTCTAGATGTTTCAATCGATGGTTTGCAGATTGGTGCTTCAGTATCAATAGACGGAGTATGTCTTACCGTTGTTGATATTACCCCTCCCAAGATTTCGTTCGATGTGATTCCTGAAACACTAAAGTTGACTACCCTTGGCAATAGGGTTTCCGGAGACTTAGTCAATCTAGAGAGGGCACTGAAGATGGGTGATGAATTAGGAGGTCATCTCTTGTCAGGACATATAATGGACATGGGATTAATCTCAAAGAAAACAAAAGGAGAAGATTTCGTTGATCTGCACATAAAATGCTCACGAAAGATAATGAATTATGTCCAAGAAAAGGGCTATTTGGCTATCGACGGTATATCACTGACAGTGGGACAACTGAGTGATACTGGATTTGATTTACACTTAATACCAGAAACTCTCTCAGTAACAACAATTGGCGAAAAGTCGGTTGGTGATTCAGTTAATATTGAGGTAGATTCAATGACTCAGACGATTGTTTCAACAGTTGAGAGAATTTTGGAGGCAAGAAGATGAATAAAATCGTAGTTATTTGCGGAAGCTATCACAAAAAAGAAATCGAGAAGATGCTCGAAATGGCTGTCGATCAAGCATCAAAAGAATCTCTTGAGATTGTTGATGTGATATGGGTTCCTGGTGCAATGGAAGTTCCACTAGCGCTATCAAGACACATTTACAGGGATGACATAGATGCTGCTGCATGTTTGGGAATTATCGAAAAAGGTAGCACACAACACGGACTTGCGATGGGTCAAGCAGTCATGCGTTCAATAATCGATTTGCAACTAGAAACCAACAAACCAATAGGGTTAGGAATCATTGGCCCTGGTGCAGAACCGGAGCATATTCCACCAAGGATGGAGCCTCATGCTAGGGCTGCAATCTCAGCTATTTCATCCATGCTCTAGGTCGCACTAAAATGTGGTTCTCTCTCTTGAGAATAACGAACCAAATTCCTAGCAGGACAAATAACTGAGGGAACCAGAGCCACCACGTACTCCAGCGAACTCCATCGAACATCAGGTCACTGAATGGATGAAAAATCGGAGTGGGGAAGAATCTAGCAGTGTGTCCTGGTATGTCAATGAGTATGTGGAAAAGCCACGGCAAAACAAAAATCCATGCCATGTATTTTGAATTTTCATAACCCTTTTTCTCAAAAAAATACCACCCGCAACAATACAGGAATGCAACAATTGCAAAAGAGTGTGTCCACTGATATATTTCCCAAGCAAAAGGCATGTCTTGAGTGACTGTGTCATCATCTACTCTAGTTCTTGGTATTCCGTTAACTGCTCTGTAAATTGAGGCAGGAACGAAAGCCAATAAATCCGGTAATACGCCCATTGGCCCGCTTACCTTCCATGAAATTTTCTTTCTGGTCAGCGCCAAGCTCCATAGCCAATGCGATATGACATCCATATTCCGTCCACCCTTAGCCAATTGATGAATTTTAAGAGAAAATGTTGAATATGGTCATCGCTTTAGAAGGAACTATGAGCGGTTCAATTCGTAATGTGATAATAATTGGTAGTGGGCCTGCGGGTTATACTGCTGGGCTATACACTTCTAGAGCCATGTTAGAGCCTCTTATGTTTGCAGGATATATGTCGGGGGGCCAACTGATGCTCACTAGCGACGTTGAAAACTTTCCAGGATACCCCCAAGGAATTGGAGGACCTGAGATGATGATGCATCTGAGAGAGCAAGCGGAAAGGTTTGGTTTGGAAGTCCAGGATAGGAATGTTGAGCGAGTAGATCTTTCAAACAGACCTTTCAAAGTCTATTCTGAAGGTGAGGAATACCTAACTCACTCAATCATAGTGTCAACCGGTGCTGAGTCAATATGGCTAGGTGCTGAAGGAGAAGAAGCGCAAAAAGGAAGAGGAATCTCAACTTGTGCTACTTGTGATGGTGCATTTTTCAAAGATGAAGAAATTCTAGTTGTCGGCGGTGGAGATTCAGCAATGGAGGAGGCGACATTTTTGACGCGCTTTGCTTCAAAGGTAACCTTAGTCCATAGGAGAGATGTTTTCAGAGCATCACAGGTAATGTATGAGAGAGCTGCTAACCATGAAAAAATAGAGATAAAAACCTTCAGACAAGTGAAGCAATGGCTATCAGATGATTCAGGATTAACCGGAGCTATTCTTGAAGACCCCCGTGACGGCACCACTGAAGATATCGCAGTAACAGGAGCGTTCATTGCTATCGGTCACAAGCCGATAACCGGCTTCCTTGATGGTCAGCTTGACACAGATGATGAAGGCTATCTTTTACACAGTGAGCATACAATGACCAGTGTTCCCGGTGTGTTTGCAGCAGGTGATGTTGTTGACACTAGATACAAACAAGCAATTACTGCCGCAGGGCTTGGTTGTCAAGCAGCAATAGATTGTGAGCGTTGGTTGGAAGATAATGTTCACTGAGGAATCTTGATGGTAGACATTGAGCGCCATTCAAGGCACATACTTCTTCCTCAGGTTGGTGTTGAAGGCCAATCAAAGATATCTAAATCCAAAATTATCTGCATTGGAGCAGGCGGTCTTGGCAGCCCAATAATACAGTATCTTGCAGCCGCAGGTGTTGGCCAATTAACAATCATAGATGACGATAAAATCAGTCTCTCAAATCTGCAAAGGCAGACTATCCACAAGACCTCTGAAGTAGGGAAATTCAAAGCGAAATCAGCGGAGAAGTTCATAAAATCCCTAGATCCTAACATTTCAGTAACTTCTCACATAATTAGGCTAGGCAAAGATAATGCTCAAGAGATAATTTCGGGACATCATTTGGTCGTAGATGGAACTGATAACTTGGATACTCGTTACCTTATTGATGATACTTGCAGAGAATTGAACATACCATGGGTGTATGGTTCAGTCTACAGATTTGAAGGCCAGGTCTCTGTTTTCAATTACAAAGGAGGCCCATTTTACAGAGACTTATTTCCTAGTCCTCCACCTACTGAGTTGATTCCTTCTTGTAGCGAAGCCGGTGTTTTTGGAGCAATTACAGGATTGATCGGGTGTTTACAAGCAAGCGAGGTTATCAAGATAATTACAGGTATTGGTCTGCCTTTAAGCGGGAAATTACTTGTTTACAATGTTCTTAATTCAGAACAGAAAATTCTAAACTTTGAGAAATTAGCAGGGGGACATGTTCAAAAAGATGAGGCCTCACAGAATGACTTAATGTTCAGCCAAATCACATCATCTGATGCGAAAAAAAGGATTGCAGATGGCTGGAATCCATATTTCATTGATGTTAGATCTTACAATGAATGGGAAGTTGCCAGGATATCATTAGCTGAATACATGTGTCCCCATGATGAAATATTATCCTCAATTTCAAAAATCCCAAAAGATAGAGATATTTTGGTTCATTGTCGTTCCGGAATGAGGTCTCAAATAGCGATTATGCAATTGATTAATGCAGGTTATGATGGAGAAAAAATGTATAATCTCAAAGATGGTATTATCGGTTGGGCTGAATCGAGTCCAGACGATATAATTCAAGGCTAGAAAGGCTATATCTTGGTCAACCTTCAAATTCATTATTGTCAGGCAGTGAATTGTGCCGAAACTTATCGTAGCCGACGAAAACGAGGGTCGGCGTAAACTTCTCGCTACAACTCTAGAGCGTGCGGGGTATGAAGTTACGAGAGCAGGCACCTTAAGGCAAGCAGAGGGTACAGCACTTGCGACAATGCCCGAGGTCGTTTTATTCGATGGAGAGTGGAAATCAGGGGATGCAATAGATGCTTCTCAAAGGCTCATGTCAGATCCGGAGTTTGCATTCAAATGTCGAATAGTAATCCTATCTAGAAATACAGCCGAGGAATACCTCATTTCTGCCGCAAGAGCAGGAGTTAGTGAGGTTATATCAAAACCGGTTGATATGAAGAAACTTCTCTCACAGTTAGAAAAACATTCTAAGAAGCAGTTTGTACCACCTCCTGCCGAAGTCTCTGATGCAGCAGGTAGTGGAAGAAGCGGAACGTTTGACGTTTCTATGGTGATGAATGACGGTAAGTGGGCATTACCTATGCTCAAAGGAATAGTAACTCCTGAAAAAATCAATGTTGATTTCATAAACGAAATTTTAGCGCAACTGGGAGAAGAAGGAATAGACATCGAACATGAAATAGATCCAAATTTAATGTCAAACATGTTAAGACTCGCCCTTAATTCCATAGTTAGCGATATTGATATTGAAGGCGAAGAGAATAATAAGCCGATTACCGATTTACCAAAGTTGAAGAAAAGTGAGAAATTGGGTTCTACTACTAAAAAGAAAAAGATTAGTTCCTCAATGGAAGATATTCTTCAAGACCAAGCTGATGATATTGCAGGTGATATCGAGGGGATTATGGATGATATTCTGGATGAGAAACCAGAACTCATCACAATTCTGCCTAATGAGGAACAGGTTGTTATCGATCCCGAAGTACTGAAGTTCACGAGGCTTGTTACTGAAACTGCGCATGAATTAATGTGGGATATAGGGAAACCTGGTAATGTCCAAGATCTCACACTGAGAACAAGGATTGAAGATTTGACAGAGATGCTTGGTGATGTTTTATCATCATTACCTGAAGATGGGGAAGAAGAATGAACGAGAGAGATAAGCGATGGGCATTTTGGGCCCTTTCATTTGCTTTTCTTGTTGACTTTCTTGGTTATGCCTTTATTGTTCCAATCCTTCCTTCATGGAAACAAGAATTTGATTTAAGTAATACAGAAGCAACTCTCTTAGTCTCTCTTTGGGCTGTTCCGTTATTCTTACTTGGTCCAAAAACCGGTAGGCTAACAGATAGATTGGGAGCAGGAAGGACCATCTTATTCTCGTTGTTTTCGCTAACAATTGCTTCCCTACTTTACCTGGCTGCAATGGAGGTTACATTCGTAGATGGATTCGTAATTTTGGCTATTGCAAGATTAATTCACGGAGCATCAGGTGCCGCTATTTTGACTGCAGGCTTTGCAGCGGCTAGTACTATATGGCCAACTAAATTCGGAGAAATTTCTGGGAAGCTAATTGCTATGGCAACAATTGGAGGTCTCTTAGGACCAGTAATTGGGGGCGTGGCCTACACCATAGGTCCACCATACGCATTTATTGGGCTATCATTAATTACAGCAGCAATAATTCCACTGGTTTATGTCACGACCAAAGAATTGGGAGTTGGTGGTGAACCAGCCCAGGGTTCAGTTCCTCTAAGAGTGTTCATCCAAAACCCAGTTTTGTTTAGAATTGGACTTTTGGTAATGATGACCACACTAGCAACTGGTGCATTGGAGGCAGGAGTGCCATTGTATCTTGAGGAAAGCCTTGGGCTAAATGCTGCATGGATTGGAGCAGTTTTGCTTGTTATGGTTGTAGCTCAAGGATTGGGTGGCTGGATATGGGGAACTCTTGTTGACAGAAATGGGCCAGTAAGATACATGATTTTTGGCTGGTACATAGTCACAGCAGCTATGCTCGCTGCGGGATATGTTGCATACACAATAAGTGACTCTGCTCTTGCTGCATATTGCATTATTGTGATTTTAGGTATATTCCAGTTCGCAATATCAGCTGCTCAAGTTCCAATGTTGCCTATGGTTGATACAGCGACTTCACAAGTATATGGAAAAGGAGGTGCAGGATTGGCATTTGGAGCGTTTGGAACAGCATGGGCTGCTGGAACAATTGTTGGTCCGATGGTTATCGGGCCCGTTTATGATGCCACCAACTCCTGGGGCATTACATTAGGAATCCTAGCAATACCGATGTTTGCAGGATTACTAATAACGCTGGGTAACAGGAAGATGTTAGCAGAATGTTACGAATCAGAGATGTCGAAGCGCATCAAACCTGAAGAGTAATCTAATGGCATGGCTGATAAGAAAAGCCTTCCTCGGAGAAGCGGGTAGGAGTATGGCGCAAGGGCAGATGCCCCCAATACGGGGAAAAGATTGGAACCCACAAAGTCCCCTAACATTTCCAAATCCACTTCCAGCTGAAGCTGCTAAATCTGAAATTTTGAGATTTGCAGCAGAGAGACATGATGGCCACCTTCAACTCATCTCCGCAGTGTGGGAATTCGTCCATCGTGATGAGCAATCTTTTGATGGCGAACAATGGCATGAATTCTCAAATCGATTCGTTGATGCTCTTTCACAAGGTTTGACAGGCAGAACTACTGTGAAGGGTCTCACCAAAGGAGAGGTAATCCCTAGAAGAGACTCAGCCACTCATCTGGAAAGGAGATCTCAAAGATTTCTAATCGACATCAAGCTGTGCCTGAGACGGCTTGCTCATTACATGGCTGTCACAATTGACCAGCGAAAGGAATGGCAGAGAATGATGACCAGAACAAGGAATCTTGATAATCACCTAAAAGACATATTTACGGTCGGAATGGAAACCCCAGATGGTGAAAAATTTGGTGGTAAAGGGTTTCGATCTACTTGGCAGGAAGGCTGTGTAGCGGTTGCAACAGCATTGAATAGATTCCCAAATAATAGTCCTGATGAGGATTATCATGGTGATTACATAGCTCCTATGATTAGAGATATTGGTTTGTGTATGGCAATGGGAGACACACCGACCGACTTGATTGCTGCTCAAATGGGTAAAAAAGGCTCAATCATGAATGGAGGTATAGATGGTTCCGGTGGAAGAGACCTACACGTTGGATGTTTCCATAGAGGAGTCTTACCTCCAACTGCGCCATTACCAATTGCTAGTGTAACGATGACGGGGATGGCTCTGTCTTCCCTTAAATTAGGTTTGAATAGGTTCCATGTTGCCTGTATTGGTGAGGGATCATCATCTTCAGGTGAATGGTGGGAGGCATTGAATCTCGCAGCAACAAGAGGTCTACCAATTACTTACATTCTGCAAAATAATCAAATTGCACTGGACACACCTCCAGTGAATCAATCAAACGTAGAATTGTGGGCAGATAAAGGAGTTGCTATGGGTATGCCTTCGTGGACTATTGATGGCTCAGATCCGGCATCCTGGCACTCATCCGTTGCATGTGCAAGAGAATTTTCGCTTAACGGGGGTGGCCCTACCTTAATTCATGTAGAGACTATGAGAGGTTGTGGCCATGCGCACCACCACGATGACCTCTATCTTGGCTCGCAATCTGGCACGCCCCCAGGGTATGTCGATCGTGATTTGTTGTCATACTGGGAAGCCAAAGATCCTATTCCAACTCACCGCAAACTAATGCTTTCATTTGGGATTTCTGAAGACGAAATAATAGAAATGGAAACCGAGGAAAATGAACTTTTAGACAATGCTAGAAAGGAAGTTGAAGCGATGGAGTGGGCAGATCCACAAACCATCACAAAAGGTGTTACCTCGCTTCACGATGCTGATACTCACATTGACCATCTAAACAGAATAACTGGTAAAACTGTGGATGTTGTTGAAGAATCAACATTACAAATTGGTGAAACATCCCTAAATTATGTCCAAAGCGGAGGGTGGACCTATTCAAGGGCAATTCAGCAGGCCATGTGTGATATCGCTGAAAATTATGGGGAATCTACTCTGTTTATGGGCGAGGATATGGAGGTTGCCGGAGCCTTTGGAATGAATATTCCTCTAAAGGCTAATGGCCATCAAGACAAATTACTCGACATGCCTCTTTGCGAGGCAGTGATTATCCATTCAGCCACTGGAGCAGCACTTTCTGGTATGCGGCCGATAGCAGAAATTCAATTTGGTGGATTTGCAGCTTTAGCGCATAATGCTCTAATCAATAACGCTGCAATGTTGAGGTGGAGATGGGGTGCTAACGTACCACTCACGGTTAGGATACCTCTCGGAGCAAGAACTCGCAGTGGTCCCTTCCACGCAAATATGATTGAATCATGGTATGCAAACGACCCCGGTTTGGTAGTAGTTGCTCCAGGGACTCCTCAGGATGCTTATGATTTGCTTATGGAATCTGCAAATTTGGACGACCCAGTATTGTTCCTAGAACACATTGGGTTGTATGGACTTAGAGGAGGTATGACTGGATGGGGTCAGAATATAAATCAAAATGTAAATACTGAGCCAGTCAAAGAAGCGATTTCATCAAACTCCAAATTTAAGCTTGGTAAGTCGGCAGTAATCCGTGGTGGCAGAGATGTAACACTTGTAACGTGGGGTGCAATGCTCCACGTTGCCAAATTAGCAGCAGATGAACTTTCCAAGGATGATATTGAAGTCGAAATTATAGATGTTAGAACCTTGATACCTTTCGATGCTGCAACATGTGTAACTAGCGTTCGGAAAACAGGTAGACTCGTAATACTCCAAGAGGGTCAGTGGTTTGGCGGTATAGGACACTCAATGCAATCTAGGATACTTGAGGAGACCTTCTATTCGCTTGAATCGGTCCCGATTGTTATTGGCGCATTGGATACTCCTGTTCCGTTCGCTCCGCACTTAGAGAATCATACTATTCCGGATGTTAACCATGTGCTTCAAGCAATTCGCCATATATTCTAGTAATTGCAAAATGTGATTGCATTTATTTGTTGCAACTTGTTTACTGAATCAAGGTAAGCATCAAAGAGGAGTCGCAAGTGTCCCATGCTATGGCGGAGGCTCCCAATCGTCTGGGTATTGGGGAGTTGCTTCAATGGAACGCCTTACTAATTTCTTTCGCTCTTTTCGTAACTCTGGCTACTTTAGGGAGTATCACTGCGAAAAATGATTGGACCAATATTGGAATTTTATTGCTTTTAATCATCATTGCAATCGCTTTATTGATTACCTCTGCTGATTTTTTTGTTGAAGGTGCAAAAGGTCTTGCTAGGCGTGCTGGAATTGCCGAGGTTGTAATCGGTTTAACTATCGTAAGTATTGGTACTTCCCTGCCTGAAATCTTGGTAACTGCATCGGCCTCAGCATCTTCAGGCTCAGATCCAGCATACATGGACCTCGCAGTAGGAAACATCTACGGTTCAGTATTAGTACAGATTACTCTAGTTTTGGGAATAGTTGTTGCGTATAAGCCATTAGAAATTAGACCAGCATGGTTGAGAAGAGATGGGTTGTTAATGCTACTCTCATTATTTGTCCTGACCGCATTGCTTTGGCAAGGAGGTGGCTTATCTAGACTGGAAGGATTAATCCTTTGTTTGATATATTGTCTGTATCTTGTTTGGTTATTAAATGATACAGAAAAGATTCGTGAAGATGAGAAAAAAATAGTCACTGAAATCAAAACTAAGGATTTCAGTTGGACTGGAACTGCATATATGGTGATGGTTATACTTGGTCTTACATTTGCTGTGTACTCCGCTAACGAATTGATCAGGTATGCTTGCGACATTGCTTACAAGTTAGACGTCCCTCATGCAATTGTTGGCTCAACAATGTCAGGCCTCGGCACTTCATTACCAGAATTAACTGTGGCAATGGTCGCGGTTCGTAAGAGCCAAGGAGTTGCTATCGGGACATTGATTGGCTCAAATATCACCGACCCACTTCTATCGATAGGAATAGCTGCAATCGTATCACCGATTTCGCTAACTGATGCGTCATATGATTTGACAATGTACCTAATTATTCCTGCCACAATCTTGGGGGCTTCAATTTGCTTAGCAATGATGTGGTCAGGGTTTAGATTCAGTAGGTATGAAGGCTCAATATTGATTGGATTTTACGTAATATTCCTAATATTGATAGAATTGCAACGACAAGGATATCTGAATGCTTGGATTTGATAGCATCTATTATGCTACATGGCCCCATAGGCTATGCATGGTCGGCTTCGAGTTAGATGAGATGCAGCAAATGTTGCGCGATTTAGCTAGAGAATTTGCAATGGAGGAAGTTCGACCAAATGCTGAGCATTGGGATTTAAATTCTCAATACCCTCTTGAGGCTATTCGAACAGCGCACGAGATGGGTTTACTCAATCTGCACATTCCAGAGGAATATGGTGGACCAGGCTTAGGAAGTATCGAAGAAGTCCTTGTCAATGAGGAATTAGCGTGGGGTGATCCTGGATTTGCAACCGCAGCATATGCTACGGGACTTGCTTGTGCACCACTGATTACAGGAGCAACTCATGAACAGAAAGACAAGTATCTCAGAATGGTTGCAGAAGAAGGAGCTCTTGCATCATATGCAGTAACAGAGCCAGGAGCGGGTTCAGATGTTGCTGCTTGCCAAACACAGGCTGTGAAAGATGGCGATGAATACATCATTAACGGCTCAAAGATGTGGATAACAGGTGCAGGTAAAGCTGACTGGTTCTTTGTATTGGCAAAAACCGATATCAATGCAGGATACGGTGGTATGTCAGGATTCATAGTTGATGGTGATACTCCTGGTCTAACTTTAGGTAAGAAGGAGAACAACATGGGTCAGAGGTGTTCCGATACGCGTTCTCTAACTTTTGAAGATATGAGAGTTCCTGCAGATAATTTGTGTGGCGGTTCTGAATCAGGTGGTTGGATGAACGCAATGAAGGCTTTCGACATGAGCAGGCCTAATATTGCGGCACATGCCACAGGTTTGTCAAGAGCGGCGTATGAGCATGCCCTGCAATACTCAGGGGAGAGAATGACTTTTGGAAAGCCAATTCATAAGCATCAAGCAGTTCAATTTATGCTTGCAGATATGAAGACTAAGATAGAAGCATCCAGACTTCTAACATGGAAATCCGCATCAGAGTTTGACTCAGGCATAAGAAACACCGAGTCAGCAGCACACGCAAAGAGGTTTGCTTCAGATACAGCAATGGAAGTGACAACAGATGCCGTACAGATTTTTGGTGGCTACGGTTATTCAGAAGAATACCCTGTCGCTCGATTAATGCGAGGCGCCAAGGTAATGCAAATCTATGAAGGAAGTAGTCAGGTACAAAAGATGATCATTGGTAGAGAAATAACCAAGGATTTGTGATTACTTTGGGTAAAGGGACACCTGCGATAATACTAGCAGCTGGTGCATCATCTAGGCTAGGGCAACCTAAAGCATTGATTGAATGGAATGGCGAGACTTTGGTGGGAAGGATGGTCAGATTACTTGCCGAGAATAGTTGTTCTCCAATTGTAGTAGTCACTAGAAGAGAGTTACAAGTAGATGTTATGCTAGAATGTCCTGAGGCAAATATTGTAGTCAATGCCTCACCTGAAGAGGGACGAACAGGTTCCTTGCAAATAGGCATCATGGCATTAGGAGAGGAGCTGGGAAGAATTCCATCTAGAGTTTTAGTTTCTCCCGTTGACAGATGTGGATGGGATGCCCGAACAATCCCTGTTCTTTTGGAATGCAAACAAAATACCTCTCCTGTTCCAAGTGGGCATCCTTTGCTGCTTTGTGAAGTTAGTAAGGTGTTATCACTATCCAAGAATTCTTCGCTGAGAGATAATATCGAGATTGCTAAGGTCAATGCACCAGGCCAGCACATGAACATAGACACACCCGCAGATTTAGAGGTGTTACAATGACTGAACTTACCTTATCTTGGGTGTTGAATCAACTAAACCAAAACCGTAAGGTTGCGTTGGCAAGTGTTGTATCAACATCTGGTTCTGTCCCTGGTAAAGAAGGAGCTCGTCTTGCACTGACTGATTTAGAAATTCACGGTACGGTAGGCGGTGCAGGATTGGAAATGAAAGTTATTTCTGCCCTAAAAGAAATGCTTTCCACTGCAATGAAACCGTGTGGTGAGGTTGTTACATATGGATTGAATAAGGGGGCTAAGGGCTATGAGGTAAAACCTCTTGATAGTCTATGTGGCGGCCGTGTTACTGTCGCCTTGGAGGTTTTGATTCCGATGCCACACATACTACTGATGGGTGGAGGTCACTGTGCGAAAGCGATCGCAGAAGCCTGTATCCCGTTAAATTGGAAATATTCTGTCCAGGATTCTCGAGCAGATTATGCATCCATAGATGGCGCTGTTGAAACTCACCATTCATGCCCTCGTGATTTTTTGATGGCGGAAGACAGCAATACTTTGTCCAGATTCAGTGATATTCTGTTATTGGGCCATGATTGGAAGGAAGACGAAGAGAGGTTGCTTGGATTGTTATTTGCCGGGTATAAGGGGCGTTTAGGTGTCATTGGTTCAACAGCAAAATGGAGTGCTTTTACCAGAGTCGCCCTTGAGGCGGGCATAACTCAAGAGAAGCTTGATGAAGTAAATTGTCCTATTGGTCTATCGATTGGCGCTGAAAGCCCAGAAGAAATTGCAATAGCTGTTTTGGCGGAAATCATCTCAAATCACAAAGGAATTAATCTTTGAATATTGTATTTCTGAAATGCTTCAATTCTTCGATTGATTCTAGTATGTCTTCTAGGGCTCTATGAGATTCTTTTTTGTTATATCTTGCATTCTTTGGATACCATCTCTTTGATATTTCTTTGATACTAGAAACGTCTACGATTCTGTAATGTAGCAATTT
>PAOW01000022.1 GCA_002710015.1 Methanobacteriota archaeon | reverse complement strand
AGGCTTGTTGTTGTATCCTGCCCCAATCCGCATCCAGAGACCATCTCGACTCTTCCAATAGGCGTATTGTAGTTGATTGTTAATCCATGTCTGCTAGTCCATCTGAGAAATGATAGGCCTATTGAGCAAAACTTGTTTCTTCCACACCAAACTCCTTGCATCCTCTCATTCCTTTCACAAGGGATTTTCAAGTATGTTAGTGACTGAATTACCCATTCTTCTAATTTAGTTATTACAGATTTGACATTGGCTTCTCCTTCTAAGTCCCATTTGAATATGGGATATAGCACCAATTGACCAGGACCATGCCAGGTTAAACCGCCGCCTCTGTCTACACTAATGGACGAATAGCCATCAGGTGGTTTTATTCCGTCATTCCTCGCCCGTGGCCCTATTGTTACAATTTCATGATGCTCGCAAATCAACAAAGTATCTGGAATCTCATCGTCTATTCTCTGAGACTGTAGAGATTTCATTAATTCATCAACCTCCTCATGAGGCTTAATGCCTAAATCTATTACTTTCATTGGACGCAATTTAAATCATCTCAAAATCTACCGCTACTGCCAAATCCACCGCTACCTCTTTCTGTGGTAGGTAAATCTTCTACATTCATTTCTGTAAACTTTGTTTCAGGTATTGGGGCAATCACCAGTTGTGCAACTCTCTCGCCTTTTTGGATAGTAATTGACTCACCTTCACCAATCCAAACAGATAATACTAGCAACTCCCCTCTATAATCAGCATCTATCGTACCAATACCATTTGGCATTATCATTCCTTTAGCTCCTAGTGATGATCTTGATCTTAGTTGCCCTTCCCATCCCTCGGGTATTGCTAAAGCAATTCCAGTCCGAATCTTGCTTGATTTTTCTTTACCAACGACAGTCTCTTCAAGCGCATATATATCCCATCCAGCTGCGAATTTTGAGCCCCTTGTTGGAGTATAAGCATCCTCGTGCAATTTAGCAAAAAAGACTTCAACGTTATCTTGCATAGTTCATTGCAGTTGGTGCAGACTATCAATCATTTGTATGATTCTTGGGCCTCAATACGTCATCAGCAGCAATTAACACATCAGATAATTCATAAACTATTGACATGAAGTTGTAATTCCTGACCTGTTGGAAATACCGAAATTTTTGCCGTTTTGTGAGTGAAAATATTAGTGAATATTATAGGCTCGTTTCAACGGCAATCAAAATCCAACAAGGACAAACAAGAGGAGGACACGACATGCAACCAGAATCGCAACAAAAAGACGGCTTTGACTTAGACCTATCATCAGAATTTATCGAACCAATGCTTCAGGAGTCATTGGATAGATTCGTACTGTTCCCTATCGAACATTCTGAGATATGGGAAATGTACAAGATGCATGCTGCTTCGTTCTGGACAGCCGAAGAAATAGACTTGGCAGAAGATGCCAAAGATTGGGAATCTCTTTCAGACAACGAACAACATTTCCTTAAACACGTTTTAGCATTCTTCGCAGCATCCGATGGTATAGTTAACGAGAATCTTGTTGTCAACTTTGCCAACGAAGTCCAATGGGCAGAAGCTCGTACATTCTACGGATTCCAAATTATGATGGAGAACATACACGCAGAGACATATTCCCTTCTGATTGATACATACATCAAAGATCCCGCAGAAAAAGACCACTTGTTCAAGGCGCTGGAAACAGTACCATCTGTTGAGAAGAAAGGAAAATGGGCTCTAAGGTGGTTGGACCAGAAGCGAGCATCCTTCCCAGAGAGGTTAGTAGCATTTGCAGCCGTTGAAGGAATCTTCTTTTCCGGTTCATTCTGTGCAATTTTCTGGCTAAAGAAGCGCGGTCTCATGCCAGGTTTAACATTCTCAAATGAATTAATCAGCAGAGACGAAGGCCTACACTGTGATTTCGCTTGTTTGCTACACTCCCAACTAGTTCGTGGAGCTGGCGAAATGAAGATACGCCAAATTATATCAGAAGCTGTCGAAATCGAAATAGAATTCGTGACTAGTGCTCTCCCGGTTTCTCTGATAGGAATGAATGCTGACCTCATGAAGCAATACATCCAATTCGTTGCAGATCGATTGCTCGTTGCCTTTGGAGTAAGCAAACTATACAACGCAGAGAACCCCTTCCCTTGGATGGAAATGATTTCAATGCAGGGTAAGACTAACTTCTTCGAGAAGAGAGTCGGCGAATATCAAAAGGCAGGAGTTATGGGTTCATCAAGCAGCCTTGGTGCAGTTCAACAAAAATTCTCACTGGAGGAGGATTTCTAGGCAAGTCGCAAAAGTCGTCACTAGCTGATGACAGCGGTTGCTGATTTTTGGAGGTATAATAATGGGTCTACAAGTGGTAAAGAGGAATGGCGAAAAAGAGGACGTTAGATTTGATGCAATACAGGAAAAGTTGGTCAATCTCTCTCACGATTTGAACAAGGAATGGGTAGATCCTGGGATGTTAACCAAACTTGTCATTGAGGGCTTATATGATGGAGTAACGACATCAGAACTTGACGATCTTGCTGCTGAAACTGCCGCATCTCTTGCTGCCCAACACCCTGATTACTCAAAACTCGCTGCTAGAATATGTGTTGATAACCTCCACAGATCAACCAAGGATGTCTTTAGTGAAGTTATCTATGACTTGAGAAATTACACCGATCCTGAATCTGGGAAATTTGCTCCACTAATTTCTGAAGAAATTTATGATATAATCATGAAAAATAAAGAAGTTATAGACGCACATATAGATTATGAAAGGGATCATAATTACGACTATTTCGGTTTCAAAACACTTGAAAGATCATACTTACTTAGACTTGATGGCGATGTCGTGGAGAGGCCACAACACATGCTGATGAGAGTATCTGTTGGAATTCATCATGATGATATCGAAAAGGCACTAAAGACATACGATCTAATGAGCGAAGGGTGGTTTACTCATGCAACACCAACATTGTTTAATTCGGGCACACCAAAACCTCAGATGTCATCATGTTTCCTGCTTACAATGAAGGATGATTCTTTGGATGGCATATATGACACGCTGAAGCAATGCGCAAGAATCTCGAAATCCGCAGGTGGAATTGGATTGTCGATACATCAGGTTAGATCCAAGGGATCATACATCAAAGGAACAAATGGATATTCAAATGGACTTGTTCCGATGTTAAGAGTCTTCAATGACACAGCGAGATATGTTGACCAAGGTGGAGGTAAAAGAAAAGGAAGCATTGCTATCTATCTCGAGCCTTGGCACCCTGACATATTCGAATTCCTTGACCTGAGGAAAAACCACGGAAAGGAAGAAATGAGAGCTAGAGATTTATTCTACGCACTATGGACTCCGGACTTATTTATGGAAAGAGTAGAGTCCGGTGGCGAATGGTCACTATTTTGTCCAAATGAATGCCCTGACTTACACGACGTATACGGCCAGGAATTCCGCGAGCTCTACACAAAATACGAAGAAGAAGGGCGTGCCAGAAAGACAATCAAAGCTAGGGAATTGTGGGATGCAATAACACAAGCTCAAATTGAGACAGGAACACCATATATGCTATACAAAGATGCATGTAATGAAAAGTCCAATCAGAAAAATTTGGGCACCATCAGGTCATCCAATCTGTGCACAGAAATTTTGGAATACACTGCTCCAGACGAGGTAGCAGTTTGCAATTTGGCATCAATTGCATTACCGAAATTTGTCAACAAGGAAAAAGGAGAATTTGACCATCAAAAATTGTTCGAAGTCACGTATCACGCAACTGGTAACTTGAATCGAGTAATCGATGTCAACTTCTATCCCGTTGAAGAGGCAAGAAACTCAAACATGAGGCACAGGCCTATCGGATTGGGTGTCCAAGGTTTGGCTGATACGTTTGCAATGCTCAAGTTACCATTCGAATCAGAACAAGCCCATCAAGTAAACAGAGAGATATTCGAAACGATTTATTTTGCTGCATGCACCGCTAGTATGGAGGCGTCAAAGGAACAGGGCCCCTATTCTAGTTTCGCAGGCTCTCCTGCAAGCAAGGGATTATTGCAGCCAGATTTGTGGGGTGTCAAAGAACACTCTGGCCGCTGGGACTGGGACACACTCAGAAAAGATATTGTAGAACATGGTTTGAGAAACTCTCTACTTTTAGCCCCAATGCCAACAGCATCAACAAGCCAAATATTAGGAAATAACGAGTGCTTTGAAGCATTTACTTCCAATTTGTATGTTAGAAGAACCCTCTCAGGAGAATTTATCGTTCTAAACAAGCACCTTGTAAGTGACTTAATTGACAGAGATTTGTGGTCTCTTGGTATGAAAGATGAAATTCTGAGACACAAGGGTAGTATTCAAATGATACAAGGAATCCCGCAAGATCTCAAAGATTTATACAAGACTACATGGGAGATAAAGCAGAAGCACGTTATAGACATGGCAGCAGATAGAGGCGCTTACATTGATCAAAGTCAATCGCTAAACATCCACATGATTGATGCGACTCCAGCGAAGGTTTCATCCATGCACTTTTACGGTTGGAAGAAAGGTCTCAAAACTGGAATGTATTACTTGAGAACCAAAGCCGCTGCTGATGCTATACAGTTTACTGTTGAGCAAAAGGTAGCTAATGACGAGACAGTTGGCGGTCTAGCTAATAGAGCAGATGAAGTTACCAGTTTAGAAGCAATATCTTGTTCTATAGATAATCCGGACGACTGTCTCAGTTGCGGATCATGATATACTGATGTGAAATAACACATCTCTTCCACAATAGCCGTCTTTATACGCTAAATTGTTTTACCCTCAGGTAATGCAACTAAGTGAAGATGGCAATTACATGTGGAACGGGACAGAATGGCTACCAGTCGAAGCTCAGGATGAACAACACCAACCTGTNCAAGAAANAGCAGTCCAACCNCCAATACAANATAACGTTCCAACAGGACAAGTGCAACANGTTGCATCACAAACAGCNATGCAAACAGTAGTTGTANTGCCAAAAGATAACGACGCTAAAGCTGCGATAAANCTATCCTCTGCATTGAGTGTGTTCAANTATGGAATTATNGCTCTGGGTGGTTGGATTGTATCTATGATAGTATTAACAATCCTATGGGGTGCTGCGTTTTACNTAGCCATTGATAGTGGCGATGCGGTAATTGGACTTGTAATCATAACCGGAGCATTGATTTTGACAATAATTGCATATGGTCAAATGATCATATATCCAGTTGGCAAAGCTCTGAAGGATGGCAGATCAGACGCAAGTAAATTCAGTTATGTAGACTCATGGAAAACATCAATTGCAGGTTTTATTGAATCATCCATTGTGATTGTATTAATGGCTGTTGTTACTGGTGTTGGTTACAAATTCGAAGTTAACGCATTGACATTCTTAGGTGCATTTGCTTATTTCTTCTTCTTGTTGGGTTACATCCCATACATGGTGAGGAAAGCAGCAGAAATTATCAAGTGAAACCTTTTGATGACTCTCCCTACTGATTCGAGTGATTTATTTCACTCATAATCAATTATGATAATATTTGTTAAAATAAAATAACGTTGGATTTATATCTCTATAACATTGGATTAAGGATATGGAATTAGCACCAACTGATTACGACTATGGGAACCCTGAGAATTACTCGTTTGCAACACAAGTAACCTGCGCTAGTGATGATGCTAGAAAGATGTTCATCGAGGCTTTCGGCCACATGCTGAATTACAACCACGAACAAGCAATTGCATGCTTCACAAAATGCACAGAAGAAGATCCAAACTGCGCTATGGCTTGGTGGGGAATCGCTTATTGTGTATCATCAAATTACAACTGGTCTCCAGGTCTAGGGTCCGGTCATGATGCAATACAGCAGGCTGTTTCTGTGATGGGCCACTGCACAGAATTGGAACAGGATTTGATTGTCGCACTTTCCAAGCGCCACTCTGCTGAAGCACGTGATGCAGCAGATCCATCAGTCCTTAACATGGGTAACAGTCCTGAGCTTAATGTAGCATTTGCTGAAGCAATGGCACCACTTTATGAGAAGTATAGTGGCAATCTCGATGTCACGGCGATCTATGTTGAGGCTCTTATGAATCTCAAGGCATGGCAACTGTGGGATAAGAATACTGCAACAGGAGAAATAACTCCGGCTGATGAAAATACGTTGCTGCTTGTGAAAATCATGGAAGATGCGTTTGAAAGCAATGATGCTGCAAAAGTACACCCTGCATTATGCCATCTATACTGTCACGCTCTAGAATTATCTCCCTTCCCGGAAAGAGCACTACCCGCTGCTGATGTTCTTAGAACAAGAATGCCTGGTTTGGGCCATTTGGTTCACATGCCATCTCACATTGATGCATGGGTTGGACAATGGAAAGAAGCAATTGAATGTAACATTGCTGCTGTCGAAGCCGATGACAAGTATGTTGAATTAACAGGAAACGAATCTCAATTCTACAAGTTTTACAGGATGCACAACCATCACTTTGTTGTATGGTGTGCTATGTTTGATGGTCAGTATGAAACCGCATTGAAGTATGCAAGAAAAGCAGTTGATACATTGCCTGCCGGCGATGCCAATTCAGGTGTGCAATTTATGCTAGCTGGAATTATTCCAATGGGTGCGATATTCCTCGAGTCTTATGTCACAATGCCATGGCATGTTATGATTAGATTCGGAAAGTGGGATGAAATCTTAGCAGAACCAATGTATTCAGACAAAGATGTGTTCCCGGCTACAATTGCAACACAGCACTACGCACGTGGCGTTGCTTATGCATCACTAGGAAAGGTCCCTGAAGCAGAAGCAGAACAAGTTCTTTTCAAGGAAGCACTGGAAAATCCAGCTCTTGCAGGAAGAATGTTGCATAACAATTTCATGTATCAGGACCCAGCAGAAGGACCGTCGATATTGAATGTTAACGCATCGATATTAGAAGCAGAGATTGAATATCGCAGGCAGTTCCTAGCCAAGGCCAATGGGGAAGAATACGATTTTACAGCAGCCTTTGACGAACTTAGAAGGGGTGTAGATTTATCCTTAAACCTAGCATATAACGAACCCTGGGGTCAAATGCAACCAGTTCGCCACATCCTTGGAGCACTACTTTTAGAACAGGGGCATGTCGAGGAAGCTGAACAAGTATATCGAGATGATATCAAGTTATGGAAAGATAACATGTGGGGACTTCTAGGGCTGAAATTGTGTCTAGAGGCTAAGGGTGACGACACTGGTGAGCTCGAGAAGGTTAGCGCACTGTTCAGTGAGCGAAGCTCTAGGGCAGACATCGTTCCAGCTAAGACATGCTTCTGTGCGCAAGATGCACTAGCAGATAGTTGCTGTGACTGAAATCTAAGCTACGTGTATTGCGTGACCCAAGGTTGCTAATACAGCTTCATGAGTCATTTCAGTCATTGTTGGATGAGCGTGGATGGTTCCTGCGATGTCTTCGAGGAGTGCACCCATTTCTAGAGCTAATGTCCATTCCCCAACTAACTCACTAACGTGAGTCCCAACAGCTTGAACACCGAGAATCCTGTGATCGTCCTCACGTGCGACTACTCTGACGAATCCTCCAGTTTTTTCAGCTTCTTGGGTTAGCGAGCGGCCATTTGCAGCAAGTGGGAATTTCCCAGTAATTACAGGATGTCCAGCATCCTTAGCTTCTTGAGGCGACAGACCAACTGAAACA
The DNA here is from genome assembly GCA_002710015.1 of Methanobacteriota archaeon. Taxonomy (GTDB): domain Archaea; phylum Thermoplasmatota; class Poseidoniia; order Poseidoniales; family Poseidoniaceae; genus MGIIa-K1. The sequence goes on along the minus strand of PAOW01000022.1, from coordinate 53,917 downwards.
ACTTCAGGTTCTGTAAATACAATAGCTGGTACTGCAACTGGGTTGTATGCACGATTGTGCCCTGCAATAATTTCGGCAACCATTTCTCCTTGGAAAGATGCCACATGTGCTAGCATCTCTCCCAAATTAGCTACGTCACCAATAGCATAAACCCCCTTCATGTTGGTTTGGCACTTGTCATTGACTTTTACAAACCCTCTTTCATCTAAAGCAACCCCTGTTGAAGCAAGCCCCTCACTTCTCGGTCTCCTTCCAACAGTAACAAGAACTCTGTCAGCTTCAACCGACTGCATCTTTGTCTCATCATCTGAATTATCTTTATCGATGAAATTCAACTTTAAACGTCCACTGTCAAGTTTCTCAACACCCTTAGCGAATACACCGGTATTTACCTTGATTTTATTCTTCTTCATGAATAATTCAAGAGGTCTTCTCAATTCCTTGTCAAATATAGGTAGGACACTGTCCATAGCTTCAACAATAGTTACATCAGCGCCGAGCATTTTGTGAGTTATTCCTAACTCTAGTCCAATGTAACCTCCACCAACTACAACAAGATGGTCCAACTTTTCGTCAATATCCAATGCTTCTCTGCTTGAGATAACTCCATCACCATACTTCATAAATGGTAATTCAATTGGCACGCTACCATTTGCAAGGATTACATTTTCAGCCTCTATCTGGATGTCGCCAACAATCACGGTTTTAGCATCTTTAAATTCAGCCCAGCCAGTTATCAGCTCGGCTCCGGATGTTTTCAATAAGTGCTCAACACCTTTGTTCAACCTATCCACAATATCATCTTTCCAACCTTTCAACTGTGCCATCTTCAGCTCAGCAGGACCTGGTATGGATATCCCCATATGTCCACCTTCTTTTGCATGTTTGGCTAAATCATGGAATTTGTGAGCAGCATGAATTAGTGCTTTCGATGGGATACATCCCCGAATGAGGCATGTTCCGCCTGCTCTCTCCCCTTCAATAATTACAGTGTCCATTCCCAGTTGAGCAGATCTAATCGCAGCAACATATCCTCCTGGACCAGCACCAACAACCAATACCTTGCATTTTTTGTTCTTCATTTAATCATCCTCACATGAAAATAGTTGCTGGATTCTCTAGTAAGGTCTTCAGACGCTGAACAAGAACGGCGCCATCATAACCGTCAACAACTCTGTGGTCCCAAGATGAAGATAATCTCAGCATTTTTCTGATCACAATTTGTCCATTTCTTACAACTGGTGTGTCGACTGCATTGTGAACACCCAATATTCCTACCTCTGGTTTATTGATTATTGGAGTTGCACCCAATCCTCCCATCCTACCTAGGCTTGTTATCGTGAATGTGGATCCAGTTAATTCATCTAAATTTGCGGTTCCGTCTCTGGCAGCTTGGCTGACTCTCTGCATCTCGTAGGCAGATTCCCAAACGTCCTTTGCTTCTACATGTTTAACAACAGGAACATATAATCCTCTATCTGTTTGTGTTGCTATGCCCAAGTGAATGGCCTCATGTCGAGTTACTACACCTTTCTCGTCATCGAATAGAGCATTGCATACGGGATTTTCTCCTAGTGCTTTCACAAGTGCTTGCATGATGAAGGGGAGATAGGTTAACTTTGGCTGTGTGTCAGATTTCGTAGAGTTAAGATGCACTCTCAAGTCTTCTAGTTGGGTAATATCTACTTCTTCGAAATATGAAAAGTGAGGTATTGTTGAATATGATTCTGTCATACTTTCAGAAATCTTTCTTCTCAGACCAATAACTGGCACTTCGGTTGTTCCAGTTTTAGGTATTCTAGATGCACCGGAAGCGGCGACAGGGCTTCCCGCTTCTTTCCATAGATCTAAATCTGAGTGGGTAATTCTTCCAGCAGGACCGCTTCCAGAAACTGTTGTCAGGTCAATTCCACTTTCTCTAGCACGCTGTCTAACAGCAGGTGATGCCAAAGGCCTTGTACCCGGTGCTGCGACAACAACTGGGGTTGGAGTGGGAGTAGGTTCGGGTTTTGGGTCTGGAGTAGGTGTAGGTTCCGGGACTTTCTCAACAGGTTCTGGTGCAGTTTGAACAACCTCATCAGAAGTGGTTTTATTTTCCTCGACAGGCGAACCTTCTCCATCTGTTTCAAATTCAATACAGACCTGACCCACTGCAAGTATAGTGCCTGGTTCACCAACCAGAGACTTTACTACACCATCAGTTGGTGAGGGTATCTCCACTGTTGCTTTGTCAGTCATCACTGACAAAATCGGATCATCTTCTTTGACAGTATCTCCGACAGATACCATCCATTCAACGACTTCTCCTTCTACAACTCCTTCTCCGATATCTGGTAATTTAAATGCATATATTCCCATTTTCATGCCTCCTGTGTTTTCTTTATAGCTTCTGCAATTCTTTTTGGATTTGGAAGGTAATCCCATTCTGTAGTGTGTGGGAAAGGTGTGTCCCAACCAGTCACCCTGATTATTGGAGATTCTAAGTGCCAGAAACATCTTTCCTGTATGGATGCACTCATCTCTGCTCCAAATCCGCTAGTTTTAGGGGCTTCGTGAACTATAACACATCTTCCAGTTTTCTTGACTGACTCAACAACGGTATCTCTATCCCATGGCAACAGGGTTTGCAGATCGATTAACTCTGCGTCAATTCCACTATCCCTTATTCCTTGCTCGGCAACATGCACCATGGCACCCCATGCGATTACAGTGCATGAATCGCCCTTTTTGACGACTTCTGCCTTCTCGAGGGGTATTGCGTAATATTCCTCTGGTACATCGGCCTTTGGATGGCCTTTCCATGTTGGAACATTGTGAGGATCTCCATAAAATGGGCCACGATAGCATCTCTTGGGTTCAAAGAAAATTACTGGATCGTTGGATTCTATTGCGCTCGTTAGTAGCCCCTTAGCATTGTTAGGATTAGAGCAATAAACAACTTTCAATCCAGGTGTGTGAGTAAACTGTGATTCAGGACTCTGTGAATGGTGATGCCCACCTTTAATCCCTCCACCCGCTGGTGTTCTTATGGTCAATGGCGTGGAAAATTCACCACCAGACCTGTGTCTGATTTTGGCAATCTCGTTGACTATTTGATCGTAAGCAGGGAAAATGTAGTCCGCAAATTGGATTTCTGCTACAGGTCTTAGTCCATTTATTCCCATGCCGAAAGCGATTGCTGCTATTCCTCCTTCTGCGAGTGGTGCATCAAAAACGCGTTGTAAACCATGTTTATCTTGTAACCCGTCTGTTACTCTAAATACACCACCAAAATAGCCAACATCTTCTCCAAAAATTACGACATTGTCATGTTTTTCTAGCATGTTATCAAGTGCACTGTTTAGGGATTCAATCATATTCATTTCAGTCATATAATCACCTCACTTTCCCAGTTCCTCTCTTTGTTCTTGTATATGCCAAGGGACTTTTTCGTAAACTTCCGTAAATATGGTTGATGCAGGAGGAAACGGTCCATTGGCCAAATCACCGAATTTACATGCTTCCTTGTATGCTGCCATAACTTCAGAATCTATCTTTTCAGTAAGCTCCTGATCTTTTGAATTTGACCATGCTCCTATCTTAATCAGATGATTCTTTAGTCGCTCGACAGGATCTCCACCTGGCCAACATTTGAACTCGTCACCGGGTCGATATCTACTCGGGTCATCAGAGGAAGAATGTGCTCCTGCTCTGTAAGTGTAGACTTCAATGTATGTTGCTCCCTTTCCTGCTCTTGCCCTTTCACGAGCCCATTTTGTTACAGAGTAAAGAGCAAGGAAATCATTTCCATCCACTCTTAGAGATGGAATGCCATATGCTAATCCTCTTGCAGCAAAGTTTTCACCTCCGGTTGCGAGATTCTTATGAGTAGAGATTGCCCATTGGTTGTTTACTACGTTGAGAATAACTGGTGGTTTGAATACGGATGCGAAATTTAGCCCATAGTGAAAATCACCTTGAGCGCTTGTTCCATCACCCAACCATGTTATTGTTGCTTGATCATCACCCTTGTATGCAGAAGCCATTGCAACTCCAACAGCTTGGCTAAACTGAGTACCTACCGGGCTAGAAATTGAAATAAAATGTCCTTCTTTCCAAGAGTAGTGCACAGGCATCTGTCTGCCTCGTATGTTATCCTCTGTATTTCCAATGCAGTGGCATATCATACTAACCATGTCTCTACCTCTTACGAATTGGGCACCAGGTTGCCGGTAAGATGGGAATATCCAGTCAGTATCATCTAAGGCCATTGTTTGAGCTATTGCGACAGCCTCCTCTCCAAACGAGCGCATGTAGAAAGATAGTTTTCCAGTTCTTTGCATTTTTATCATTCTATCGTCGAATATTCTTAAACGCATCATCATTTCTAAGCCACGAATTAATTCAGTCGCATCAAGTTCTGGATTCCATTCACCAGATGCCATGTCGTCATCTCCAAGAACTCTAATGAGTCCGTGGGCATGTTCCTCAGTATCTGAATGCACACAATTTATGGGGTCAGGGCGAGATAAGTCACCGGGTTGTTCAGCCCATTTATCTCCAAAATCAGCATCATCACCTGGTCTAAATGGAGCATCTGGGACCGTATATGTTTGCATGGAATTTGTATTTTTGCTTGACATTTTAATCTCTACTCCGCTGATAACATTCGTCTTGCCCTAGCTCTTGTAAGTAATTCTCCTGCTTTGTATGAAGACCGAACTAACGGACCGCATGCCCAACCTAAGAATCCCATTTCTTCAATCCGATTGCTCCAATTATCATAACTATGTGGTTCAGGAAACCTATCAACTGGCAAATGTTTTGGGCTCGGAGCTAGGTATTGTCCTATTGTAACCAAGTCTACTTTTGCGTCTCTAAGTCTCTGGAGCGCTTCGACTATTTCTTCATCAGTCTCTCCCAAACCTACCATTAGAGATGACTTTGTCAAAATATCTGGTCGTAATCGCTTCGCTTCGATGAGTATGCCGAGTGATTGCTCAAAAGATGCTCTTCTGTCTCTTACTTTCATATCAAGCCTTGGCACACATTCTACGTTGTGAGCGAATACTTCGATATCCAAACCAATCAAGAGGCTAGCAAGGTCGTCGTGGTCTCCAGCAAGATCACTGCACAACAATTCTAAGGTGACACGAGGAACCTTTTCTCTTATTGCTTCAAGGCACTTCCTGTAATGACCTGCACCGCTGTCCGGTAAATCATCACGGTTGACAACAGTAATAACAGCATGATTTAGATCCATGGTAGATACTGCGTGGGCAACGTTGGCAGGTTCATTCACATCAAGAGGAGGCGGAGTTCTGATAGTCCCTACTGCACAGAATTTACAACTTCTTGTACACTCTTGACCTGCTACCATAAAAGTAGCATCTTTTGCAGCCCAACACTCGTGAATGTTAGGACACCTTGCTTCTTGACAAACAGTGTGCAACATATTGTCTGTAACTGTGCTCTTTGTCTGATTGAATTTCTTTTGTAATTCGCCTGACGGAAGCCTTGTCCGGAACCAATCTGGCAATCGACTCCTAGTCTTTGCCATCTTCAATTTCCTGACCGTCATGTGACTCCCTCCAACCATCCCGAAGGGATGAGGTGCAAAAAGAATAGGTATGGTAGTTTACGAGCATTCAAAGTTTGAAACCCCTCGGGATTTAACATGCGAGTAGCAGTGATTACTGGGGGAGCGAAAAGAATCGGAGCATCTATTGTATCCATGTTGCTAGAGGATGGCTGGGCTGTTATAGTCCATTGTAATCGTTCGATAACTCAGGCTAGACATCTAATTCAAAGAGGAAAAGGAGCAGTAGTAAGTGGTGATTTATCGAATGATGATGAATTATTTCGAGTTATTGAAGAAATTCACGATCATGAGTTGGTAAATGAAGCAGGGGGAATTGACCTATTGATACACAATGCATCTATCTATAGTCAAACAGAATTTTCTAAAGTTACCCCTCAAGAACTCAGAAGATTCACCTCAATCCATCTTGATGCTCCATTTTTTATTACTCAGGGGCTAGTTCCAAAAATCAAAGCAAAAAAAGGCTCAGTGATTGGTATTGTGGATACCAGTTGGGGCCAATCATGGGAAGAATTGAGTCATTACACTGCAACGAAAGCCGCATTACGCCAACTTCTACTAAATTTATCAGGAGAACTCGCACCTGATATCAGAGTCAATGGAATTGCTCCGGGGGCAATTTTAGCTGCTTCTTGGGAAAAGGAAAGATTTGATGAAATTGTCAAAAATATACCTCTTCGCAGAGCTGGAGAACCAAAAGATATAGCCAATGCAGTAAAGTTCCTCTCTGAAGCGCAATACATTACAGGATTTATACTTCCAGTTGATGGTGGTTGGTCGATTAGTTGATGGTGCAGGGGGTGAGATTTGAACTCACGAACTCATCGAGACCGGATCTTAAGCCCGGCGCCTTTGACCACTCGGCAACCCCCGCCTGACCTCACGCCATATATCGCAACTAATGAAACAGTCGGAAGAAGAATCAAGGGGTTGTAATCAAAAATTAATTATTACCAAACTGATTAGTCAGAAAGCAATTCTGACATCCGTCTTTAGTTTCACTGTGGAATCTATTGATTCACCCGTAGGGTGATTGTTTTGATGCGCAATATGTGCAAAACGGTTTAACACCCGATTGTAGACGAGAGTATGGTGCGCATGCTCAAATCTCGGCTTTTACCAGTTCTCGTGCTATTGATGATGCTGACTTCACTCCTTCCGGTAGCTGATGTTTCATCACTCGAAGATGAGAAAAAAATGGATAGAGCTCCTGCAAATCTGGAAACATACAATCTGTATCTCGACGAAGAAGGCAACTCCGGTGGTGACGGTGCGATTACAACGATTGAACCAGATGGTGCTCACAAGGAGGCTAGCATACTATCTGGCGTTGAATTCCGTTCAGAGGATATGATAAGTGATCTTACAGTATACGGACAAGGAAGCGCAACAGAAATCCATCTTTACATATATCTGCAATTTAAGGGGCAAGAGCAATCTACTGCAGACCTTACGTTTACTCTTAATTCCGTAGGAGGACCCACTTACACCGAGACAATGAGTCTGGACGACCCTTGTAGCAGTGGTTTGTTCAACAGTGATTGTTCTTGGACCTTGAATGAAGTGTTTTTCGATGTTCCTGAAGAAGGATTTACTGTGCAACAGGGTGCTCAACTGCGCTTGCAGATTGATGGGAGTGCATCGTGTGAGGGTCAAGGAGGCATAGGTCAGTCAGGAGAGTGTGAAGTTTTAGTCGCTTATGGTGATGTTGAACAAACTAACGGATTCTCCAGGCTATCACTGAAAGCAAACGCACTTGCTGACTCAAAAGTAAAAGTCCATGCTCCTGGCGGAATTTGGATTGATGATGAGCAACTTGAGTGGTCTCCAAATCACCGACCTGATTTCCGAACAATTCAATTCTCCGTTGATGTGCGTGATGCATTTGGAAGAGATGATATCAACTCAGTGAACCTAGTTCTTTCGACACCATCTGGAACAAACTCGGTGTTTGACAAGGAGTTCGAGGATGATGACTTGCGACTAGACAATAATGGATTGGTGGGTAACTACACCTGGACCTATGAAGCAGGAATGCCTGCTGGCCATTACAACCTTTCTCTGGAGATTACAGACGTTCAAGGTCACGTGGTAGTTTACAGGCACGTAGGAATAGATTTCATGGAGTATGGAATGTATCTCTCCCTTCCTGTTGACCAAGCTGATAGTGTATTGATAGCACCTGGGCAGATAAGTAGTGTTGAATTCATGGTTGAACATACAGGCTCAGCAGGCATTCAAATGGATGTCGAGTTTGAATTATTTACATCCCTACCATCNTCTTGGNCCGANCCGCTATGGGATCAACCAGCAGGCTACTCGCTATCTGGGGGNGGTTCNTTCAAGATTGCTACCCTNTCAATAGAAGCTCCAAATGGAGACCTCTCAACAGCCCCAGAAAGAATCGAAGTTTGGGCTAGAGGTTTCGTTGAAAACGANGATAATGTTCGAGAAGAAGTAGTGATAGAGAGAATCGTGATGGATATCGAAGAAGTAGGTGTCTTTGCCCCCCCTAGAATGAGTGTATATGAGGACGAGGACCACCAGCTACAAATTGCAGATTCCAACCGGCCAGAGGCCTTTGATGAGACAGTATCACACTACATAGACTCAGACATGACCATTCCTGGTGAGCCTTTCTATCTCGATTTGTTCAACGCAGGTTTTGATACCGATACTTACAGGTTGAAGATTGACGAAACACCTAGTTCTTCATGGACATATGCATTTTTCGACAATGACACTGGCTCTGAACTTGCGACTGAGGGACCATATTCCGTTACCCCAGACATTGGTTCCCACGAAACTTTGACTTTAATTTTAAAAATTTATCCTCCTACTAACAGAGATGATGTAGACATAGGCCTATTCACAATCATTTGCTTCTCAACTGGTGATGATCAAATGAGTTCAGTAGTTTCATTTACCGTACACAGGACTTTTGGAATCCTTGCAGAGGTAATTTCTGATTCTGATGGGCAGGACATTGGCTCAGTAGGACCGGTCGATCCTGGTGAACCTGTGAGTTTCACAGTTAGAATCACCGACAGCACGAACGAGACGGGGGACAACACATGGAGAGTCATATCTCCTGACAAACTTGACAAAAATACAAATGAAGATACCGGAGATCCAGCCTATGCTTCATGGGACTTTAGCATAAAAGGCGACGACGGACAAGATGTGATCGCACTACAACTTAGCTCTGGAAGTTATGCGGATCTCGAAGTCAAGATTGAGATGAGAGAAAAGGTTCTAGCAGGTAGTCACACATTATACCTCAGAGTAACAGAAGAAGTATCTGCCGGCGAAGACCCTAGATACTTCGATTTGCCAATGCATATTGAGGTCAAAGAGGAAGTTAAACCTGGTCGAGTATTTGTTGAAAGAGTGACGGAACTGACACCGTTCTTGCCTAATGTAGAGCAGAGTTATGAATTTAGAGTTGAAAACTCTAACAATGTCAAGCTTGACGTAATTGTTTCAGCTCAATCCCTTCCCTCAGAATGGACTGCCAAATTCTCTAAGAGCGGTTCCGCTCAATCAGGTAATACAATTCTACTTGAAATAGATCCTTTTAGTACACAAGATTTCACTCTAATATTAAAATCATCAGAGAATGTAGTGGCAGGGCAAGACGCAACAGTAGTTCTATCGATAGAGCCATTAGCAGACAATGTAAGCACTAATTTACTAAAGCAAACACCACAATTTATCTTTACAACTGAGTGTGAAGGATTTGATTGTATAGTAAACGCCGCAACAGACTTCAGCAATCCTCAAACACTAGGCTTATACATTGGTATTTTACTGATTATTTTCTTGGCGGTATACAGACGAGGTCAAAGTTCTGCTCGGGAAGCCTCAATGTGGGAGGAGGAAGAAATGGAAATACAAAATTTATCCGACAATTTAGATGATATTCCAGATGCTGTTTCGAGCGAAGAAGACCTTGATGATGACTTGGAACTGCTAGAAGATTTGGAAGATATTTGAATAGATAAGTAGAGTCAACTTCTCCCCGTAGGGGAGATTTTTCCCCTCTTATTGTATGAACAATGCACCATTTCCATTAAGTGCCTTTGCTGTGAGGATGTCTTTGGTGTCAGACTTGAGTATGCCCTCCGTTCACTCCTCAGCGCGAACAAATATTACTCTAAGGCTTGGTCAAAAGAAAGCGAAATCTATTGCGCTTGCATTACTTATGCTAATGTCCACAATCGCTTCTATTGAATTTGTGTCATTCACTGCTCTAGCATCTACCGATCAAGATGGAGATGGCTTGACTTATGGACTTGAATATCTGATAAATACACAACCCAATGACTGGGACTCGGACAATGACCAATTACCGGATGGCTGGGAGTGGCAATACGGGTTAGATCCACTTTCGGCAAATAATGATGATGGAGCTATCGGAGATCCCGATGGAGATGGATTTTCAAACTTGCAAGAATATAATTATGGTCAACCATCAAACTGGGACTTGAGTTCAACTGCTTCGTATCTTGACAATGGTGTTTGGTGGAACGGAACAGTTCCCGTGAACAATTGGGATGAAGAAAATGCAATGCAGTATAATCAACTAGCGTGTGGAGATTCAGGCTCCGACGGAACAGGAACAATAATCCTGTGTGACGAGGACCCTGTTGGAAACATTTGCACAGATGGTTTTGACAACGATAAAGATGGAATGGTAGATTCAAACGACAATGACTTTGATGGTGATGCAGATTGTGCTACAAATGATGATGATGGCGATGGAGTGTATGATGAGGACCCTAATGGATGGGATACAGATGGTGATGGCATGCCAGATGGCTGGGAGGCTTCAAATGGTCTGAATGCTACATCCGCATCCAATGCAGATGGAGCAAACGGTGACCCAGACGGTGACGGACTGATCAACATCTATGAATACATCAATCCATCTTGGACAACAACTTGTGGTGGACAGCCATGTTATCGACCAGGTCCAGATGGTTCTTACACAGAGACAACTACTCCTTGTTCTCCACACCAAGGAATAGGGCCGGGTGGATGTGCAACTTTGACGGCAGAAACAGATGGTATAACTTCCACAAATCCTCTTGATTCCGATACAGATAACGATGGTCTAAATGATTCACATGAAGCGCTCACGCTACTGACAGACCCTACAAATCCAGATACAGACGCAGATGGCGTTAATGACGGCATCGAAGTCAACGGACAGTATGGTTTTCCTGCCCAACCTAGCGACCCTCGGAACAACAACACAGATGGAGATGCGTTCGATGATGGTGATGAAGACGTTAATGGTAACGGGGTAGTCGATACGAACGAAACTGATCCAACCAGAAGAGAAGATTCTGGTGATTTCGACAATGATGGAATTGAGAACTGGCAGGAAAACTTGTCATGTACCCTTTGGAATGTTGCTGATACTGACTTCGGCGGGGTAAATGATGGTGATGAGTTGAATATGACACATGGCACGGATCCTTGTGACTCTGTGATTAATTTTGCATCTTCAATAGGAGCTGGGGCGTATAATTCAGGATCAAAGCAATTAACTCTCGTAGACGGCTCAGGGTTTTCTCCAGGTGGAGGGATTGGATACTACAATAGTTCCGGCACTTACACTCAGTTTTCATATGGTTCTGAAGTCAACAATGTTCTGCAGGGAGTATTTGTAGCGCCACCTGCTGGAGCAACGTCTGTTGAAAGTTGGAATAATTCATGGTGTCACGATCTCACAACTGGCGTATTCCCCAGCTATTGTGACGATGACTACGCTGATACGGATGGCGATGGTTTAGCAGATTGGGAAGAAACACTGGGAGTTTTCGGTTACTTCTCTAATCCCACTTTGTTTGATTCAGATGGCGACGGAGTAAATGATTTCGATGAGGTTTTGGTTGGAACAGATCCCCTCGAACCGTGCGATAACAATCTTGACGATGATGGAGATGGATTGAATAATTACTTCGAAACATCGACAGGTTGTGATAATTCATGGATTGGAATCACTAACGGTAGCCAAGATGCTTGGGTAACAGATGACGACAACATCGATACTGATGCAGGTGGTGTCAACGACAAGCAAGAGTATTTTGACTCTACTAACCCGGAAAGCGACCCTTCAGACGATATATTCCCGGACGACTTCGATGGTGACTCGATTCCAGATGCTGTCGAAAATCAAACTGGAACAGATTGGCGAAACCCCGATACAGATGGAGGCGGGATGTTAGATGGTGACGAATGTCCACAACAATTTTGGTTTTCAAATTGCCAAGGCTCTCCATTTGACCCGTTTGACCCGACTGACGATGTGGTGCAAAATGATATCATATTCTGGGCAAACAACACAAGTGGTGTAGTTGACTTGGATAGAGAGCACATGTGGAGGATTCACACATATGATTACTACACAGGTGCCGCATATGGTCTAGAGACCGATGCGCACCCTGCTACACAAATTAATGTCCCATATACTAATTTCTCAAACCTGGCATCATCAAATTATGCGAATGATACAGTAGCATGGAATGTCGAATTTTCTAATCCAATGATGAGTGGAAAAGTCCCAATGTCTGCATACCTATACAACATAACGTTCTGGTCTGATGCATCATTAGCCATGTCTAGAACAAACGATACACATGGGTACCAGATTACTGCTGGCCTTTTAGATGCAATATGGGTTGAGGAATACGAATATTGGTTCGATTGGAGTACACTAGCACCCAATACCATACCTGGGTCCTCATCAAATTATGAAACATTATTGCCAGATGAGTTTACCAACAGCTCCCTATCAGAGTCATTTGTTTCAAACTTAACAAATGATGTGATAAGCAATGCTGGAGCATCAGATGCATATTCAAAGGCCGAAGCCATTGCAACGTTCCTAAAAGAAGGAAATGCAACTTATGACTTCAAGAGAAATTACAACGGAAGTGGAGTTGCGCCTCAGGCCGACATTACTTTTGATTTATTGAATCGAGCGAAGGAAGGAACTTGTTCAGAGTTTACCACAGTATTCGTGACTATGGCAAGACTTGCAGGTTTACCTGCCAGATTTGTCACAGGATACAAAGGAGGAACTTGGACAGGTAACGGATACGCTGTATTTGGCACTGATCTTGCACAATGGGGTGAAGTAAGATTAGAGATGAGTCCCAGCAGTGGTGGTGATGATCTTGGATGGATTCCTTTCGATGCGTGTCCAGAGCCAGAAGAAATCGAGATTGCCAATTTATCTTGGTCTCCAACGACCTATGATAGAGATGGTCAAACGGAGGTTGTTGTGTCAGGAACTCTACAATACTTGGATAACTCGACAGCAATACCTGACATTACTTTGAGGGGTTATGTTGTTGGAGTAGAGGATGTTGATAATGTGCCTGGCTCTGCAGCATCATTCAACAATTTGTTCGGGACAATAACAACAGATTCCAGCGGAAATTTCGCCATAAATGGGACTATGGAAAGCGCAGTAATTCCTGGATTCGCTACCATTGTGATAGAACACATACAGAGCGGATATGTTTCCTATGATGGAATCGACCTTGGTGTGTTCATTAACATAACAGATGATTCACTGATAAGTCATTTAGAACCGGGTGCGATTGATCAGCCAGTACTAGGAGCTGGTGCGACAACAGTAATTTCGGGACAACTTCTTTTAGAAAATAATGATACAGGCGGAACAGAAAACATTGCTGGATTGGAAGTTTGGCTCGACTATGTGTCTTCAGAAGATGGACAGACCAACATATCTGGAACCGTTGGCCCCAGCGGTATCTGGGAAATCAATGTGACACTGGACGAATTAGAAACTAAAACCAACATATCTGCTACTCTAGGGTTTAGTGGGTGGCAGGATAATTCACAACCCATAACTGGCCCTCAATTCCACCTAAGGCCTTCTACTCACTCGATTATTTTGGATATTAGAGATGCTCCTAACTTGACTGCAACAATAGAAGGTCCAACAACCAACAACTCCATTCTGCAGATTGGCGAGCCTGTTTACATAAACGGAACAGCTTCGTCATTTGGAGCAACTCCGACATCTTTGAATGGAAGTCTCTCATTTGGAATGCGGGAGCTCAATGGCGGTGGAACATTCGTTGAATTATTCAATAAAACAATCAACGGTTCCTTTGCAATAAATCATACCTTAGCGATCAATACAACGTTTGTGAAAGCGGGTGATGTAGAATTAGAATTAGTATTCTATCCTGATGACCTTGAGGCTACAGATTCCTTGAATACTTCCGGTACACCATGGTTCTTACAAGGTCTGTTATTTATGGAATTACAGGCAAATCCTCAGATTAGAGGTAGCGAGGTTGGAATTATTGTCCTAGTTAGAGACCATTTGGGAGGCCAATTTGATTTGAACCTAAATGGGACGTTCACTTTTGATTTTAATGGGACTACCGTAAACACAACTGTCAACCCTGAGTCAAGTACTATATCTCCGACATTTACAACAGACGCTAACCTATTTGCAGGAGATTATTCATTTGATATGATATTCGCAGGTAATGACTTCTTTTTAGCCTCAACAAATACATCAGAACTTAGAATCATGGGAACTGTCGATATAACTGTAACAGTTATCGATGATTGGTCTTACCTAGGTAGTACAACATGGGTAATAGGAGACATTACTGATTCAGTTCACGGCAATGCTGTCTTAGATAATGATTCAATAATAAGAGCACAACTTCTCACGCCAGAGGGTCCGATTGACTTAGCTAATGGCCTGTTGAATAACTCAACTGGAGCGTATAATGTAACAATAACTGCCCCGACTAATTTACCTTCGTCGGTATATGATATCGAAATATTTGCTGATTTCGACTCACTAGCTTCAGAGGGCGGTGCTTACTTTGTCTGGATAGATTCAGCAACTCCTCCTTCCCCTCCTCAAACTCCATCAACCACCTGGGGTATTGAGTCGGATGTAGTTGTAAATTCAGGTCCGCTTGTCAACTTGATAGCAACTATCAACACAACTGTCGAAATTCAAGCCAGAATTACGGACGTCGCTGACGGTTCTAATCTAAGTGGATCAGTTGTAAATTACATATTAGATTACGGAGGAGCTAACATATCCATTGGAAGTTCAACAAGTGATAATGAAGGGAATGCAACCCTATCATGGCTAATTACAGGTGTAGATCCTGGCCAATACACTCTGCGTATGGAGGTTTTAGATGATGTCACAGCAGTTAAATCAACTGGAGCTACTAGACACTACGGTAACTTTACCGACATTAATTTGACAGTTCAAGTCTCATCGAACATCAGAGTAGATTCAATACCCTCTACCGTCACAGCCGGAGTTAATTTCCAAGTGATTGGTCAGGTAGAGGATGGCGATAACTCGAGCAGGAATCTTACAACTGCTGTTGCGATGGAAATTTTCTGGTTGGATAACCCGAATGAAAAACTAATCAACGGAGTATTTACTTCTTTAAACGGAAGTTTCAACTTTTCTGTACCTACCGATGTTCTCAACAATGGCACACTTCGCGGGCCAAGGAACCTGATAATTTCAGTAGTTGAAGGTTCATCTCCGTTTTATCTTACAGACACAAGTAATCACTCAATTTTGGTTCAGGGTGTCACTCTATTTGAGAATGTGCAACCTCTTAACCCAATGATTGTGAATCGTGGAACAAATGTAAACATATCACTTCAGTTAGTAGAATCTTCAAATCTATTCCAGCCATTGAGCAATTATACAATTGATGTTTTATTTGACGAAACATGGCTTATTTCTAACATCACGGACAACCAAGGGCGTACCGAGTTTGTACATCCAATCCCATTCGATCAACCACTGGGATTGATTACAATAGGTCTCTACTACAACGGCAGTTTCGATTTGTTACCAAGTCAGAGAAATGTTTCAACAGTTACCGTTCGATCAATAACAATAATGGTTGTTGACCCGATAGTTGCTAACCCTGTTGCAGGTGAATCATTTTCTATCACAGGTACTGTTGAAAGCGATAATGGTAGTGCATTACAATTACGTAACGGAGACCCACTAACTGCTAATGTATTGTTTACCATCGATGGGAATGCCACAGGATTTACACTCACAAACGGACAAATCTTAGCTAACGGAAGTTGGATAGCAGACATTACTCTTTCTTCTGCATTTAGGGCAGGGTCACACATTGCGGAGGCCCAATTTATTCCTTCTGTAAACTATTATTCTGGGTCGAGTGCGAATCAGTCATTTGATAGTAGAGGATATACCATTCTAACATTTGTAAAACCAGCATTGGATGGTGCTAATCAGCCGTCTTTGAATGATAGAACAAATCGAGGAGACAATGTTAATGCAAGACTTCAGTTGATAGATAATACAGGTGCAGCAGTTGTTGGTGTTCAGATAACCGTGAACATTAATGGCACACAAGTATCTACTGTAAGCTCTACTGACGCATTTGGGGTAATTGACGTTAATTTGACCGTGCCGACAGATGTTGAGGTTGGCTTCCATAATCTTGATGCAAATTTCTCAGGCACACCTGGAACTACAGGTTTAGTTGGCGACACAGCAACAGTAGAATTCGTTGTATTAGGTGAGACTGTCGTAGATATAACAGATAGTTCTCAATCAATTACTGCTGGAGAAACATTGCTTGTGAACGGAACCTTGCTCGATGACTTAGATTTAGTTCTCCGCAAGAATGGCAATAACTCGATTGCTATCGTATACTTACTAATTGACGGTGTCCCGGTATCTAGCGTTCAGACAAGCGATACTGACGGATCATTTGCGTTTGTATGGAACTCCCCTACGAGTATCAGCGCAGGAGACCACACAATTTCAGTTAGCTTTGCAGGTGGTAGAGACTGGGTTGATCCCATCGGTGAGGGTGATAGTGCGAATCCTGATTTCTATCTTCCAAGTATAGATTCTGTAAATTTCACTGTTGCAGTCCCAACTAAAATTTTGCTATTAACTCCTAGCGGACAGGTTGACAGAGAAGAAGTGTTAACAATCCAAGGACGCCTTTTGGACATTGTTGACAATCCTTTAGAAAATCAAATTATTGAGATTTGGCTCGGTGGGGAATTCTTGACCAATGTTACAACAACGTCGGACGGTTCCTTCACCGCTATCCATCCAGTTCCAGCTGACGCAGCACTTGGACCAGTTCTTATGGAAACAAGGTTCACAGGCTCAACAGGGTATCTACCTTCGCAAAACAGTGGGACTTGGAACATTTACTCGCAAATAGTCGTGCAAGTCAATGTAGATTCACCACTTGCGGTAGAACAATTGACAACCATCGATGGATTTGTTGGAGATAATCAGCTAAATCCGCTTGAGAATATGTCGGTTCTATTAACGGTTGAAAATATAGCAATTGGAAATGCAACAACCGATTCAAATGGCAACTTTAGCTTTACATGGCAGGTACCCAACATTTTTGCAGATGGAAATAACACAGTGATTGCAAACGTGCCTGCGCAAGGATATTATCGAGCTGGACAAGGAAATACCACGTTTTTCCTCGCTCATAGATCTGAAATGTCGGTCAGCATTTCAGAAAGTGATGTTACAAGAACAGATTTCTGGGAGATAACCGGAAGCCTTTACGATATTGATACCGCTTTGAACGACGGTCTTGCAGGAGAAACAATTTCTATATATCTTGGAGACGAAATTGTAGCAACAGTAGTGACATCACTATCTGGTGAATTTAGCACATCAATAAGAGTTCAATCCTCGTATTCAAGAGGAGACCATGTTATGAGGTTTGAATTCAGTGGAAGTCCTGGCCACCTGCCAACTTCAACAAATGTGACTGTTACAGTTTGGGCAGAAGTGACAGTACAGGTTGATGAAATTAATAGCTATGTAATTAGAGGTGACAGTGTTGAAAATAGAATCTTCATCAAAGGAAGGGTAACTGAAGTAGGAGGTCAAGGTGCTCAAATCAATAATGCTATTTTGTTGCTTGGAAACGGTTTCGATTGTTCATCCTCCAGTAGTGATTCTCGATGTATAAACAACAATGTCATTTGGGATAACGGAATTTTCACGATGACCGCAACAGCACCGACATGGATGGAGCCAGGAACTGTAAGGTTAAACGTTGAGACCCCTCAAAATGGCTCACAATATCTAAGAGCGGGTAACATTTTCACGGATAACATACAGATTAGAATTACTGCTGAATCAAAAGTTAGTATTGATAAGGTAATAGAAGGTGAACAAGAAGTAATTCGTGGTGAAATATCCCTCGAGACTATCACTCAAGTAGACCCAGAAATTATAGACGGAGTTAACGGTGTTTCGATATCTGTTTACCTCGAAAGTTCAGATGGAGAGAGGATAGATCAGACCGTTGCAACTACCAAGGATGGCGGTATAGCAGAATTCATATTCAATAATGAAACTCCTTATGGTGATACTTCAGTTCACGGGGAGTTAATCGTTAAGATGTCAATGGCTCCAAACAGTATTCTGTCTGATGATTCAGTTGACGAGTTTAATGCCAATTATAACCAAGGTGTACCTGTTGATTACGAATACGAGGGAGAAAATTCGTCAATATTCCAATCTCTATGGTTCTATGCAATACTTGCACTTCTTGTAGGGGCTGTCGTAGCATTCGTAATCATGAGGAGGAGAGCTGAGTCAGCTGCAAAAGAAATCGCAGACATATTCTCATACACCGCAGAACTGCTTGCGGCCGGAGATTCAATGCGTGAAGCGATTTTCCAGTGTTATGAAAGTCTGGTCCATGTCTTGATGGGTAGAGGATTTTTGAGAAGAGACTTCGAAACAGTAAGAGAATTTGAAATGGCTATAAGAGCGGCACTTCCAAACTTATCAGATGAAGCACTTTCGTCGCTAGATAATGTCTTTGAAGAGGCTAGATACAGTCGACATGAGATGGGCGAAGTTGACAAAAATAATGCTCAGGAAGCTCTTACTAGAGTAGTTGGAGAGATTCAACAGATAGGAGATATACCTAACCGATGATTACCAGTTTAATCTAAGGATGCCGCCGTCAAATTTAGCTTGGACATCTAATGCATCTTTTGGGAGTGGTAACCTTCTCTCAATTTTCCCAATTGTGAGTTTCAAATATTTACTACCGGCAATTTCACCGGTCTTTAGATTTACATTATCAGAGGAAACGCCTTGTAGAGGGATTGATAATCCATCGTTGTGCCTAACTCCATTGAGTTCTTCCAATACCCAGTCTAATCTTCTTTCTGGAGCTATGGTTTCCATGTGCTTTTCGGGCAACTCCCCTGATGAAACCAACATCATAGTGTGCCTATCTCTTACTTCAGATAGGTGATCACTTGTGACCTCAAAGAACGCATGAAGTTCTGTTGGTGATGCATCTAATCCATCGCTGACAGCCTCGATATCGACATCTTCCCATTCTTCCATGTTATTACCTCCTGTGCTGGTATATATTGAACCTTTCAGACATCCTCTCCTCGATGAACTTTCGAGAAGAACCGTTTTGCAAAGCGACCTGAACCCTCCGAATTACTTACTTGATTCATCACTGTGTTTGGTGGGTAACATATTGAATAAGTTCTGTCCAAGTTCCTTCTATCCAATAAAACAATCAAAGCTCTATCATTCATAGCACGAATTGGCCTTCCCATGGCTTGCAATATAGTATTCACAGCTGGTTGAGAATTAGCATATCTCCAAAAGTTGTTCTGACCAAACTTTTCCTTGATGTATGCTCCGTACGATTTTTGTAGCAAATTCGGAACAGGATTTTGTATTCCAATACATATCACGGTATCAAGAATACCACCTGAGTAATCGATGCCTTCTGACAACCTCCCTCCAAACACCCCACCAAAAACCACTGGTTTCTTACCAAATTTTGTAGCCTCCCTAAGATTTACCAAAAGTTCACTCACGTCTTGTTTAGACCAATTTCTGTCCTCAACAATCTTCCTTCTATTCTGCAAATACAAGTCCTCTGTAAATTCAGATAATAATTTGTATGATGGAGCAAATAATGCCACGTTACCAGGGGTATTTTGCACAATTGATTGAATATGCTTTTGAATTTTCATTGTATTCACGTCATTTCTGTCGGTCATTTTTGTTGTCACATCTGTTGCTACAAGTATTGGTCGCCTGAAATCCTCAAATGGTGATTTGTGAACTGATTGATCACTTTCTTTTATACCCAATAAATCTGCATACATGCTTGGAGGATTTAGGGTTCCAGACATCAAAATGGATGCATGAACACTGTCAAAAACAGGGCCAGATACTAAGCCCGCATCAAGTAGATTTGATATTATCCTGCCTTTTTTTCCAAAATTGATATCATAAATTAATGACAATGCTGTTGAGTTTCCGAATTTAATCAAGACATCGATTAGATAAGATAGCATTTCGCTAGATAATTCATTGACACCTCCCTCATCGATTTCCACTTCAATTTTTGACAGTAGGCGACTAAATTGGGATAGTAGAGCTGCATCATTTTTGCTATTGGAGAATATACTCTCATAATCTTTTGATTTCGTAATTTTTTGTATAGAGTGTGTAAACCAATCAAGCACAACCTGAGTTCCGATCTGTAACTCTTCCATATTTGAGTTAGAGACTTCTAAAAACATTTTATCAAATTCTGCTGCCAAAGTTTTCTCAAATTCCTCACAAACATCAAGAGTCCAGTTGTATAGTAGGATCAATTCAGAAAAGTCATCGTTCTTTTTAGATATCAAAGTATCTAGATGCTCTTGAACTTCGCTCTTTGCATTCTGTATCATTTCGGGAAATAGTCTCCTTTGCATACCGAGCCGAACTCTTTCAGGGAGATTGTGTGCTTCGTCTACTATTATTATCAAATCATCAAGATCTAACTTCATAGAACTAAGGGAAGACTCTCTAATATTTTCAACAAACAAATGATTGTAATCGCAAACCAGTAAATCACAATCTCTGACAGCACTCCGACAGGCAGCCCAAGCACATACACAGTAATTTTTGCTAATATCAATTACTTCCTGCACATGTCTTGGCGAATTTAGAATGTATTTCCTAACCTCATCTTCAGGATTAAAACTTAGCTTTGTATTTTGATTTTTTTTGCAATCACAATCTCCTGTAAGTTTGTCTACATTTTCACACATCGATTCTCTACCAATCAGATCCACCAAGCGTATGGTGTAACTATTGTTTCGTTGGTTTATTTTTCGAACAGTATCTACTACAATTTGATGTTGAGCTTGTTTTGGTGTCAGGAATACAACTGTTTTATTTCCTGAAGATTTGGAAGCTAGATCAAAAGCTGCAGCTAATGCGGCAGCAGTCTTCCCTATACCAGTAGGAGCGCTTGTTAGATGGGAGTTTCCTTCATTTAGAGAATTAATACATGATTCAATCATTTCGATCTGACCCGGACGAGGTCTATCATGAGCGAGCCAAGTATAGTCGACTGAATCACTCATAGGGAGTTCTGCTAGTCGAAGGTATTTGATGTTGAGGTTTTACAGCGGCTGCACTATTGGTTATTATTTGCACCCGGATGTGGGGTCCGGGTGCGTGTAGAACTAATCCAACTTATGATGCTGGATTGGAATCGGAGCCCCCCCGGGTTTCCGGGGGGACGTGTGTTGGGTTGTCAGTTTGCATAGCTAGTTTAGCACGCAGACGCAGTGCAGCGAAACAAATGTTGTCTGACAGTTCAACATTTGTTCGGAAGGTGGGAGGACTCTGTGTTTTCGTAAATTCCTCCCAACGCATTTTCCCATCCCCTCCATTACGTGGCTCTCACCCTGTTTTCACTCAGTGAACTCCTTGCGTCTTTCTGTTTTGACTCTGGCTTGTTGCAAGCCATCTGTTAGAACTTGATTCAATTTTTCTTCTTCTAGAATTAACTCACGAACATAGTTTTGCATGCCTTGTGATGCAGCTTGCTCGGGACTAATTCCGTGCATTTCATAGAGATCTCCAAGTCTGGATTTCATGGATTTCCCAATTGGAATTGTAACAGTGTCCATGTCTGGTAGTAGGGGCTGGTCTTCGAGAAATGATCTGATTGCCGCTCTTATCACATCGCTTCGGTTTCTTGAACCATCGATTCCAACACGTGAATCCAAAAGAGCCATTTCTTCATCCGTGATTCTCAAAGATACTAACGAACTTGGTGCTGGCATCATGGTCCCCTCGCAATACTAGCAGACTACATCAGGTATATAATGTATTACATTTGATTACATTTTGTAATACAAACGATTACTAAACCCTTCTCTTTATGTTTTTGAAATGCAGTAAAACGTTATCATTACACAACAATACTCAAACCATTAGACACGTTAGCGTCAGGCATGGCATTAGTTCCTAGTCGTGGATTGCATCTCTACATTGAAGTACTCAAAACGGCCCTCGAGGATGACATTCTAACAAATGATGAGGCGTCAATTCTGAAAGTTTTGGCAGTTGCTTTGGGTGTATCCCCTGGATACGTAGGGGCAGCTCTTGACATTGCCAGAGGTATCGATCCATCACCTATTGAAAATCGAGACGATTATTCCTCGCACCATGTAGGTGATGCTACTACATATCAATCAGCCTTGGTTGCGGCATTGGATGATGAGGTAATAACCGAAGATGAGTGGGCGATATTAGAAAACCTACGCAATTTATTGGGAATCCAATCAGACCAGCATGCTCTAATTGAAGAGGCTATTAGAGCCATGTCAGAATCTGATGAAAACGGGGAAAGGCGCCTACAACGTCTCGAGCGATTCAACACTGTTTGTCCGTATGTTTGAGCGCATTTTTCGTGGCAACGCTTGTAAGTCTCCTTTGTCTGGGCCGACCAACACAAGATGTGTTTAAGGTGTTTAGATGAGCATAGTTCACAGTATATTTGAAAACGTCAAGAAAAGAGACCCAGACCAACCTGAATTCCATCAAGCAGTTTGGGAAGTTTTAGAATCACTTGAGCCTGTTCTGGAAAGGCATCCGGAATTCATTGATGCTGGTATTGTTGAAAGAATTGTTGAGCCAGAACGATTGATTCACTTTAGGGTTCCATGGGTAGATGATAACGGTATTACTCAGACAAATAGAGGCTTTAGAATTCAATTTAATGGTGCTATTGGTCCATACAAGGGTGGACTCCGATTCCATCCTTCAGTTAACGCATCAATCTTGAAGTTCCTAGCTTTTGAGCAGGTTTTCAAAAACAGCTTAACAACTTTACCAATGGGTGGAGGAAAGGGTGGTTCCGATTTCGATCCTAAAGGCAAGTCAGATGCAGAAGTTATGCGTTTCTGTCAATCATTTATGATGGAGTTGTGGAGACACATAGGTCATAATCTCGATGTTCCAGCAGGAGATATAGGTGTTGGTGGACGAGAAATAGGCTACATGTTTGGGATGTTCAAAAGATTACAGAACGAGTTCCAAGCTGGAGTTCTAACTGGTAAAGGATTGTCATATGGAGGTTCCCTGATTCGTCCAGAGGCAACAGGCTACGGTTTAGTCTACTTTGCACGAGAGATGTTAGCTACGAAAGGTAAGTCTTTCGAAGGAGCTACTGTATCGATTAGTGGTAGCGGAAATGTCGCACAATATGCTTGTGAAAAAGTATTAGATCTTGGAGGTAAACCTGTGACTATGTCTGACTCATCAGGATTTATTTACGATTCAAATGGAATCGATAGAGAAAAACTAGATTGGATAATGGATCTAAAAAATAACCGAAGAGGGAGAATAAGCGAATACGCTGACAAGTTCGATGGTGTAACCTTCACCAAGTCTGAGCCTGAACCATCTCTCAACGGACTATGGGGGATAAATGTAGATGTCGCACTCCCTTGTGCAACCCAAAACGAACTAAACGGTGAGGAAGCAAAAATGCTAGTTGAAAACCAAGTTATTGCTGTTGCCGAAGGTGCTAATATGCCATGCACTCCAGAAGCCGTTGCAGTATTCCAAGAGGGTGGAGTATTATTTGCTCCCGGGAAAGCAAGTAATGCAGGCGGTGTAGCAACCTCAGGTCTTGAGATGAGCCAGAACTCACTTCGCCTATCTTGGACTCGTGAAGAAGTCGACAAGAGACTTGATGATATCATGGTCTCAATCCATGAGCAAGCATATTCTACTGCTAAGGAGTATGGCCGTGAAGGAGACTATGTCTTTGGAGCAAACGTTGCTGGTTTCCTCAAGGTTGCTGAAGCAATGATGGCCCAAGGTGTAGTTTGATCCATCAACTGGTTTTTGATTAAACAGGCAATTCGTGGTTGCCTGTCTATAATATCGAAACAGTAACTTATTTCTAATTGATTTAATTAAATCGCAGTTGGTGCAACGTGGCCGTCATTTTTGTCATCAGGCTTTCGAACCCTTGACCAAACACCGCCCATTAGATCTTGATGACATTTTGCACAATAGTAGAATCTCCTGTATGCTTCTCTGAAAGAATATGCTTTCTTTCCAGTAGCGACCAGATACCCTTCTGGTGAGAGACGGGACACAATTTCCCCAACACTTCCACATCCTGGATAGTCACAAACCGCCTCTTCTCCCATAATTTCACCTAAAATTTCATCACGCATTAACTGTTGTAATTTCTTAGTCTTAATTTTCTGATTCTTCGGGTGTTATAACGACAAGGGGAACATTCGCCTCAATGGATTGTCCTTCTTTACAATGGATTTCAGTGACGGTTCCTGTTACAGGAGCTTGAATTTCATTTTGCATCTTCATGGCCTCAAGGATCATTATTACATCGCCCTCGGATACAGCATCTCCAATTTTTACCTCAACTGTTACAACTTTTCCTGGAATATTTGCGCTAACTTTTCCTGACTTCTTTGATTTTCCACCGCTTTGCCGTCTTTGTTTTGGAGCAGGACCTGAATCTGGAATAGAAATTTCATATTTTTTGTCCCCAACATGTGCAGTCCAAAGTTCTCCATCTTGTTCAAGCGTAACCTCAAATTCTTCACCGTCAACAATAACCTTTCGAGTTTCTTTCAATTTATCATCTCCATGGTGATCTTGAACTTCGATTGTTCATCAATGACTGCATTCCCATATTCATTCTTCGATGATCTTGAGTCCATGACTCTCCTTTTTTACGTCCTACATTTTCTATGTTTTCACTATCGTTTAGAAGGGACATAATTGCAGCAATTGCAGCTATTTTTTCCTTTTCCATAACTATCACCACTAACTCATAAAGGAATGTTGCCATGTTTTCTAGCAGGTCTTAACTCTTCTTTGTCAATAAGCATACCGAGTGCTTTGCACAATCGCTCTCGTGTCGAACTTGGTTCAATTACATCATCTAAATATCCTAGTGCTGCGGCTTTGTATGGATTTGCAAACTTTTCTTCAAAGTCTTCAATCAATCTACCTCTCTCTCCCTCAGGATCACGGGCATTTTGTAGTCGTCTGCGATGTATAATTTGGACAGCACCTTCTGCGCCCATGACGGCAAGTTCTGCACTAGGCCATGCTACATTGTAATCACCTCTGATGTGTTTAGAGGACATTACGTCATAGGCGCCTCCGTATGCTTTTCTTAGTATAACTGTCAACTTTGGAACTGTTGCTTCCGCATATGCATAGAGAAGTTTAGCTCCATGCCTAATTATTCCACCCCACTCTTGGTTAGTACCGGGTAGGAATCCTGGCACATCTTCCAATGTGATAATAGGAATGTTAAATGCATCACAGAACCTAACGAATCTTGCTGCTTTATCACTGGCGTCGATGTCTAAACATCCAGCCAACATCTTCGGTTGGTTGGCAACAATACCAACAGTATTGCCATTAAGATGACCAAATCCGACAACAATATTACCTGCCCAGTTTTCTTGGACTTCAAGGAAACCCCCGTCGTCAAGAATTTCAGTTATTACATCCTTGACATCGTATGGCTTTGTGGGATCATTTGGAACAATGCTGTCTAAAACCTCACAGATGCGCTCAGGCGAATCGTTTGTTTTCTTTTCTGGTGGTTTTTCCATGTTATTTGATGGAAGCATGTCGACCAATTCTCTTGCAATTTCAATGGCGCTTTCATCATCACTAGCAGTAAAGTGTGATACTCCGGATTTACTTCCATGCGTGCTTGCTCCACCAAGGTCCTCGAATGATACTTCTTCATTTGTGACGGTCTTGATTACTTCAGGTCCGGTAATGAACATGTGAGCAGTTTTGTCTACCATTATCACAAAGTCAGTTATTGCAGGAGAATATACAGCGCCACCAGCACAAGGTCCCATTATTACACTGATTTGTGGGACTACTCCACTAGCTCTCACGTTTCTAAAGAATATCTCTGCATACGAGCCAAGGCTTGCAACCCCTTCTTGAATTCTGGCACCACCGCTATCATTCAGCCCAATAACAGGTCTTCCAGTTTTAAGCGCCATATCCAGAACTTTGCATATCTTCAGACCATGCATTTCTCCGAGACTTCCCCCGTAGACGGTGAAATCTTGTGCAAAAGCAAAAACTTCTCTACCATTTATTGTGCCGTGTCCTGTAACTACTCCATCTCCAGGTATCACATTTTTATCCATGCCGAAATCTCTACACCTATGTTCTACAAGTGCATCGATTTCTTGGAATGACCCATCATCAAGAAGGAATTCTAGTCTCTCTCTAGCCGTCATTTTTCCTTTGTTATGTTGGGCATCAACCCTCGCTTGGCCACCTCCTGCTTCAACTCTAGCTTTGCGTGCTCGCAAATCTCTTAGCTTATCATCGGTGCCAGACATCTCATTCGCCAGTTGGTTACAATCCTAGGCCATTCTTATTGATTGTGTGAGAATTCACAAGTTACTACCAATTCATATATCCTCTCCATCACGCGGGTTTATGGGAGGACGTCAGCGGATTGTAATAGCGAAACCTGGGCTAGATGGTCACGACCGTGGAGCAAAGGTTGTAGCAAGAGCACTTCGCGATGGAGGTCACGAAGTCATTTACACAGGGTTGCGTAGAACTCCAGATCAAATTGTTAGGACCGTCATAGACGAGGATGCAAGATTTGTTGGTTTGTCCTCTCTATCAGGGGCACACAACCATCTTTTCCCAAGAATATGTCAGTTGTTGAGAGATTCAGGATTGAACGACGTCGTTGTGTTTGGAGGTGGTATTATTCCTGAAGTAGACAGAAGTAAACTATTCGACTCCGGTGTAAAAGCAATATTTGGCCCAGGGACTCCTTCCGCTGAAATTCTGGATTTTATCGAGGTAGCGTCCTCTAAAGATTGCGGAGTCGGTTCAACCTCAGATTGGCGCTGGGGTGAGTGATTGGACCGAATAACTCTCTCAAGAAACCTCTCAGCTATTGAAAATGGTGAAATGACTGTTGATGATGCAGATGGTAGAATCTTCGCAATAACAGGTCCTCCCGGAGTTGGAAAGTCATGTCTTATTGACGCAATACTGCATAAGTTAACTCCCGAATTTTCAGTAGCGGTAATCGCAGTTGACCCAACCTCACCACTCAGCGGCGGTGCTTTACTTGGCGACAGAATTAGGTTGACAGTTTTAGATGACAAAGAAAAATCTGATTCAATATATTTTCGGAGTGTAGCAACGAGATCATCAAGTGGTTCAGTTCCATCGGTAGTTAAGTCATTAACTAATTATCTACTTTTACAGTCATTTGACATTGTCATTATCGAAACAGTAGGGGCAGGTCAATCTGAAATGCGCTGTGCTGCAATAGCAAACAGGTTTGTTATCGTTGAAGGGCCGGCTAGAGGAGATGGCATACAAGCAGAGAAGGCAGGACTGTTAGAACTTGCAGATTTGATTGTCGTTAACAAATCAGATATTGAAGGGTCCCAAAAAGTTGTTAATGATTTGAAGGTATCCTTATCAATAAATCAAGATCCTCCGCAGATAATTTCTACAAGTGCGACTACGGGTGAAGGAATTGATAACCTAGTGGAGTCTTTGCTAAATTTAGAGGAACGTGAGTCCTCAAAACGAGCAAGGTATAGACAACAACTGATGATGGCCCATGAGAGTGTTTTGGTGAACAATCCTAATTTCGAGACAATCATTGACCGTATATCTCAAGAAGGATTGGGTATTGAAGAAGCATTGAGGGAATTGATTGAGTGAACAGGTTGAGCTTACAGACCCAGTCGACCACTCAGTTGGAGGGGTTTCAGGCCACGTATTCAGAAGAGTATTCCACATATCTATGTCCTTCATTCCGTTAATCTATTACAAATACGCAGAAAACCTGTCAGAAATTGTATCCTTGACAGAGATGCAATTGGTATCCACAGTTGTGTTGTTACTAATATTTGCAGAAGCCGCACGACTGAAGTTAGGGATAACCATCTTTGGCCAACGTGATTATGAGTCTAAACAAATTAGTGCGTTAGCCTGGGGTGGGTTTGCCGTTGGTATGGTTTTCCTAACACTTAGTGAGTATCCAGAATTAGTATGGCCACTGATACTCTCGCTTTCTTTAGGTGATCCGTTTTTAGGTGAGTTGCGAAGAAGAAATATTAATCCAAAGAATGTATTCATATTTGGAACGATTTTTGTTGCTCTTATTTGGATTTCTTGCTATATATCAGTTGATACAAAACCTTGGTTAGCATTAATTATGGCTCCTATTTGTGTTGCAGCAGAGTGGCCCAGACTTAGGTGGATAGATGATAATGCAACAATGCTACTGATTCCATTATCTGTGATTATAATCGTCCTTCCTTGGATATAAGACCATTATATTGAAATCCGGTTTGATAGTGGGCAATTTAGGTGAGACAGATGAGTGATGAAGTAAAGTCCCAAGACCCTCCACAAAGCACCTACCTAGTGACATTCATTCTTGCCTTCATAATATTGATGATCACTATGTTTGTATTCCCAGTTTGGTGATTCGCGCAAAAGCAAGGTATCATCAATGAATTGCGTCAGCGGTAAGCATGTGTGGCATTTCAGGTATGCTTGGTCATCCTGATAGAAATGTATTACAAAGAATGAACCAATTACTAGCACACAGAGGCCCGGATGGTAAAGGAATCTTCATTGATGACAAATGCGGCCTTGGCCATACGAGACTCGCAATCGTCGATATTGAAGGTTCACCACAACCAATTCATGGTCCAGGTAAAGTTGCAGTCGTAAACGGAGAAATTTACAACTATAAATCACTGAAAAGAATCGGGTATAACTATCAAACAAATGGAGATAGTGAAGTAATATTATCCCAGCATATTGCTAAAGGTAGTGCAAAAGATCATGCAAGATGGATATCTGAGCTAGACGGTATGTTTGCTTTTGCAATTTGGGCTGATGAGCAATTAATTCTAGCAAGAGACCCCGTTGGAGTAAAACCTCTAGTTAGAACAATAGCAGGAAATAATCTACTTTTTGCATCTGAAGCAAAGGCTTTGAGAGGGTGTGATCAATACACTCCAAAAATTGACAACATTGCACTAAAAGCGAGAATTGCATGGGAATATCCTTTGGATGCCACGACACTTTTTGCAGATGTATTTCAAGTCAGACCTGGAACAGTTGAGGTGTGGGAACTTATTGACGGTATGCCACAACTAACGAGTTCTTGTCGCTTTGAGGCGCCTAAAATTTCTCCAGCTAATACATGGGATAGTCCTGAAAAATTGCTAGAAAGTTTTACTTTGAGTGTTAGTGATAGATTGATGTCTGATGTCCCAGTGGGAATCGTACTATCTGGCGGTCTAGATTCTAGTTTGGTTTGCGCTGTTGCTAGAGAAGCTGCGGAGATTGCAGAACAACCGGTCCCTGCTTGCTGGACGGTAGCTGAAAGCGAGGATAATCCAGATTGGAAAGCTGCTGAATTAGTCGCAAAAAGCTTGGACTTACAGCACAATCAACATATTTTAGATCCTGAATTATTTGAAAAGAAGTTACCAGATTTATGTTGGCACGGTGAGGACTTAGATGTCACTGTTTTGTTCTTCCAGCCGCTGTTTGCGAAAATGTCGGAGAGTGTGACCGTTGGTTTGTGCGGTCAAGGAGCTGATGAGTTACATGCTGGTTATCCAAGATATAAGAATCTGAATGAGCATAAAAAATTGGTAAGAGGACGACTCGATGATATGAACTTTGACTTATCAAATCTTACAGGTCAGGCTTGGTGGGATGGTAATCATAACCCAGAAAACCATACACAATCTCTAGAAAAATTCCTCCAATTTGAATTGGATAATGGGCAGTTATCAAATTTTCAATTAAGATTGGTTGATAGGCATTCTATGGCTAATGGCTTAGAGGTTAGAGTGCCGTTTTTGGGTAGTAGGCATTTATCTTCATCCAACAAGTTGCCAATGCACTGGAAATTACCTAGTAATGGATTGGAAAAGGCAGCATTGCGAAGAGCTGCGGGCCTGACAAATTTGCCAAAAGAGATAGTAGATCGTCCAAAATTACCTGCGGGAAGAGCAACATCTCCCAATCTGATAGACTCATTAATTGAGGAATTGGAATCATATACTTTGCAAATAGCGAAAAGATACCCTGAAATCGAAAGTGCACTGCTAAAACAACCTGAGATCTGTATCGGTCTCGGTCTATTTGAATCCATGCATATTCTAGACCGTGGGTTCAGTAAGCGGAAAGGGACAGCGACGGATCTTTTGGAGGAGTTGATTTGACTTCCGTAATACACAATCTAACTAAAAGACTAGAGGAGAAAAGGTCCGAAATAAAAAAATGGATGCAAGAGAAACGAAAAGAGATACCAATCCCAATTTATGGTAGTGTTGACATTAGAGATAGTGGTTGGAAAGTAGCAGTAGTAGATTCTAATCACTTTCCAGCAGGGTTCAACAATGTATCAAAAAATGATGAATCACGTCTTTCTTCTCTTCTTAAATCTCACATTTTACGATTAAACGAGGACTGTTCTTGGGTTCATCTTTATCCTGAATCTCACACAAGGAATAAGGGATACGTTGAGAATGTGAAAACCATAAAACGATTAATTGAAGGAGCAGGATACAAGTGTAGTGTGGGTTCTCCTGAGTTACGTGCTTTTGGTTCGCTCGATGGTTTGACGGGCCCTCTTATGTTAGACAAAGTATCGCTAGTGGATGAAGCCCTTGTTGTAGATAACGAAACTCCAGATTTAATTATGCTGAATAACGATCTTACAGAAGGAATTTTGCCCGGACTCAGCAGTAGTCAAGTCATACCTCCCACTCATATGGGTTGGCAACGTAGAAGGAAATCTGAACATTATGAATGTCTGAAAAGTTATATTGAGGAAATAGCGAAAATACTAGGAGTAGATTCTTGGCACCTAATGGCAGATTGGTTTGTTAGCGAAGATAAATGCCTTGAGAAGGAGACTTGTAGGGAAATGCTTGCTGCGGAAGTTGATGAATTTCTTGCAAACCTGAAAGCAAGATACCTGAAAATGGGCGTTGAAAGAGATCCTGTCGCATTCATAAAAAATGACAGAGGAACATATGGCCTTGGAATCATGTCTGTGAGTAGTGGTGAAGAACTTCTTAACCTTTCAAATAGAAAATTCAAGCGATTGATGTATTCAAAAGGAGGGGTTGATGTTGAAAATTTCCTAATTCAGGAGGGAATACCAACTTGTCTCAAAACCCCGGAAGGACACCCAGTTGAGCCGGTCGTGTATCTTGTAGATGGGGAGGCTGCCTCGTGGTTTTACAGGATAAACTCAAAAAAAGGAGATCTTGAAAATCTTAATTCTCCTTCTGCGCAGTTTGTAAAGTTTGATGAAGTCAAAGATAAATATGGCAAACACGCACACAATTGGCATGCGCTCTTGGCTGAATTGTCAATGTTAGCAATGGGTGCTGAATCTATGAAGCAAAAGGAGATGGTATAATCAGAATTCATTGTCTAGGTGGTGGCCTAGTTGGGAAATACGTCACTAGAAAGCTTGTAGAATCTGGTCATGAAATACACCTGTTCGATATTAATGAAGTAGATACAAGTGCAAACTTCCATCAAGGAGATGCGCTCTCTTTTGACCATAATCCTGCTGATATAATTGTAAACATGCTACCTGGATCAATCGGTAGTAAAGTCACTGAAATCTTCAAGAATACTCGGCAAAAAGTAGTTGATTTATCATTCAGTGAAAAGACTCCTGATCATATTCAAAGTTGTTCAAGCACAATACTTTGGGACGTTGGTATTGCACCGGGTCTTTCCAACATGCTTGTAAGCAGCGCACTAAAGAAATACAAGGTTATAGAAAAGGTGACCATTAAAGTTGGAGGCAATCCACTCCAGCAAGACAGTGAATGGTCTTACATGGCTCCTTTCTCCCCACATGATGTGATAGCAGAATATACAAGACCAGCGCGAATTATTGATGATAGCGTTGTTACTACCGTGCCTGCAATGAGCGATTTACATACAATCGATGCAAATGGTAGGGTCATGGAGGCTTTTCTGACAGATGGTTTGCGTTCTTTGTTAAACCTAGATATAGAAAATATGGGCGAATATACCGTTAGGTGGCCAGGTCACATTCAGAGATATCAAAACACTAGAATGCACCCAGATGACCTTGTTGAGGCTTGGAAGTATAATCCCTCGAGAGGTGAATTTACTTGGATGGAAGTTGAGATTCAGTCGAAAGGCAGGTCTGTCAGGTGGGTAGTTGAAGATCAAGGAAAGGATGGTGATTCCAGTATGGCCAGAACAACTGGACTTGTTACTACTTGTTGCGTTTTGGCTTGGGCTGATAACCCACTCCTGTTAAATGAAGGTGTTTACGCACCAGAGGATCTTCCAGACAGCATTCTGGAATTCGTAATCGAAACTATGAGAAGCGAAGGGGTTTCAATAGAAAAATATGAAAAGTGATTTCATGAATAAAATCCTAACATATTCCCTGACAATTGGGCTCGGCTTGTATATCAGTGCGATGTATAGCGAGTGGCCTGTAAACATATGGTGTATTGGATTATTTGCTTACCTTTTCAAAAAAGCGGATAGAAAAGAAAGAATTGAGATGATAACGGTTCTGGCCTTTGCTACTCCAATGGAGTTGTTTTTTAGTGAAATTTGGTTGATATACGAATATCAACGTGGACTAATGCCGCTCTATGTACCCGTAGGTCACTGGTTTTTGTTTGACACAGGCCGTATTATAGCTAAAATGCTTAAGGAAAAATTTGCGATGATTGTATTAGTTCCGTTCATCCCACTAGTTGTGTATGGAGCATATACTGGTGGAGATACATCAGGTGTATTTTTACTAATTATGGTTTTAGCTTTTACTAGGTATGGTCCGCAGCCTGCTCTTTATGCCTCGATGGCTTGGGCTGCACTTGCTATGGAACTTTGGGGGACCTATTTGGGTAATTGGACTTGGTCTAGTCAAGTACCCTGGACAAGCCTTACGGCTTGGAATCCGCCACTTCTAGTTGGAGCGTTTTACTGTCTTGGAGACGTTTTAGTGAATCTTTCAGTAGAGAGGTTTGAAAGGAAGCAGGGTATCGGGGTGAATAGATGACCTCTCTTCAGGAGTTACAAAGGCGGCGCGCAGCAGAGTCTGAGCGTATTGCAATCTCCTTGGCTAGGCAAAAAGGTGAGCGCCGCTCAACCATAAAAGGTGGCGAAACAACTGTTGCATGGGTGAAGGAGAACCTCTGTATTGGATGTGACCAATGTACTATTGTATGTGACGACTCTGCGATTGACCTATATGCTAAAGAAATGGCTTCTCCTCTAATGAATGTTCCAAGTAATCGGAAAGCGAAAATCATACGTGATGCTTGCACAGGATGTCGTCTTTGTGTTCTATCATGCCCAACTGATGCAATCACTATGATAGACAGGTGATTGCAATGGCAAAACCTCCTGAACATGAGGGCGCTCAGCGCTTTGGCGGTGAATTTGGCCCACTGCGACGTCCAAATACAACTGGTGTATCTTTATCGACTTTCAAAACACTTGTATGGGTTTCAAACATTGGTGGTTTGTTGTTAGTTGTGTTTGCTCTCGAGTTTCTATTTGTGGAACAGAAGTTTGGGTATGGGTTAGGATTTCTAATCGCAGGAGTAATCGTTGCTATGTTTCCGTCGAATTATGAAATCCGTGGAATGGATGACGACTCGACACCTGAATAATCACTGCACTTCGAAACTCTCTTTACAAGTAGGACACTTCACCTTACCCTTGTAACCACCCGGTACTTTTAACTTCGAGTCACAATGAACACACTTGACGACAATCTTTGTTTCCGTCCAGGTTTTTTCTTCTTGACTTACAGCCAATGGTACTGGTGATACGTAGTCTGCTGCATTCATAAAATTACGGAGATATGGTGGACTGCCAGATCTGAATTCCGTACCACCACCCATCGCCCCTAACAGTGGTGCTGCAACAATTATCATACACACACCAGAGCATATCAGCGAAAACTCTGGTGGCCAAATACCACCCATTCCAATTGACAATGGACTCCATTCTTCATGATAGATCAAAGACATTATACCTGAGAATGC
Source organism: Methanobacteriota archaeon (assembly GCA_002710015.1). Classification (GTDB taxonomy): domain Archaea; phylum Thermoplasmatota; class Poseidoniia; order Poseidoniales; family Poseidoniaceae; genus MGIIa-K1. The sequence continues at coordinate 19,836 of PAOW01000022.1, read as the reverse complement.
TAATACTCCTAGAGTTACGTAAATTCCCTGTTTGTAAGCCTGAACTGTAAGCACACCGCCTAGTATGTAGCCAAGTCCAATTACCATTGCAAGAAAAGACTCAAATGGCATCCATTCATTGAAAAGTAAAGCCATCGCCATTCTGAAAAGTCCATACAGTATTATTCCGATTCCAGTTAGTTGGAGAGTAACATCAGCATTATTGTGAACAATTATCTGTGTAATTGGTTGGTTTTGATACATTTGTGGCTGCTGTTGGGCGGAGCTGATTGAGATTGGTGCAGGTTGTTTGGACTCATCGTCTTCCATTAATCTGATTACAACCTCAGCTTTCGTTCCGCTTACTCTCAACCCTCTATCCTTGCAGAGTGTTTTGAGTTCTATGAGTTTCATCGAATCATAGTCCATTTTGGACTCTTGAGTGGCATACACTATCAAGGTTGGGCCGGATGAAAGGAAGAAGTATGCTTCATGCTTCGACAGAAACCTGTGCCGTAGATAGTTCTTCAACCATCGATTTCTTGGCTTGAACTTGCCTTGCTAGGAACGAAACGATGTCCAGAATTTCGATATCATGTCTCTCGTCACCCTCAAATTTCAGACATTCCATGTGTGAAACACACTTAGGACAAGAAGTGATCATCATATCTGCTCCTGTGTTTCTTATTTCTTCCATTCTTGAGACTCTCAATGCTCTTGCATTCTCATTGCATGACATCATGCTTGAAACACCACAGCACATTGCATCCTCACCGTGATGTTCCATTTCAACAAGTTCAACACCTTCAACGCCAGCTACCAATTGCCGTGGTTCTTCGTAAATTCCCATTTGTCTTCCAAGTCTACAAGGGTCGTGATATGTTACAGTTAAATCGTTTTCAGCCTTCATTTCCATATCAAATCCGTTTTCGATAAGGAATTCTGTCGTGTGCATGACCTTTACGCCATCTAATTCGTAGTCTCTAGCAAAGGTTCTGAAACATTCTGCGCAAGAAGATACTAGGGTATCTATTCCTGACGCTTCAATCTTCTTTTGATTGTAAGCCTTCAACTTATTGAAAACTTCATCGAGACCTTGCCATTTCTGGTCATGACCACAACACTTCAAGAAATCACGGCCCAGATACGAAACATCTGTCCCCATTTCTTCGAACAGTGTGAATGCTGCATTGGTTGTCTCTCCTAGGTTCATTTCTCCTTCGTTTAGATGGCTGAACACCATTTCTTGGTCTAAGTAGTCGACACAGCCGGGGTAGTATCCTATGTTCGAGTCGATTGGATAGTCTTCAACCGATACGAAATCTACGTCGCTTTCATCTTCAGCTTCTGCCGCTAAGACAGCTTGTAGAACAGTGTGAGGAATTTCAGCAGCAGGACCTCCAACAATCAGAGACCTTCTGATATCAACATATGAATCATAGTCCACTAATTGTGGGCATGCGTTAGTACAGGCTGTGCAAGTGAGACAAGAGTATAACGGAACACCGTCATCTTCGTTGTTCCACGAGTTATAGATGATGTTCAATTTGTCTCCAGCATTGAACAATCGTACAGGACATGCATCATCACAAAGATCGCATCCGTAACATTTGTTCATTTCAAATTCATATCCTCTAGCCATGTTTCTAAGGATGACAAATACGATAGCGCCTGCTGTTATACAAGGAATGAACATTGCATATGTTAGCTTAGCATCTAGTGCCTTGGGGTTGGCATGATAGGTTGGATTTTCTACGACACCAAATTTACCGGCTTCTAAGGACAACGCCGTAAGGTTGTTTACATCTACAGTGTGCATTGCCAGGCCATTGCCTGCATCGTCATGGAATAGGAGTAATGGCTGGAATGCCTTGACCATGAATGTAGTCTCAACTAAAACACTTGAATTAGTCTTCAGACCGTCGGTTGACTCTACAAAGAATTCGTAGGTGTATTCTCCACTACCAAGCTCAATTCCAGTCTCACCAGTATTACAATCCGTATCAATGACAACCTTACCGCTGTCCTTTTCTTTGATAACTAAGCTAGATTGAATCATTTTAGACGTAGAGTCTCCACCATCAATTATGACTTCACTTGCTCTAGTCTCACAAGTTGCATCGACTGGGACTGTTGTGAATTCAATGTCATCAGGCCAGTGCTCTTCAGTGATAGTGAATTCTCCAGTAGTATCTGTGTTTCCATCGGCAGTGTAATTGAATAGGCCAGTCGCTCCGTTCAAACCATCATCCAAGTTCTGATGCCCATTGTTATCGGCGAAATCAATCATATAGTATCTAGCCGGTTGGTATATGTTCCAATTCATCCAAGCAGCAGCTGGAACTACGTCTCCTTCAAATCCTTGAGCGTCCATGAATTCATTCCTTTCATGAACATGAACATCGGTAGGTTGAGATCTCATATCTTCTAATTCCTGATAATCTGCGATGGTTAGCAGTCCTTTGGCATCCCAGAATCCATTGTCATAAACAGGATACGTTACAACAGTTGCAGCGGTAGCAACGATGAATGCACCGATTACCAGTTTCTTTCCGTGTGCTGGAGTAAACCTAGCACCCCAGGCGTTGTTGAATATCCATTTTGCAACGAAGTATATCACAATCCATAATAAAATTCCAGTCATACCCCAAGGGATAGAATTGAACAGGTCCGCAATCCATGGATCTCTTGTTCCACACAACAAATCACCGTGACTATCCAATTTACAATAATCAGTTCTGTTCTTACCATATAACTCTAGGAAAATGTTGATTGAAAATATGGATATGAACCATATATGTGCTAAGTAAACGACACCTGCGCTAGCGAACCATGGGTCTTCAACAGGTCTTTTCTCTCTACCGCCAAGGAATGGTGGTAGTGCTAGAATACCTACTGGGATTCCAGTCAGGAATGCTCCCCACCATGCTGCGTTCCATGGGAACGCTGGTTGTCCAAAGAAGTCCCCGATTGGTCCTAAAGGAACATCAAATTGTGGTAGGTATTCTCCCCATCTTAAGTATCCATAGGAAAACAACACATACCAGTCTGGGAAAACGAATCCTGCTTGAGCGAAAGGATCAGCTGCACTGTGTAATGGTGGAGGGATTAGCCATGCATAGAATAGTAGGACACATGCCATGAATCCAAAGATTAGCGTATCACGTAATACCTCATGTGGCCAAAATCCATGTCCTGACCTCGTACGCTTACGCTTCTGCTCAGCGGTTTCCAGTCGCTCTTTTTCATCCATGTAGGATGAGGCAACTGCTCCAAGATTCTCAATTAGTCCCATATATCCAACCTCCTAATCAATGCGGCTCCGCAATTCCTTGTACCCAAACTATGAACAAATGTATGATAATCAGTGTAGTAACGATGACAGGTAAAATGAAGACGTGAATGAAATACATTCTAGTTACTGTTCTTGGAGTGAGTGATGACCCAGCAAACAATAGAGTTGCGACGAATTTCCCAATCAGTGGTGTAGCATTAGCGAGATTAATTCCAATGACCGCAGCGCCGTAGGCTAATGTATCCCATGGTAAGAGATATCCTGAGTAACCGAAAACAATTGTCAGTGCCATCAATGCAACTCCTATCAACCAATTCAATTCTCTTGGGTTCCTGTAAGCACCGGTGAAATAAACTCTACACATGTGTAAGAAAACAGATGCAACCATGAAGTGTGTTCCCCAATGGTGAACAGCTCTTATGATGTAACCGAACGGAAGTTGAGTCATTATGTATTCCATACTAGCATACGCTGGTGAAGGATCGCCCTCTCCGCCTGGGACATAGTAAATACCCAAAACGGTTCCAGTAATCACTAGTATTATGAATGACAGGAAGGAAATACCTCCTAAACAATACAGAGGATACCAATACCATATTATTCTCAGTTTATACTTTTCAGCATGTGTCAAAGGCATCTGCCTGTGCATGTTATAGTAAGCACCTTTGCTCATGTTCCAATAGTCTTGGATTCTAAATCGAGTATCTAAGAAAGAGAATACCCAGAGGAAGGTTCTTTCTGCAAAGCCCATCTTACCGCTGGTTTCAACAGCTCTCAAAATCTCTCTTCTTGGTATATCCTCGTTTTCCTTGCGCAACGTGAAGGCGATAAGGACAATTATGAAGGTTATGAAGAACCATAATACCCAAAATATCGTACTCATTTAATCACCTCAGTCGCAATAGGTCAACCAGCCCGTGTAATCTGTTGACGCTTCTATGACATCGCCATTCATAATTATTGGAATAATTGGCAAACCTACGGGTGCTGGCCCTCCGGCTCTTCTTATTCCTAGATATTCAAATGATGCTCCAGTAGATCTGTTTGCATTTCGATTGACTTCAATTGCAGTTGGGTCGAATCTACTCGAATGACAGATACAGAACATCTTCGTTCCTCCGTCATCTCCTCCCCCCGGTGTCCAATTGTCGTCTGTAAATGAGTTGGATACGAGCTGCCAGCCAGGAATGCAACACAGGTGTGTGCATCTAGCGAAACTCATCACAAGGTTGTTGTTAGGGTCGAAAACTTCTGGATTTCCTAGTAAATATTCAGTTGCATGGCCGACGTAGTTACCACCGATGTCGTATCCTGCCATTTCCTGGAATCTCGGAGAGTTGTCTGCAACGGGTGTTCCTGAATTTTCAGCGTGCGGGACATAATTTACAATCACTGGCAGTCCGTTCCAAACACCTTGTGCACCAGCAGTGCCTACATTGGAGTTAGCTGCTTCGGATTCAAAATCAGATTTCATCATTGGCTGGAGATGCTTTGCGCCATACCATGCCTCTTCTTCTCTTCCTTTTGCCCAGTAGAGAACGGATGAATCACCCCCGCCACCTCCAGATGGTGGAAGCAGTATTGCTGCAAATCCTAGCGCTCCCAGCGTTGCAGCCAAAACACCAGCTGCTGTATTGAAACCATACCTCATGAACTGTCTTCTGTTTACAGAGAGTTCGCCGCCCGCAGGATTTTCACCTCCGGCAGAAACAGGAGCAGGTCGTAATTTCATATCGTCCATGTAATCACCACTTGTATTCTCTCCAGTCCTTTGCGTGCTCAGGGATGAACTTGTTTTGGCTATGCTTCACGATGATAGTATCTGGGAGGACCCATTTCAAGTAGACTATTCCCATCATAATCAAGGTTGTAAGACCCATTGCAAGATGGAATGCCAGTTGTTGGTTGTCCCAAGCTGAGCCATTTAGCAAACCGTAAAGGAACGTTGCAAACCAATACAGAGCCCAGAATATAGCCCATCCGAAGAAGAATAGGGTTAATGCGGATTTTCCTGATGGCGCAAGGGTAGCAGAAATCACTGTTCCTGGTTCAGCGGGATTAAAAACACCGTGGTTAATTGCTGCGTCCATTTGCTCTTCGGTGAGCGATGCATCCTCTAATGCAGTTCTAGCATCTTTGACACTAACTTTTCCTGATGCTACTTTTTCTAGCAGTTGGGTGATTGTGTCTTTAGGCACTACTGATCACCCCTTCTGTTAATTTTGTATCTCAGTCGCAGGAGATTGCTCCTACCCTTGTATGAGGTTGAGAAACCGTATCTGAGAAGTAATCCACAGAATACAACTACTGCTATAACGGCTCCAAACCCAAGCAGGCCCAGTATGTGTGCCCTAAACCCAGCACCTAGCGTTGAGATATCAATTTCACCAGCTTTGCTTTCGGGAGCTTCTGGTGTTCCACTACCTGCAATCAGTGTTTTAGTTCCTCTCTCGTCTGGGACCTCGCTTTCGCCTATGTTGAAGAACAACTGGTTCCAATAATCTCCTGCGGGGCCCTCTGCTCCATTCACGGCGTTTGCGCTGATCCAAAAGTCAACATGCCCAACTCCGCTCGCAGGTGGCTTCCAAACAATATTGAATATCCTTGAGTTTGAGTTCAGGTGAGTAAGCGTTGAAGTATCACCTTCCCATGCCTCTCCATCACCAGATAACTCCCCAGCACTGACCCGCGCTGAAAAACCACCCATGTTGGTATCAGGTCCTCCGACAATTTCTAGTCTCATGGGGTATTCTCCTGTTTCATCCCAAGCAAAAGGAACGCCAACGAGTATGACCATGACAGAATTGTCTGGTTCAACAGCATGACAAAGACATCCTTCTTTGGCAACATCATTGATTGTTTCACCCGCATTTACTTGTTGTCCGCCTATTCCATTTGGATAGGCATTACTCAACCCGGGAAGCAGCATTAACGACACAAGCATAAGCGGTAGAATATACCGGATAAATACCCGAGACATTTGAAGAGCCAACCCCAGTTAATTCGACCCACTGGTCTCCTGCCTATAATCGTTCCTTGCGCTAACTTCGCAAGGTATCTTCAAGTGTAATATTTACAAGCAAAATTCATACTACTCTGGCAATGAAAAATCATATTGATTTCCACCTTTAGCAACGTCTATGTCGGACCTCCCATTTGAGAATGTTTATGCCTTGTCAGATGAACAAATTTCTCTGCTTGAGCAAGCGGAAAACGAAATGTTGAGAAACAACTTGGGCAAAGCAGAAGAAATACTACAACAGATGCTAGAAAGCGATCCAGAATGTATACCGGTATTGAATAATCTAGCCCACCTTTACGGCAGACATTTTTCAGATTTTGAAAAAGCAGTATCGATATATGACAAAGTCTTGTCTTTAGAACCAGACAATGCATGGGCAAGAGATTCCAGAAGACGTTATCAGAGATACGTTGGAAGGGATTAAACAGAACCACGTTTTGGTGACTTACATGGAAGGTGCGCAAATACTAATCGCAGGAATAGGCGGATTAGGTTGTGCTTGGGCGAAGAGAGCCCATGAAAAAACCGGCCAAGGGGTAGATTTGGTGTTAATAGACTCTGACGAAAAGTCATTTCAAAATTCAGAGTCCCACAAAATAAGATTGGGTTCAGAATTGGATTCCTCTGGATGTGCAGCATTACCCCCTTTAGGCGAACAGCGTATGAGACAAGCAACAGGAGTTTCAAGAACGCTGCTTGAGGGAGTTGAGTTGGTAATTTTACTGACAGGCCTCGGTGGAGGTACAGGGACCGGAGCTGCACCTGAGTTTGCTCGTCAAGCAAAATTATCCAACGCTATTGTGATATCGGTTGCAGCAATCCCGTTTGAAGCTCAGGAAACACGTCTAAAAGTCAGCAACGAAGGATTATCAAAATTGGAATCCAACTCGGATGTTTGTGTGCGTCTTGATTTGGACAGATTGGCATGGCAAGCAAGAGAGAGAGGAACCGATTGGAGGACGGGAGCATCATGGGTGGAAGAGTTAGTTGAGGGATTGGTTAGAACTCTAATGAGACTTGGCCTGATTAATCTCGATATGATGGATTTGAAAACAATTGTTGGACATTCAGGAGGCTCCACACTTATGGTTGGCCAGGGCGATCCTGACGACGCAGATGGCCTTTTACGAGACGCACTCAGTGCTCCTTTGGCAAATCTTTCAATGGAAGGAGCGAAAGCTTGTCTGCTTCAAATTGAGGGCGGGCCAGGTATGACTGTTGGTCAGGTTGGATTGATAGCAGATGCATTTACTGGTAAATTCGACCCAGATGCTCAAGTAATACTTGGTGCAAGAGTCAGTGACGATTTACAAGGCAGAATAAGAGTCGTTGCAGTTGTCTCAGGGTTAGAAGAAATAACTGAATTAAGTATTGTCTGATTCTCTTTAGTCTTCTTTCCAATCGGTATCCTTTGCGATATTTTTCCCTTCATCCCAGTCAATCTCGTTATCTTCCTGCCACTCTTCTTCAGTTGTTGGCTGTTCATCGTCATTTGGTTCACTAGTTGTGTTGACATTAGTCTCGTCTTTTCGAGCCCTCGCTGGTGCTGATATAATATCTGAAGAAATTCTGCTGTTTCTGAGAGTTGGCTTTAGTAGAAATATAATCGTTATTATTGATAGGAAGTGTCCTAATATCAAAACAGTATCAATTCCATCAAAAGCGACACTTAACACAGACACAGAACCTGCGTATGCATAGGCAAAGGAAATCGCTAATGGAAGGGATGCTTTCTCAGAAACTAGCCTCTTTCCATCTCTAACTGTATACGTAGTTAAAGACCAAACTGCAAATAATACAGTCAGTGCCATTAATACTGCTTCCTCTATTACTGTTGCAGTATTTGTTGGATCCATGAAAGTCCTTCGATAGATAGTGAACAGGTGCCAAGTAATGAATATCTGAGCGATTACCATCCACTTGAAAGAGAATGCAGCGAGCCCTTTTTCACTACCTGCGGCTTCTCTTTCATCTTTAGTTAGCCAAAGCGTGAAAATTTGTGCAATCAGAGTCAGACAGATAAACAGAAATCCATCAAGAAAAGCGTCTTTAAATGTCATGCTTTCAGCTTCAGTCAATATTTGTCCAATCCATATTATTAGAAACGAGAACGATTGTACTATTACAATCTGTGACGACGTTGAAATCTTTTCTCTGTATGTGTGAAGTTTAGCATCTCCCAATCCATTACTAAACCACTCCACCATTCCAACTCTGAATGATATTGATTGCGCAATAGACCAAATCACGAATAAAAATCCGAGTAAAGGTACAATCCAGTTATTTTCCTTACCGCCTATAGAAAAAAGAATTACGCCAAATAATACAGCAGAAATAAGCAGAGGTACAACGGTTATTTTAAAACTTGAAAAAAACCTCGAAAGCATGGTTTTTGATTCGTGCTCTTCGCTAAGTGTTGTTAAATTCGTAATAGTATTATTATTTGCAAGTATAGCAATTAACAGATAAGATAGGGATAGAGATACAGATGCAACAGCGCCGAAAACTTCACTGATTTTCACTAGGATAAATATCAAAGAAGACATAATTGAAGCTACTATCAAGTGAGGTAGTGTTTTTGGTGAAAGCATTTGCTTCGCTAATTGAAATATGTTGATATTCTCACTAATAGCATCCACATCGCTCATTAAAATGACCCCCTTCAGGTGCCCGATGAATAGTATTATGTTAATACAAGTGTTGTTCTAGGGAACATGTGAGCAAAAAACCGTCTAAAGCCTTGAGAGGGAAAAGGAGATGGATTGGGTGTGAATACGAGGACTTTGAGACAAGGAAGGAACTGGAAGATTACCTTTCAGTTATTCCTGTTAAGTTATATGATATGGATAACGGAAGATGTGTTATTTCAGTATCATTGGGAAATTATGAGTATGTCAAGCAAAAACTAGCCCTTGGTCAAGTGGTAAGTATAACCTCTAGCGGTAAAATAAAACTCGTTAGAGAAAGACTTGGATTGGCAAAAAGAGTAAGAAAGCGTTGAAATGTTGCGCTCATTTGGAATATAATATGGGAGCCGGAGGCAACGCGCCACCAGTGAAAAGTGAAGACGTTATGATTCTAATTGGGTCATCTTTACTATTGTTGATATTCATATTACAAACATGGTCAACTCCAAGTATCATATCTTGTGATGAGGAGTCAGGTGTCGAATGTGAGACCTTTACTGTGAAATACGATCTTTCAGAAGGAGACATTTTCACGCTTGAAGTAAAAGAAGGGTCTGTTAGGCCAATTGTTGATTTGCCTACTGGTGAAATAAAGACCAACAATGAGCCTGTTAGTTCTGGTGAGAGTTGGGAATACGAAGCGGAAAATTCGGGAGTCCACAGTTTCAATTTTGAAGGCCTTGAGGAATCAGAAATCGATTACGATTTGAGTAGAGGCATACTATTTGACTATGCTTTGTATCCAATAGGACTTGCCATACTTTTATTCGGCTTATTAAAGAAAAGATATGATCAAGAGTCAGAACCTGAAGAAGCCATTCTTGAGGATTGAACCCATTCCACATCATCACCGTCATTGATAATGTATGGACCGATTATCAACTCGCCATTTGAATTCAATGTAAAATCCTCGAATGTTTTCCCTTTATACTTCGGGACACCGAAATGTCTCATTTTTTCTAAGACAAGTTTTCTTATTACTTCAAAATTTACAGGCGGTAAAGCATCGCTAACTTCAAGCAGTGAGGACACTTCAGTATTGAGTATTTTATCCATTTCTTGCAATCCTATGTCTTGAATTTCTTCAAGGTAGGCATATCCTGGATTTTGGATTGTTTTGGTTGTAAGATTAATGCCAATTCCCATAATAGCTTTGGTTTTTTCAGATTTGGAATATCCTTCAACCAGTATTCCACATAACTTTCTATTATCTATGTAAAGGTCATTCGGCCATTTGAGTCTGACTCGCTCGCTGTTTATTGAGTTGAGAACAGCTAAACCCCCTGCAAGTGACAACAAGCCTGCATTCACGTTATCGCCATTGTGGACAATCCATGAGCCCGCATATGAACCCAACCCTGAATCCCAGCTCCTTGATCGTCTACCCCTACCCATTGTCTGGTTTGATGTGTAGACATGCGCACCTATCGATTCAAATTTTTCTAGATCGTCATTTGTCGATTTTGTAGTCTCTAAAAATAGATTTGGCGAATTACTGAAAGGATGCCAATGACATGAAATGTAAATTTTTTCACCATCATCAAATTCTAACTCATCCCACACTCGACTGGCTAAATTATCGCTCTTGAGTTTAGGATTTTTACTTAACAACAGAATTCTTCCTTCTTTAGAGAGCAAATTAGCTTTTACTGCTTTTGTAAGTGTACGCTCACATAACCTTTTTTCACCAGTATCAACTAAACCTGCTTCTTCCATTGGGCCTAATACCTCAGATACATCAGAATCAGAGATGTAGGGCAAATTCCAAATTATCAAATCATAGTGACCCTCAAATGGGAATTTTTCTGGACCAATGCCTCCTTCTTTTACCAAACCAGTTAATTTGTTAGTGCGAAGATTGCCGTATGTTGCAGCAACAGCGTAGGGATTTATGTCACAGGAAAAGACGTCCCAGCCCAAAAAGGATGCTAGAATTGACAATGCTCCAGACCCACAACCAATTTCTAGAAATTTCTTACCCGAACCATTACCCAGAGATATAATCCGTTTTGCTAGAAGGTCAGTATCCTCCCTAGGCGGGTAGACAGTTGGTGGAATAATTAGATCAAATGTAAACCCATCACAAGGATTCCAGCTTACACGTTTTGAATCTCCACGAAGTATTTTTATTTCTCTTGATATCTTGTCAATATCAAACAATGGTTGTCTTGTCATGCGGGTATTTAATCTGTGAAGCCGAAGCATTTATCACACTTGTTGAATCTATTGTTCCTTGGACACCTGATGAGTGTTCCCAACGCTGTCCTTCGTTCGTCGACGATTTAATCAGTCGGAGTGTTTAAAAACCCTATATAGGTCGGCCAAGAAGCCCAAGACAAACATTTGGGCCTGTAGCTTAGTCAGGTAGAGCGTCCGGCTTTTAACCGGACGGTCGCGGGTTCGAACCCCGTCAGGCCCGCCTGACAAGAACAGGACCGATGTATGCAAGGGCAGGCGGGGTGTGTATAATGGTGGTAAAGTCGGCAACTAAGAAGCGATTAATGGAAATGGGAATAGCGGAAGAATACGCTCACAAACTCGCAACTGACAGAAACATGACCGATATTAAAGCAATGCCGGCTGATGAGATTGCATCAGTTCTCGGAGTTTCTAAAGATGACGAAATTTTCACCGGCGCTATGAATGCGCTAGCGGAATTAGGTCAGCGAAGACAAAAGAAAAGGTCTCGAAAAATCACTATTTCCAGAAAAGCACTCTTAGACGATGATATGGATTTGGCTGGAACTAAATTCAACGTCCTGAATCACATATTAGTCCCACACCAGGAGCTAGTTCCTGTTGAAGACGAAGAATCCGCACTAGAACCATGGGGCTTGTTGACTACTGACGAAGAAACTGGCGAGCCGAGACTAGCCAAAGAACTTCTCCCTAAGATTCTCATCACCGATCCGGTGGTTCAGGTGATTAAGGAAACTGTCGAGAGGAAGCGGGATTCCGAAGTCGGAGACGGCGAAGAAGCTGTTCCCCTGCCAGCAGGATGGCTTGCTGACAGAGTCCTAAAGGTGGTAAGACAATCTCCATCAGCTGGTGTTTCAGTTGCATACAGACTCATTGTGGAGGGTAGCTGATACTGAGGTGATATTATGAAAGAAATTATAGAATCGTTTTTCCGAGAAAGAAGCCTTGTTAACCATCAATTAGCATCCTATGATGACTGTATTCCAACAGGAGATAACAATCTCTCTAGGATGGAAAAAATTGTCCGCAGCATTAGAGTAGGAACAGATGAAGACGTCGAGGACGAGAACGGAGGTTTGATCAAACTCGACGTTATTGATCAAGACATTATAATAAGAGTCAAAAATATCCAACTCGGTGAACCTACAATAAGGGAGGCAGATGGAAGCGACCACCCTTCCCAACCGATGGAGTGCAGACTAAGAAAACTGACTTACATGTCTCCCGTAAAAATGGATTTCACAATTTACAGGAGTGGCGTTCCAACTCAGCCAGAGAAAGGAGTGCAAGTAGGTAGCATGCCTATAATGGTCAGAAGTAAGCGATGCAATCTGCACGCAAATCACATAGCTGGGGACCGAGTTCTCCACCCAAACACCTCCGAAGAGGACAGGAAACTTTGGGAAGGCCTGTTGAGAGAAAAAGGTGAGGACCCACTTGACCCCGGTGGTTACTTCATCATCAACGGGACAGAGAGAGTCCTAATTTCGATGGAAGATCTCGCACCCAACAGAGTAACCGTTGAGATTAACAAGAGATACGCAAAGACTACTGAAGTAGCCAAAATATTCTCACAGAAAGATGGTATGCGCAAACCTCTCACAGTAGAGAAAAGGCGTGATGGTATGCTCATGGTCAAAATCAGCACTGCTGGAACAACAGCCATCCCTGTTGTCTTATTGATGCGAGCGCTTGGAATAGAAAACGATCAAGAATTATTCCAAGCAATTGCCGGTCCTACTGAGACTTTCAAGTATATTGTAGCCAACATCAATGAAGTCAAGGACAATGAAGAATATGCTGTTGATTCACTTCTTGAGGCTCATCAATGGCTGGAAAAGAAATTTGCAGCAGGACAACAAAAAGAGTATAGAGAGGCTAGAGTCAATCAGTTACTCGACAGAGAATTGTTACCTCACTTGGGTGATGCGTTAGAAGATCGTAAAAAGAAAGCAATTTTCTTGGGTAGAATTGTCCGCCAAGTATTGGAAATGGCTCTTACAAATAGAAAGCCAAATGACAAAGATCATTACGCTAACAAGCGAGTAAGACTTGCTGGTGATTTGATTGAAGATTTATTCAGAGTCTCGATGGGCCAACTCGCTAGAGATTTGAAATATCAGCTCGAGAGGCATCACAACAGAAAGCGTGAGTTGAAGATAACATCCTGTCTAAGGCCGGATGTCCTCACAAGCAAGATCATGCATGCACTGGCAACCGGTAATTGGGTAGGTGGCAGATCTGGAGTTAGCCAACTTCTTGATAGAACTACATATCTTTCTGCATTATCACACATGAGAAGGGTAACAAGTCCATTGGTTAGAAGTCAGCCACACTTCGAAGCACGTGACCTTCACCCTACTCAATGGGGAAGGCTATGCCCCAATGAAACACCTGAGGGACAAAACTGTGGCCTTGTGAAGAACGCAGCTCAAATGATTGATGTTTCCGAGGCTGTTCCTGAAAAAGATATACGTTCAAGATTGGATGAGATGGATGTATTCCAGCCAGATGACTGGACCGATGGTGATCGAATTCACGTAAATGGCGACATCTACGGAGTCCACAAAAGAGGCAAAAACCTTGTTACTCAATTCAAGAATGCACGACGACGTGGCGCCATTAGACCAGAAGTTTCTATAAGATATGATAGTCAGAACAGAGATATTTTCATCAACACAGACAAGGGAAGGATTTTGCGTCCAGTTCTAATTCTTTATGATGGTGCTCCAAGATTGACTCAAAAGCACTTAGAAATGGTCTCAACCAATGAATTGACATTCAAAGATTTGGTTAATGAAGGAGTTGTCGAATGGATAGACGCTGAAGAGGAAGAAGACCTCTACATTGCTCCAAGGCCGTTTGTTTTACCTGAAGTAGTACCAGAAGGAAACGAATATGCGGGTAGACCAGTAAGTCACTCTGCAATAACGTGGACAAATCTTGGAACACCAGCAGCTACTGAAGCTGAACTTGAAGCAAAGATAATCATGCCAAATGGTGAGAAAGCAGTAGCAAAATTCAGTGTTCCATTACTTTACACATCAGAACACACTCATTGTGAGATTGATCCACAATTGGTATTGGGAGTATGCGCATCATTGATTCCTTACCCTGAACACAACTCTACTCCAAGAGTTACGGGAGGAACTGCAATGGTCAAGCAATCACTAGGATTGCCGAGTTCTAATTATAGACTACGCCCAGACACAAGATTGCACGTTTTACATTATCCACAAAGATCCATAACCCACACACAGGCAATGGATACAACAAACTTTGATGATAGACCGGGCGGTCAAAACTTTATTGTCGCTGTAATGAGCTTGCATGGATACAACATGCAAGACGCTGTAATAATGAACAGGTCAAGCGTTCAGAGAGCGCTTGGTAGGTCGACATTCAACAGAACCTACAATGCAGAAAGAAGAAGATTCCCAGGTGGCCAGGTAGAAGAAATAGAAATTCCAGGAACTGGTCTTGAGGAAGTAAAGGGATTGAAGCCAGTTGGTTCTTATGACCACTTGGAAGGCGATGGTCTTCCCCATCCTGAAAAATATCTAGAGGGAGGAGATGTATTAGTCGGAAAGACTAGCCCACCGAGATTCCTAGAAGAAACCGGTGCTGGAGCATTCTTGCAAGCTCAAGAAAGAAGAGAATCTTCGATGCCTGTTCGCCATGGTGAAAAAGGATGGGTAGACAATGTCTACGTAACCGAATCCTTAGATTCTGGCAGACTGGTAAGATGTATGGTAAGGTCGCACAAAGTTCCAGAAGTCGGAGATAAGTTTGCATCAAGGCACGGACAAAAAGGTGTCATAGGTAGGCTTGTTGATGAGGAAGACATGCCTTTCACTAGGGACGGTATAGTTCCAGACCTAATCATTAATCCACACGCTATTCCTTCGAGAATGACAGTAGCCCACGTATTGGAAATGATTGGAGGAAAAGTCGGTTCTTTAGAAGGACGCAGAATAGACGGAACTGCCTTTAGAGGAGAAAAAGAAGGAAGTCTGCGTGACAGCCTAGTAAGAAATGGTTACAATCATACAGGTAGAGAAATCATGGTCAACGGCGAAACAGGTGAAACATACCCCGCTGAAATATTTGTAGGATGCATCTATTATCAGAAATTGCACCACATGGTTTCAGGTAAGATACATGCTAGAAGTAGAGGTAGAGTTCAGATTTTGACTCGACAACCAACAGAAGGAAGAGCGAGACAAGGTGGTTTAAGATTCGGAGAAATGGAGAGAGACTGTTTGATTGCGCACGGTGCTTCAATGGTTATCAAAGACAGATTATTGGACGAATCTGATGGAATAGATCTATTCGTATGTGCACAATCTGGTCACATAGCATGGTATGACCCCAAGAGAAGAACATTCGTATCACCGATACATGGAGACGGAGCAGAAGTTTACAAGGTTCAAACATCATATGCATTCAAGTTGCTACTTGATGAGATGAAAAGTCTCGGGGTAGCAATGAGATTAGAACTGGAGGATAGAAGATGAGTCAAAACAGCACAACAATGATTCCAAAGAGAATCGCAGGAATTCGTTTCAGTCTGATGGACCCTGAAGAAATTCGAAAGATGTCTTCGGTCGAGGTTAAGACAGCAGATACTTACAAAGATGACGGACACGCATTTCGACAAGGTTTGATGGATCCCCACATGGGTGTTATCGAACCTGGTTTGGTTTGTCCAACTGATAACTGCAAGTATGATGATAGCCCAGGTCATTTTGGACACATCAAGCTTGAACTACCAGTTATACACATCGGGTTTGTAAATTTGATAAAAACCGCTCTAAAGGCAACTTGTAACACCTGCAGTAAGATACTGTTACACAGTGCTGAAGGATCTCACCCTTCAAACGATCAATTATCTGAGCAGGATTATTATCGAGATAGAGTTAGAGATATCATCATAAAACACGGTGTTGGTTCAACAGAGTTTGCTAAAATCATAAAAGAAATTGAAAAGAAAACATCCGAAGCCAAGCGAGTAGTTTGCATGCACTGCGGTGCGCAGCAAGGAAAAATTGTTCTCGACAAGCCAACTACCTTCAAAGAAAGAAAGCAAGATCAAGGTGGAAAGGAGACAGACAAGAAATTGAACGCTCGAGACGTAAGAGAATGGCTTCAAGGAATTCCCGAGGAGCACCTAATCTTCCTTGGAATGGACAAGCAAAACAGACCTGAATGGATTATTCTGAAGGTTCTACCTGTTCCTCCAATCACGGTTAGACCATCAATTACACTAGATTCAGGAGATAGGTCTGAAGACGACCTTACACACAAATTAGTTGACGTTTTGAGAATAAACCAACGTCTGAGGGAAAACCGTGATACTGGAGCACCTCAATTGATTGTTGAAGATCTATGGGAACTACTTCAATATCACGTCACTACATACTTTGACAACCAAACAAGTGGAATTCCGCCAGCTAGACACCGATCTGGTAGAACTCTGAAGACTCTGACTCAGAGATTGAAGGGTAAAGAAGGAAGATTCCGTTCCAACCTTTCTGGTAAGCGTGTCAACTTTTGTGCACGATCAGTAATTTCCCCAGATCCCTACCTTGGAGTAAATGAAGTAGGCGTTCCAAAGAAAGTTGCAAAAGAATTGACAGTTCCAATCAGAGTTACAACTCGAAATCGAGAACAAATGCGGAGAATGATTTTGCGAGGTCCTGATGTACATCCCGGTGTAAATTACGTGATTAGAAATAACCGACAAAGAATTAGAATTAATCAACGAAGTCGATTGATAAACGCTGGGTTCCGCTGTCACAATCCTGAGTGTATGGAAGAAACAACGGCTAGGCTTGACCTGCATAGTGTCTTGCCAGCTCCAAATTTCCTACCAGGTTTAGTTGTCAAGAAATTTGTATCTAAGGAAGAAGCAATTGCCGGCGCAGACGAGTTGGTAACATATGCAATCGATGAGAGTGCAACAATTGCAAACCTTCGTGGGGAAGATCAAGATGGAAACCCTCTACCTGATGATGATCCAAGAGCTATACTTCATCACAGGTGGAAGTACGAGCTTGCAAACCCAGACACACCGTTCCCAGAAAACCTTCAGGTAACATGTCCACACTGTGGTAGTCCTGATAATGAGTGGGGAGAAAGAACAAGAGTTGAGGATAGACTATCCACAGTTGACATCAATGGCAACCCAAAACCTGGTTTGCTAGTTGAAAGGCATCTTATCGATGGTGACGTTGTAATCTTCAACAGACAACCTTCTCTACACAGAATGTCAATGATGGTCCACGAAGTTAGAGTTATGGAAGGACATACATTCAGATTCAATCTAGCAGTGTGTACACCTTACAACGCTGATTTCGATGGAGACGAAATGAACCTTCACGTCATACAAGGTGAGGAAGCGAGAGCGGAGGCAAAAATCCTGATGCGTGTCCAAGAACACATACTGACTCCAAGATATGGTGGCGCAGTAATAGGTGGAATACATGATCACATCTCAGGCGCTTATCTGCTATCTAGACCAGATACAAGAATTTCAAAGGCTCATGGTCTGGAAATGTTAGGCAACATAGGATATACTGGAGAGCTACCAAAGGTTCGTAAGGACAAGCAAGGAGAATTCTTCAATGGTGAGGATATAGTCTCTGTAATTATTCCAAATAACATACATTTGAGATTTAGGAGTAGGTCGAACGACGATGTCGTTGTCAAGAATGGACAGGTTTCTGGAACTCTTGACAAGAGAGCAATTGGTGCAGAGGATGGCAGATTACTAGATGCCATTGTCCAGACTAATGGTCCCAGTGAGGGTGCACGTTTCTTAGACGAGTTCACTAGACTCTCTATTGGAGCATGCACATCTCTAGGATTCACAACAGGTATTGATGATGAAGATCTATCAAGCGAAGCTCTAGAATCTATTGAACAACACAATCAAGAGGCACGTGAAGAAGTTCAAGCAGAGTTGGCTAAATTCGGTAAAGATGGCCGAGGCTATGAAACTCGGCCCGGACGCACTCCCAAAGAAACTCTTGAAGAGAATATCATGGTTATTTTAGACCTTGGAAAGCAAGCAGCTGGAGACGTAGCTAAAGAAGAACTCAACCAAAGTGGTAATTCTAACGCTGCGGTTGGAATGGCAATTTCTGGTGCTCGAGGTTCAATGGACAACCTAACTATGATGGCAGGAAGTATTGGTCAAGCTAAAGTTCGTGGTGCAAGACTCGAAAGAGGATATCATCAGAGAGTTCTACCACACTTCAAGCGAGGAGGACTCGGTGCAGCTGAAAAAGGATTCATTTCCTCATCTTTCAAGAGAGGATTAGAACCTACTGAATTCTTCATGTTGTCCGTTTCCGGAAGAGAATCATTGGTTGATACAGCGGTAAGAACTAGCAAGTCAGGATATATGCAGAGAAGATTAATCAATGCAATGGATGATTTGAAAGTATTCCCTGACCAGAACTTGTCGGTCAGAAATACGGCTGATAGGATTATTCAGTTTTCATATGGTGAGGACGGAATTGACCCAAGTCGTGGTGTTCACGGTAAGCCATTCAACATTGATGTTATTGTTGATGAAGCACTGGGCACAGACGGACCAACAAAGGTTACAGAAGACGGATACAAAGATAGCGATGACAAGGTTTTCGATCTCGGATATGATGAAGGAGACTCAGAAGCAATGGCAGGAGGTGATCTCTGATGGTAGTTAAGAGCGCAACAAAAAAGAAGTTAATGGATATGTTAGTCAGCGAAGAATTTGCTCACAAATTAGCCGATGACAGAAAATGGGATGACGTTAAGATTCTAACACTGCAAGAGATCGCAAAAATCTGTGAAACAGACTCTGAGACAGCGTCAAGAGTCCACGGAATCATACAAGGTGCAGCATCACCAACCAAGAATCAAATTGGAGATGGATCAATACAAACAAGCGTAAGACTGCGAAGGGGAATCAGGCGTAGAAGAACTGCAAAGACAGTTCAGGCATTAGAGGCCTATGAGCCAGATCTAGGGGAAGATGGCATTCCAAAAGCATACAATGACGAATTATCAGAAACTCCAGTCTTTATCGCTATTTCAAAAGCTGCGGAAAAGGCCGGTGCAAAGTTTTCCCAGCAGACTATACATGACTTAACTGAAGCAGTTCACAATCGGGATATTGACAAGTTGACAGCAAAGAAAGCTGAGAAATTAGTGGATGAAGCCCATAGAGCCCAACACATGGCAATGATCGATCCATACGAAGCAGCTGGAATCATTACAGCGCAATCAATTGGTGAACCAGGAACACAGATGACAATGAGAACATTCCACTATGCGGGTGTTGCTACTGTTAACGTAACCCAAGGACTGCCAAGAATCATTGAGATTGTTGATGCTAGAAAGGTCCCAAACACACCTACAATGACAATACGATTGTCTGGTGATAATAAAGAGTCAGCAACCGCTGCCAAAAAGCTTGCAGCAGCTATTGAGATTACAACTACCGTGAATATTGCAGACATAGACACTGACGTTGCCCAACGCCGTCTTGTTCTCAAGCTCAAGAAAGGCAATCTGAAGCAGAAAGGAATGACACCTGCTGAAGTAAAAGACAAACTTGAGCGTGCACTTAGACTACACGTTCAGGCTGATAAAGAAAAGAATCC